>NZ_BAJR01000033.1 GCF_000613805.1 Phocaeicola paurosaccharolyticus JCM 15092 | reverse complement strand
TTAAGAATGTATTTTATGCTTTATTATCCATATTCATCTCTTTGATAGTAATAATAATTATTGCATTCTATTATATACTAAAGATTAATAAACTAAAGCGTAATCTTGAGTTATCGGCAGTTGAACTAGTTTCGGCAAAAGAACGAGCTGAAGAGTCGAATAAGCTAAAGAGTTCTTTTCTAGCAAACATGAGCCATGAAATACGTACTCCGCTAAATGCTATAGTTGGATTCTCAAGTGTTCTTACAACAGAGAATGTTAGTAAACATGAGAAAGAGGAGTTTAGTGAGATAATCCATAAGAACTCGGATATGCTTCTTCATATTATTAATGATATACTTGATTTTTCAAGGATGGAGTCGGGAAAGATAAAATTCGAATTTGTAGAGTCTGATATTGTTGATATATGTAAAACTGCTCTTTCCACTGTAGAGTATGCAAATAGGACTAAGGCAATATTCAGATTTGAGAGTAATTTAGAATCATTTATAATGAATACAGACCAACAGAGGTTAAGACAAGTTTTGATTAATCTTCTGTCTAATGCTGCTAAATTTACTCGTGAAGGAGAAATTTTACTCAGTCTTAATGTTGAAGAGAAGAAGAAAATAACTATTTTCGTAAAGGATACCGGATGTGGTGTCCCAAAAGAGAAAAAAGATTTTATTTTCAAACGATTTGAAAAGTTAAATGAGTTTTCTCAAGGGACAGGACTTGGTTTGGCTATTTGTCGTTTAATTGTTGAAAATTTTGGAGGTAGAATTTGGCTTGATACACACTATGTTGATGGTGCAAAGTTTGTGTTAGAAATTCCTATCTCGTAAAAAATGACTGATGAATTTTAAAGTATTAATTATATTAATTTGTTGCTTTCTTTCAGGCAAAAGTATTGCAAATAATAGTGAGAAAGTAAGCATAAATCTGATAGAAACATCAGATGTTCATGGAAACATGTTCCCTTTTAATTTTATATCATTATCGAAAGGTAGTGGCAGTTTGGCGCGAGTAAGCTCGTTTTTAAAAGAGCAGAGGGCTAAATTTAAGGATAATTGTATCTTGATGGATAATGGTGACATGCTTCAAGGACAACCTACTGTATATTATTATAACTTCATAGATACAGTGTCTACTCATATAGCTGCTAAGGTTATGAACTATATGAAGTATGATTTGGGTAACTTGGGCAACCATGATATGGAGACAGGGCATATTGTATACGACAGGTGGATTTCAGAGTGTAACTTCCCCTTCGTAGGTGCTAATATAATTGATAAGAATAAAGGAATACCATACTTAAAGCCGTATCATATAATAGTTAAATCAGGAGTGAAGATTGCTGTTATGGGTATGATAACTCCTGCAATTCCATGTTGGCTTCCAGAGAATCTTTGGGAGGGATTATATTTTCAAGATATGGAAGAGTGTGCCAAGATATGGATTGAGCATATCAAAAAAGTGGAAAAACCGGATGTAATTGTCGGTCTCTTTCACTCTGGTAGCAGTGGTAGTCTCCTTAATGACATCGTTGAGAATGCATCAATGAATGTTGCTAAGAATGTACCCGGCTTTGATGTCATTTTTATGGGACATGACCACAATTTACTTTGCAAGAAGATAGTCAATATAGTAGGTGATTCTGTACTCATTGCTGATCCTGGTAGCAGAGCGAATAATGTTGCAAGTATTAATATTGATATGTTTATAAAAAACAGAAAAGTTATAAAGAAGAAGATTGATGGGAAGATAGTTAATATGAATAAGTTTTCACCAGATTCTATCTTTATGGCTAAATTCTCGAATGAGTACGATCAAGTTAAAAAATTTGTAAGCGAGAGAATAGGTTATATATCCTCTCCGGTATCTGCTAAAGAGTCATTCTTTGGTCCTAGTGGTTTTATGGACTTGATTCATGATCTTCAATTGAGGGTGTCTGGTGCGGACATCTCTTTTACTGCACCTCTTTCATATGATTCAAAGATAGATAAAGGTAATATATATGTCAGTGACATGTTCAAGCTGTACAGCTATGAGAATATGTTGTATGTTATGACACTTTCAGGTAAAGAGATTAAGGATTATCTGGAATATTCATATTCAAATTGGATAAATACAGTAAAAAATGAGAATGATACCTTGATGATTATAAAGAGATATGGAAGGAGATATAATTTTATTAATCCTACATTTAACTTCGATTCTGCAGCAGGAATAAATTATGAAGTTGATATAACAAAACCCGTGGGCAGTAGAATTATTATTAAATCAATGAGTGATGGAAAAGAGTTCAATCCAGATAATACATATAAAGTTGCTATTAATTCTTACCGTGGCAACGGTGGAGGTGAACTCCTTACAAATGGAGCAGGTATCTCTAAGGATGAACTATCAAAGAGAATAATATGGTCTACAGACAAGGATATGAGATTCTATCTGATGCAGTATATTATTCATGAGAATAATGTGATTGTACCTCAACTAAACAATTGGAAATTTGTACCTGAAGAACTTTATCAAAAGATTTCTATAAAAGATAGAGCACTTATTTTTGGTAGATAGATATCAAATAGATTGACATGAATGGATATGCAGGAATATTAAATAATAAGATGATAGCCAAAGTATTGGGTGTGCTTCTACTTGTAGAAGCTCTTTTCTTTGTTTTGTGTGCTTTGGTATCCATAATATATAATGAATCGGATTATATATATTTCATCTATTCAATATTGATTAATATAACTGTAGGAGGTTTTTTTTGTTACTCAGCAAGAATGCCAACTCTAAGGTTACCAGACGTGATGGATATCTTATAGTATCGCTAACATGGCTTCTTTTTACTATTTTTGGTATGATGCCATACTATTTAGGTGGTTATATACCTAATATAACAGATGCGTTTTTTGAAACAATGTCAGGGTTTACTACAACTGGATCAACTATAGTTGATAATCTTGAATCCTTTCCACATGGTATGCTTTTCTGGAGAAGCCTAACCCAATGGATTGGGGGACTTGGTATTGTTATTTTCACAATTGCAGTACTGCCTGTTTTCGGAGGGGGTACTTTGCAATTATTTTCAGCTGAGTCCACTGGTGTTGTTCATGATAAGATACATCCCAAAATATCAAGTACAGCAAACACAATTTGGATTGTATATCTTGTTCTTACTGTTATCCAAACAATACTTCTTGCTTTTGGAGGTATGAGCATTTTTGATGCTGTGTGTCACTCATTTGCGACAACATCTACAGGTGGGTATTCAACAAAACAAAACAGTATAGCTTATTGGAACTCAGCATATATAGAGTATGTTATAATTATATTTATGCTGCTATCTTCAATGAACTTCTCTATCTACTTCCTTTGTATGAAAAGAAAGATATCAAAGATTATTCACAATACAGAGATTAAATGGTTTATTGGCTCTGTACTGGTTATAACTTTAGCTATAATGTTTTCTTTGTATTTCTTTATGAATTACGATCTGGAGTTGGCATTCAGAGCATCTCTTTTTCAAGTTTCATCAATACATACGTCGTGTGGATTTATTACTGATGATTATAATCTATGGCCTCAATATACATGGTTTCTATTGATTTTTGCAATGATAGCCGGTGGTTGTACTGGTTCTACAGCTGGAGGTATCAAGGCATACCGAGGTGCTGTAATATATAAGAATATACGTAATGAATTCAAGAAGTTGATTCATCCAGTGGCTGTTCTTCCTATTCGTATGAATAAGGAAGTCGTTCCATTCAATATAGTGGGTAGTGTTAAGACATTTATTATATTTTATTTAGCTGTTTTCGCATTAGGATGGTTCTTGCTGATATGTACAGGTGTTAACATTACTGATTCTTTAGGTATCACAGCATCAAGTATTGGTAATACAGGACCAGGGTTGGGTACTTATGGAGCTATTTTTACTTGGAGCGGTTTGCCTGTTTTGGCAAAATGGATCGCTTCTTTTCTTATGTTAATTGGAAGGTTAGAGTTGTTCAGCGTCCTAATTCTATTTTCTCCTGCCTTTTGGAGTAAACAATAACTCTCGTATAGAGTGATTAATAGTAAATATTGGGTGGTAAATAATAAGTCTAGGGCCGGAAAAGCGCATTATTGTCTTTATTTTTTCCTTCATCTCCGGTTTATAGCAATGTATTGGACAAACTCTGCAGGTTGGTTTATCTTCACCGAATTTGCAATGGTCTAATCTTTTAAGGGCATATTCCATAATTTCTCTGCACTCCTTGCATAGATTCTTGTTATGCTCTTTCTTCTTACAGTAAAGTTTTATCATGCATTCAACAACTCTCTTTTCTCTTTCTATCTTGTTCATAATTTAAAAATCTTCTTTCTTTTCAATAATCATTAATTTTTGGCTTATCGGGTGTTTGAACTCTATTTTATCGGCGTGGAGATAGAGCCTTTCATCTTTTGATCCATAGAGTTCATCACCTAGTATAGGGGTCCCAAGTCCATCTTTGTGTGCACAATGTACCCTGAGTTGATGTGTTCTTCCGGTCAAAGGGCACAACTCTACCTTTGTAACAGTTTTTGTTCCTATACTTTTCTCTTCTAATACCTTATATCTGGTTATAGCAATTTTGCCGGATTCGTAGTCAACTTTTTGTCTTGGTCTGTCATAGTAATCAGGAGATATAGGTAGTTTAATAATTCCATCTTTCTTATCAATAGTTCCTTCAAGTAGTGCTATATATCTCTTCTTAATATCTCTGCTTATAAATTTCAGTTGAAGAATTTTGTGAACCTCTTTATCCTTGGCTATAAGCATAATCCCTGAAGTAGACATATCTAATCTATGTACTATAGCGGGCCCGGAAATTTCCGGATGCATTTTTTTTACTATGCTTTCAACAGACTCTTTCTCTTTTTTCCCTGGAACAGATAACATCCCTGATGGCTTGTTAACAGCTAGCATATACTCATCTTCGTAAAGAATCTCTATGTTTTCGATAGTTGAACTTTCCGGATTCTCGTCAACCACAAGTCCTTCAAGCATATGAGTCAATATGGGCTTACATTTACCTATACAGGCAGGATAGAAGAAACCTTCATGCCGGATCTCTCCTTGTGGTGATTCGCCTAGCCAAAATTCAGCCATAGCAATAGGATATAATAAGTTTAAATATGCATATTGCAACAGTTTTGGAGCAGCACACTCCCCGGAACCTGCAGGTGGTGTCTTTGATGGAGTCTCTTCAAAGATGCTCCACAAATCTTTCTCTTCACCTAGTGCATTTAAAAACTTAAATTCTGAAAAAAGCCTTTTCTGCAGAATTTCTGAGTCTATTTTCCGTTTCTCTTTTAATGTCGCAATCTCATCTTCTTTAATTTTTATTGCCTCTACAAGTTTTTCTTCTCTTTCGGTTATAATCTTTGATAATCTCTTGAATTCTGCTTTCTGAAACTGGCTCTCTTTGATTAATCTTGATTCTAGCTCTGCATCAAGAATGGAGCTGTTTCTTATATTATCTCTTATTTTCTTATTTTCCTTTAATTTATTCTTTTCAATATTTATCAATCTTTCATTGTCTGCTTTTATTCTTTCAAAGTTTGATTTAATTGATAAAAAGTCCTCATCATTTTCTAAAGCAAATATTTTATTGTTTAGGTTACTAATTTTCACCTCTTCATTTTTAAAAAAAGAAGTGGGGGAGAGTAAATCATAGACAGGAGGAACGAAGAATGATTTTATCTCTTCTGAATTTATATTTCCTGAATATGCAGCTAGATATCCTATATCTCCGTTGCTCAACTTAACTATCAATACACCGAACATTTTACCTTTGTGGATATCTTCTGGGAACTGAGAAAGAGAGTTGAGATAGTTTTTTACCTCATCTGCAGCTAAAATGCATAGCTTATGAGGTGTGTAGTTGAACGGATATGTGAATTTCTCCGGCAGCTGGATGTTATTAATATTATTCTTGAAATAGTGTATCATATTATAATGCAAAAATAGTCATATATCAGAATCAATTATTTATTTTTATCGATGTATTTATAAAAATGAGTAATAACGACCTTTTTTATACTCCTTATGAAGAAATTATTATGTCCCCAATGCAAGATTGCATCAATGTATGTCAAAAATGCTTTAGACGAAAGGCTTTTGGTATACGTTAATGAGAACAAAGAGATTATTCCTAAGAACCCTGAAGATTCGCTTGAGGGATTTGATTTGACTGTTGTATACTGTCTAGGTTGCTCCTGGTCTGGCTCACCAAATAAGTTGGTGAAATATTAATAAAAGAGGTGATTATAATTCTGTGAGCCCATTTTTAGTTAGGTTTATCTTAGTCAATAATCGTAGTTTAGAGGCATAAAATGATTTTGTTTTGATAAAATAGCTTACATTTGTGCGAAATTAAATAAAACTATATATTGAAAATTATGAATAAGTTAATTATAAATTCATACGATGATTTTGAAAAGATGATTGGTCAGAAGCTAGGAGAATCCGACTATGTAGAGTTGTCTCAAGATAGAATAAATCTTTTTGCTGATGCTACTTTAGATCATCAGTGGATTCATGTTGATACTGAAAAAGCAAAGGTGGAGAGTCCATTTCATAGTACAATAGCTCATGGTTATCTCACTTTATCTATGTTACCATATCTTTGGGATCAGATTATTGAAGTAAATAATCTTAAGATGATGATTAACTATGGTATTGATAAGATGAAATACGGCCAAGCCGTATTGTCAGGCCAGAGTATTCGTTTAGTTGCTTCATTACAATCTTTGCAGAATTTAAGAGGAGTTGCAAAAGCTGAAATTAAATTTTCTATAGAGATAAAAGATCAACCCAAAAAGGCTGTTGAGGGTATAGCAATTTTCTTATACTATTTCAATTGAAAGATTATAAGCAATTATAATGCCACATTTGTGGCAACTGATAATCCTGTTTTACCAATTATGGTAAAACAGGATTATTATTTAAAAAAAAGAACTTGTATGTTATTCAGAAGATTTAATTGTTGAATATAAGATATATATAGTTTAGATAGTAAAATCTTTTTATGTTCAAATCTAAAGGAGTATTAGTTCAGAATAAATAATTGATAATGGACATTAAAAAGGCTTAATATGCCCGAACATTCTCTGCTTTAGCTATTAAAAAAGATAATTTAATCTCAGTATTTCATGCGACAATGAATTAATTTATATTTTTGTAAAATATATGAGTAGAATACTAGCTATTGATTTTGGTAGAAAACGTACAGGTATTGCTGTGACAGATACATTACAGATCATTGCCAATGGTCTGACTACAGTTGCTACATGCGAGTTGATGAAATTCATCCTAGAATATACTTCCAAAGAACAAGTTGAAAAAATTATTGTCGGGCATCCTAAAACGATGAATAACGAGGATTCTGACAATATGAAATCAATAATTCCCTTTGTAAATCAACTTAAGAAGAAGTTGCCTAATATACCGGTTGAATATTTCGATGAAAGATTCACCTCGGTACTAGCACATAAGGCTATGATTGATGGTGGTCTTAAGAAGAAGTCGCGACAAAATAAAGCTTTAGTAGATGAGATAAGTGCTACAATTATTCTACAGTCATATCTTGAATCAATGAAATATTAATAAGTAGATTAAAAATGATATTACCAATTTACGTTTACGGACAACCAGTTTTACGTCAGGAAGCACAAGATATTACTCCTGACTATCCAAATTTAAAAGAGTTGATACAAAATATGCATGAAACAATGGGTCGTGCTGATGGGGTAGGATTGGCTGCTCCACAAATAGGTCTTCCTATTCGTCTTGTCGTGATTGACCTAGATGTAATGTCGGATGAGTATCCTGAACTAAAGGAATTCCGCCATGCATATATCAACCCACGTATTTTAGAGACAGCAGGTGAAGAGGTATCTATGGAAGAGGGCTGTTTAAGTCTTCCTGGAATACATGAAACCGTGAAGAGAGCAGATAAAATTCATGTAACATATCTTGACGAAGATATGAATTCAAGAGATGAGTGGGTAGAAGGATATGTTGCAAGAGTTATGCAACATGAGTTTGATCATTTGGACGGTAAGATGTTTATAGATCATATATCAACTATGCGTAAGCAAATGATAAAAGGAAAACTTAACTCAATGATAAAAGGAAAAGCACGCTGCTCATATAAAGTAAAGACTATTAAGTAATAGCTCATAAAGAGGTTAATAGATTGAGATATGATATTGTCACAAACTAAAATAATTAAACATACGGCTTATCTGTTTGTATTTTTGTTGAGCTGCCCTGCAATGTTGTTCAGCCAAATTAATACTGATAGAGTTATGACAATAGGGCGCAATGCACTATATTTTGAGGACTATGTGTTGTCTATTCAATACTTTAATCAAGTAATAAATGCAAAGCCATATCTTGCTGATCCATATTTTTACAGAGGATTAGCAAAAATCAATCTAGACGACTATCAAGGAGCTGAGGCAGATTGTTCTGAGTCTATAGAGAGAAATCCTTATGTGGTAAGTGCTTATCAGGTACGTGGTCTTTCAAGGATAAAGATGAACAATATTAAAGGTGCAATATCTGATTACGAAAAGGCACTTGTATATGATCCTGAAAATGTAGGGATTTGGCATAACCTTTCTCTTTGTAGAATTGAAGATAAGGATTATGAAGGAGCAAAAAAGGATCTTAATAAGCTTCTTGAGATATCTCCTAAATATACTAAAGCATACCTAATGAGAGGTGAGGTTTCTCTAAAGCAAAAAGATACAATATCTGCAGAGAAGGATTATGGTACTGCTCTTATGATAGATAAATTTGATCCTGATATCTGGTCAAGTAGAGCAATGCTTAAGCTCCAGCAACAGAAATATAAAGAGGCTGAGGCTGATTTGGATAATGCTATACATCTATCTACAAAAAATTCGGGCGTATATATAAATAGAGCTTTAGCTAGGTACCATCAAAGGAATCTTAGAGGTGCGATGAGTGATTATGATTATGCCTTGGATATTGAACCAAATAACTTTATTGGACATTACAATAGAGGCCTTCTTAGAGCTCAAGTAGGAGATGATAACCGAGCTATTGAAGACTTTAACTTTGTAATCAAGATGGAGCCAGATAACATGATGGCTATATTTAACCGTGGATTATTGTTATTCCAGACAGGAGATTATAAGGGTGCAATAAAGGATTATACTCGTGTAATAAAGGAGTATCCAAATTTTCTTGTTGGCTATAAATATAGGGCAGAAGCAAAACGTAAGATTGGAGACCTCAGAGGAGCAGAACAAGATGACTTCAAGGTGCTAAAAGCTGAACTAGATAAAATTAATGGTGTAAAGAAGAATACAGCATCAAACAAAAATACGCGTAAGAAGTCTGATAAGGATATGGATAATTACGGCAAGATTGTTGTTGCTGATAATGATGAGGATGGTAATAGATATAAGAGTGATTATCGAGGAAGAGTTCAAGATAAGAACATAACTATTACTCCACAACCAATGTTTGCTCTTACATATTATGAGAAAAATAGTGATGTGAAAAGGCAGATTAATTTCTACAAGTATATAGAAGAACTTAATGCTAAAAAAGAGTTTTCACAGAGGCTTATCATAACAAATGAAGAGGCTCCTTTGAGTGAAAGCCAGGTTAAAAAACATTTTGCCTCTATAAATGACTTGTCTACTGTTATAGATGATAATCAAGGAGTGTACCACAAGAGGTTTGCGAGAGCAATGGACTTCTATCTTGTACAAGACTTTGTGAGCTCAATTGGTGATCTTGACAAGATGATTGCATCACAACCTACGTTCTTTCCATCTTACTTTATGAGAGCTCTTATACATTATAAACAGCTGGAGTATAGAAAAATGGAGAAACAGTATGATCTTAATCCAAATAGCGAAGAGGATAAACCTGTAAAAGCTGTTGATTACGATATTATTAAACAGGACCTAGATAAGGTTATTGAGTTGGTTCCTGACTTTGTATATGGTTATTATAACCGTGCAAATATATACTCATTGATGAAAGATTACAGAGCAGCGTTGGTTGACTATGATAAAGCTATTCATCTTGATCCTAATTTTGCCGATGCATATTTTAATCGAGGATTAGTGAACATATATTTAGGTAATAATCGCCAAGGTATATTGGATCTTAGTAAAGCAGGAGAGTTGGGTCTCTTTTCTGCTTACAATATAATAAAGCGATTCACAGATAGAAAAGAATAACATTTTTTAGCTAAAGTGAAGTGATGTAAAAAGAATTATTTATTTTTGCATCACTTAGAAAGACAATATTAAGAATTATGATAAAAATTACATTTCCTGACGGTTCTTCCAGAGAATACGAAAAAGGAGTAACAGGTTTGCAGATAGCAGAAGTATCAGTTCCCGACTTGCTCAAGATGTTTTGGCATGTGGTGTGAACGGAGAAACATGCGATTTATCACGCCCTATAAATGGGGATGCTTCTATAGTGCTTTATAAATGGGATGATGAGCAGGGCAAGCATGCATTTTGGCATACAAGTGCTCACCTTTTAGCAGAGGCGTTGCAGGAACTTTATCCTGATATACAATTTGGTATAGGTCCTGCTATAGAGAGCGGATTCTATTATGATGTTGATCCTGGAGAATCAGTGATAAAAGATTCAGATCTTCCTGCTATAGAAAAGAAAATGGCTGAATTGGCTGCAAAGAAGGAAATTCTTGTTAGAGAAAATATTACTAAAGATGAGGCTTTGAAGAAATTCGGAGATAGAGGTGAGACATACAAATGCGAACTTATCTCTGAGCTTGAAGACGGACATATCACTACATATACACAAGGTGCATTTACTGACCTATGCCGTGGTCCGCATATTCCTACAACAGCTCCAATTAAAGCAATAAAACTTCTTTCAGTTGCAGGTGCATATTGGAGAGGACATGAAGACCGTAAACAGCTTACACGTATTTATGGTATAACATTCCCAAAGAAGAAGATGCTTGATGATTATCTAACTCTTCTTGAAGAGGCTAAAAAGCGTGACCATAGAAAGATTGGAAAAGAGATGGATTTATTCATGTTCTCGGAGACAGTCGGAAAAGGTCTCCCTATGTGGCTTCCTAAAGGAACAGCTCTTCGCCTACGCCTTCAGAACTTCTTGCGCCGCATACAGTCAAGATATGATTATCAGGAGGTAATGTGTCCACCTATTGGAAACAAGAACCTATATATTACTTCTGGTCACTATGCAAAATATGGTAAGGATTCTTTCCAGCCAATTCACACACCGGAAGAGGGTGAGGAGTACTTCCTTAAACCAATGAACTGTCCTCATCACTGTATGATTTATAAGAATTCTCCTCGTTCATATAAAGATCTTCCACTTCGTATCGCTGAATTTGGTACAGTGTGTCGTTACGAACAGAGTGGCGAACTTCATGGATTGACTCGCGTTCGTAGCTTTACTCAGGATGATGCTCATTTGTTCTGTCGTCCAGATCAGGTTAAGGATGAGTTCCTTAGAGTTATGGATATCATATCTATAGTATTCAAGTCAATGAACTTTGAAAATGTAGAAGCACAGATATCTCTTCGCGATAAAGTGAACCGTGAGAAATACATTGGTAGCGATGAAAACTGGGAAAGAGCTGAAAGCTCTATCGTTGAAGCTTGCCAGGAAAAGGGTCTTAAAGCAAGAGTCGAATATGGTGAGGCTGCATTCTATGGTCCAAAACTAGACTTTATGGTGAAGGATGCTATCGGTCGTCGCTGGCAGTTGGGTACTATTCAGGTAGACTATAACTTACCAGAGAGATTCCAACTTGAGTACATGGGTTCTGACAATCAGAAACATCGTCCTGTAATGATTCACCGTGCACCATTTGGTTCAATGGAGCGTTTTGTTGCAGTTCTTATTGAACATACTGCAGGTAAATTCCCATTGTGGCTTACCCCTGATCAGGTTGCTATTCTTCCTATATCAGAGAAGTTTAATGACTATGCCGAGGAGGTTAGAGCTCTTCTTAGGAAATATGATATTCGTGGTATTGTTGATGACAGAAATGAGAAGATTGGTAGAAAGATACGTGATAATGAGATGAAACGTATACCATACATGCTTGTAGTTGGTGAAAAAGAAGCTGCAAATGGAGAAGTTTCTGTGCGTAAACAGGGTGAAGGTGATAAAGGATCATTGAAAATTGAGGAATTTGCTAAAAATATAGCAGAAGAAGTTTCGAATATGATAAATAAATGGTAACTTTGCAGCCGTTTATTAAACATAGCTTAATGAACTTTAGGCATATTTTTATGTTTATTATAAGAAAAAATTAATCAAAAATTAAAAAGAACAAACAGGAACTAATAGTTTTTTAATGAAGAATGACAGTTTAAAAGGGCAACATCGAATCAATGAACAGATTCGTGCCAGAGAAGTCCGTATTGTAGGAGATGACATAGAACCAGCAGTTTATCCATTATCTGTAGCCTTGAAAATGGCTGAAGAAAATGAGGCTGATCTAGTAGAAATATCACCCAACGCTGTTCCTCCAGTTTGTAGAATTATTGATTATTCTAAATTTCTTTATCAACTAAAGAAACGCCAAAAGGAACAGAAAGCTAAGCAGGTTAAAGTAAATGTGAAAGAGATCCGCTTCGGACCACAGACAGATGATCATGACTATAATTTTAAATTAAAGCATGCCATTGGTTTCTTGCAGGACGGAGATAAAGTTAAAGCTTACGTATTCTTTAAGGGACGTTCTATCCTATTTAAAGAACAAGGTGAAGTTCTTCTTCTACGTTTTGCTAACGATCTTGAAGATTATGCAAAAGTTGAGCAGATGCCACTTTTGGAGGGTAAGCGAATGACAATTTCATTAGCCCCAAAGAAAGTTGCAGCTCCAAAGAAGCCTGCACCAGGTGCTGATGCTGAAAAATAAAAAAAGTGCGTAACGCGCCGGTATAGTGCGTTACCATAATAAATAATAATTATTAAAATTAAAAAAGATGCCAAAGATCAAGACTAACTCCGGTGCTAAAAAGAGATTTACTCTTACCGGAACAGGTAAAATCAAAAGAAAGCACGCTTTTCATAGTCATATCTTGACTAAGAAGACTAAAAAGCAGAAAAGAAACCTTGTACATTCAGCAATAGTAGAAAGTGCTAATATGGATCAAGTTAAGGAACTTCTTTGCATGAAGTAATTATTAAAGCGTAAAAGTATTTTTTATTATTAACCGAATGTCTTTAGCTTTAAGATCACTGTTTGGTGACGCTAACATTCAAAAAAAAGATTTAAACTATGCCAAGATCAGTAAATCATGTTGCTTCTAGAGCAAGAAGAAAGAAAATTTTAGGTCTAACAAGAGGTTATTTTGGTGCAAGAAAGAACGTTTGGACTGTTGCTAAGAACACTTGGAAAAAGGTTTGACTTATGCTTACCGTGACCGTAAAAACAATAAGCGTAACTTCCGTGCATTATGGATACAGCGTATTAATGCTGCAGCTCGTTTGGAAGGTATGTCTTACTCAAAGTTGATGGGTGCTTTGCATAAAGCAGGTATCGAAATCAACCGTAAAGTTTTAGCTGACCTAGCTATGAACCACCCTGAAGCATTCAAGGCTGTTGTAGCTAAAGCAAAAGCTGCTTAATTAGAAAATAATTTTTTTCTATACAAAGACTAGGGTATTATTTATCCTAGTCTTTTTGTTTTATCCTATTTTTTTGATTAACAGTATAATAATGTTTAAATAATGGTCTGACCATTAAGATTTATCAAACAAAGCTGCTTAAATCTTGTTTATTATATAAAAAGAAGTTATATTTGTATAACAGAAGAGATGAAAAATAAGCCGCATTAGTTCGATTGGGAAACTCATCAAACTAATATGAAATACCGAGACATAGCTTCATCTTCTAATGGCGGGCCACGCCTTCGGGTAGCTTTAAAGCCGGTGGATTACAAAAGAGGAGGGCACTCAAATCTTGTCATTCGGAGTTTCATCGCATCACTGATGCGGCTTTCATATAAGAGGACGATGCCAACTTTAGTTGACATCGTTTCTTTTTAAAACACTATATATAAAATTTAAATATATATGATATTCTTTTTCTCAGGAACAGGTAATTCAAAATGGGTCGCAACAAAGATTGCACAATCTTTGGACGACAGACTCATTGATATTTCAGATAGGAGAAGTCTTGATTCAGAATACTCTCCTTGTGAAAATGAAAAAATAGGTTTTATTTTTCCTGTCTATGCTTGGGGCCCTCCCAAAGTCGTTGTTGATTTCATAAAGTCAGTAAATATAAAATCGCCTCTTTATATATATTTCATTTGCTGTTGCGGCGATGAGATTGGTTTAACTGGGACAATTGTCAGCAATATCATAAAAAAACGTTCATGGCCTTGCAATGCTGGTTTTTCGGTAATCATGCCTAATACTTATGTGTCATTACCAGGGTTTGATATTGATGACGTAGCTATAGAAAAGAATAAAGTTATGGGCGCTATAGCTAGGATTGAACATATATGCAGTAAGCTTAAGGAAAATGTTGTTATGAGTAGTTATGAATGTCACATAGGGCCTCTTCCTTTTCTGAAGAGTCGCATAATATATCCTCTATTTAATAAATTCGGCCTTACTGCTAAACCATACAATGTAGATTGTAATCTATGCATAAGTTGTGGTAAATGTGAAAAGGCTTGTTCAGTAGGTAATGTTAAGCTAACAAATGGACATCCTATTTGGGGAAACAATTGTACTCAATGCTTGGCCTGCTATCATGCTTGTCCCACGCATGCTATTGAGTATGGAAAGATGACTAAGAATAAAGGACAATATAAAGGGAAGTATCTTGATTGATACCTCCCTTTATATTTTATTTAATGTTTCTGATATTTAAAGCTTGTTGATATTTTCTTGCATTAATCTGATGTTGTGCCACATTCTCTGCAAAATTATGTGTTCCTGAGAAATCCTCTTTTGCGCACATGTATAAATAATTATGTCGACTATAATTCAAAACGCTCTCAATTCCTATTATTGATGGTATCCTTATAGGACCTGGAGGTAAACCGGCATACTTATATGTATTGTATGGTGAGTTGACTAGCAAATGCTTGTTAAGTATTCGTCTCAATGTGAAATCCTGTAGACCAAATTTTACAGTCGGATCAGCTTGGAGAAGCATTCCTCTCTTTAATCTGTTCAAATATAGTCCTGCAACCATTGGCTTCTCCTTGTTATTTGCTGTCTCTTCTTCAACTATTGAAGCAAGAGTGGAAACCTCAATAGGAGTAAGCTTTAATTCTTCAGCCTTTTTAATACGGTCATTATTCCAGAAATTCTTGTTTTCCTTTATCATTCTTTCAAAAAAGTCTTTTCCATTTATATCCCAATAGACTTCGTATGTATTTGGAATAAATAGAGCAGGGAGAGTCTGTATATTATACCCATTTTGTGATATAAGTGCAGAGTCATTAAGTACTTTGGATAGTTCAAGTGAATCTATCATAAGTTGCTTAGATAAGCTTTTGACAAGTTTGTCCAAAGTTCTTACACTAGGTATAGTAAGATTAACAGGGGATTGATATCCTTTTGATAATTTTCTGAAAAGATACCTTACATTATCGTTAGGTTTGATTTCATATTTACCAGTTTTTATGTGTTTAGGATAGTTATTCTTCTTAGAGAGGTAGTTGAATCCATACATGTTACCTGGATTTCCTACCAAATCTATTTTTTGCATTACAGAATCTATATTGTCATTCTTATCAATATAAATGTATGCCGTTTTGTCGATACCGAACTGATGTGAGAAGAATACATAATATACACTTCCCATAAATATTAATCCTATAAGGGCTAAAACTGATATAGCTGATAAAACTATTTTCTTTTTATTCATCGTTGTATTAAATTTTGTGCAAATATAGTTATTTATTGGATTATGCATCAAAAAAAATATATTAGTGTAAAAAATACATTTAATATTTGCCTTGAATATTATTTTTTACTTATATTTGAAAACCTTCAATAAATCAGATAATTATAAATTTTAAATAATATGAGAAATACACTGCTTTCTATTGCCCTGTTTGGAGCAATGTCTTTGTCTGCACAACAGAAAAGTACAATTTCTATCTATCCTGACAAAGCAAATCAGACAATTAACAAAGAAGTATACGGACAATTTGCTGAGCACCTTGGTACTTGTATATATGGTGGTCTTTGGGTAGGTGAGAAATCATCTATTCCTAATACAAATGGTTATCGTAATGATGTAGTAAAGGCACTTAAGGATTTGAAAGTACCTGTACTTAGATGGCCAGGAGGATGTTTTGCTGATGAATATCATTGGAGAGATGGTATTGGTCCTAAGGAGAATCGTCCTAGAATGGTAAATAACAACTGGGGAGGTACAGTAGAAGATAATAGCTTTGGAACTCATGAATTTCTGAATCTTTGTGAACTATTAGGATGTGAGCCATACATCAGTGGTAATGTAGGTAGTGGTACAGTAGAGGAACTTGCTAAGTGGGTTGAATATATGACAGCTGAGCAGGGTAGTCCTATGGCTAAACTAAGAAAAGAAAATGGTAGAGAAAAACCATGGAAAGTTAAATTCCTAGGAGTAGGTAACGAAAGTTGGGGTTGTGGTGGCAGCATGCGCCCTGAATACTATTCAGATCTTTATAGAAGATATTCAACATATTGTAGAAATTTTGATGGAAATAAGCTCTACAAGATTGCCAGTGGTGCTTCAGATTATGATTATGATTGGACTGAGACTCTTATGAAGAATATTGGTCAGAGAATGGATGGTGTTTCTCTTCATTATTATACTGTACTTGGTTGGGATGGTAGCAAAGGTTCTGCAACTAAATTTACAGATGAAGACTATTATTGGACAATAGGAAAGTGTTTGGAAATTGAGCCCGTAATCAAGAAGCATATTGCTATAATGGATAAGTATGATCCTAAAAAGCAGGTTGATCTTTTAGTTGATGAATGGGGTACATGGTGGGATACTGAACCAGGTACAAATCCAGGTCACTTATATCAACAGAATACTTTAAGAGATGCTTTTGTAGCGTCATTATCTCTTGATGTATTCCACAAATATACTGATAGAATAAAGATGGCAAATATAGCTCAAGTAGCAAATGTACTCCAATCAATGATTCTAACTAAAGACGATAAGATGGTTCTAACCCCAACATATTATGTATTCAAAATGTATAATGTACATCAGGATGCTACATATTTGCCAATCGAAATTGCTTGTGATAAAAAGGTAGTAAGAGGTGAAAGAATCGTTCCAATGATAAGCTCTACAGCTTCAAAAGATAAGAATGGATTAGTACATATCTCGATATCAAATGTTAGTCTTAATGAGTCTGAAGATATTCAGATTAATCTTGGAGGATTGAAAGCAAATAAAGTGAAAGGTGAAATTCTTACTTCTAAGAATATTTCTGATTATAATGATTTCGATAAGAAGGATGTTGTAACTCCTAAGTCATTCAATGGAGCTAAAATAGTAAAAGGAAATTTAAATGTTTCTCTTCCAGCTAAATCAATTGTCACATTGACTCTAGAATAACTATAAGATTTATTTAAAGTTAGGTTAAATATATATGTCGTCTGATATAAGCATCTGGTAGTGCTTTTATCAGACGACTTTTTTATTACGGGAAAGAAGTGTGAACTTCTGCCTCTAGTATATCTTGTGTCTTCTTGTCAAGTGTAGGTAAGAAATCTATTCCGACTCTCTTCTCTATAGAGTCAACTGTTACAAGATAACTCTTCATAGGCTTGCTTCCCGCTTTGTTGTTGAATATAAAGCCATATGCTTTTGTGCAATCCTTTTGATTGATGAATATGACTTTATAGAATGCATCTGGAACGGCAACTTTATTATTACCTATTCTCTTTGGAGAGTTATTATCGTAAATTGGTCCGCATGTAATATATATAGAGTTATATTTTTTAGCTAGCTCTCTTGACATCTCTTCCAAATCATTCCAATCTCCTCTGTTAAGGTTTCTGTTTTGTGGACATATGTTGCTTAGATAGAATGACTCTTCCATTGCTTTTTCATCCCATTTCATGTCAGCAGCCGGAGCCATGTGACCTCGGTCGTATCCTGATCCGGCATAATCTTTAGTATATGCTTTTGCTCCATTTACATCTGGGTCTGGAAGGAACTTATCCGTTCTTCCCTCATTACCAAAAGTCTCTTTTTTTGTTAGATTCCATCCAACCCAAAGTGGGGTTTTGTAATCAGCATCGTAAAATAGTGTAAATCCTTTGTGAGAAATAGTCTGTCCGCCTCTTCTTCTATTAAGTATTGGAATTTCATATGACTGATTAGTGATAGTGACATTATTTTCTGTACTACTGCTTATATTATTTAAACTTGTGTTCTCATCTGTTTTGTTACTAATATTTGTTGTATTAAAAAACTTAACAGCACCAAAACCTAGTGCAATAACTACGATAATAACACTAAATAAGTTTGGACCTTTTTTATTCTTTCTACTCATAAAAATTATTTTTACCTGCAAAGATAATTTTAATTGTATACAAATGGGGTGTACATTTTATATCAGAGATAATTAATTATTTTATTATATTTGGGTGATTAATCTAATATATACCTAAACCATATTGACTTATGAAGTTCAAGCACATTTTAACTGCTGTATCTTTGACATTATTATGTCAGATAACGAGTGCGCAGATTACCAAAACCATAGAGGCGTCTGAGCAAAAGGAGAAGAGGATGGAGTGGTTCCATCAGGCAAAACTCGGCATTTTTATTCATTGGGGAATATATGCCGTAAATGGTGTCTCTGAAAGTTGGTCTTTCTATAACAATTACCTCCCTTATGATGAGTATATGAAGCAAGCCCAAGGTTTCACTGCATCTAAGTATAACCCTGCAGAGTGGGTGAGATTGATAAAGGAATCCGGTGCAAAGTATACAGTCATAACTACAAAACATCACGATGGAGTAGCATTGTGGGATACTAAAGTAGGCGAACTAAGCGTTGTTAAGAGCACACCTGCAAAAAGAGATTTACTTGCTCTTTTTGTCAAAGAGGTGAGAAAGCAGGATTTGAAGCTTGGTTTCTACTATTCTCTTCTTGACTGGTCGCATCCTGATTATCCCAATAAGACAAAGACTGAGACAAGATATAAAGATGATGAGGCGAGATGGAAGAGATTTCAGACATTCAACTTTGCCCAGCTAGAAGAGTTGAATAGTAGATGGAAACCAGATTTGTACTGGTTTGATGGAGATTGGGAACAGAGCGCCGAGCGATGGGATTCTAAAGGTATTGTAGAACTGCTAAGAGGAAAGACTAAAGATGTTATTATCAATTCCAGAATTCAAGGATATGGTGATTATGCGACTCCTGAACAAGGTGTCCCTGTTGTCCGTCCCAAGGATAAATATTGGGAATTGTGTATGACAATGAATGACTCATGGGGATATCAGCCTACAGACAAGAACTATAAATCATCTAATATTTTGCTCAGAACTTTTGTCGATTGTCTTAGCAATGGAGGAAACATGCTGCTTGATATTGCTCCTAAAGAGGATGGAACCTTGCCTGAAGAGCAGGTCCAAATATTGAAAGATTTCGGACGTTGGACTGCAAAACACAAGGAGGCAATTTATGATACTCAAGCGGGAATTCCATCTGAACATTTTCAGGGGTATACATCGTTAAATAAAGGAAAGGATATTCTTTATTTATATCTTCCATACAGGCCCAATGGAATAGTTGAAATAAAAGGTTTGGTAAATAAGGTTAACAGGGTATGGGTTGTTGGTAATGGTACTATGTTGAATTACAAAGTACACAACAAAAACTACTGGAGTGGAGTTCCGGGTAACCTTTATATTTATGTGCCAGAGCATGTACTTGACAAGGATATTACAGTACTTGCTGTTTTACTTGATGGACCTATAGAACTATATAGAGGAGAGGGAAAAGTAATAGAAAATAATTAATAACTCGAATGAAAAAGATAGGTTTAATTCGTATGCTAATGATATTAGCATATATGATGATTTCATCGACAGCTTTCTCCAAAGGGGTAACTGAGAGATTTGAACGTTTTCTTACAGAGCCTGCATCTTATGTTTGCTATAGAACAACAGGAAAAATTAATATTGATGGTGAACTCAATGAAACAGATTGGGAAAATGCTATATCCACAGAACCTTTTGTAGATATAAGCGGAGCTGGTTTTGCTAAACCAAAATATTCTACTCGTGCAAAGATGTTATGGGATGATAATTATCTTTTTGTTGCAGCTGTCCTTGAAGATGATAATATTGTTGCAAAGCTTTCAAAGAGAGATACTATTATATATTATGACAACGATTTCGAGGTCTTCATTGACCCTGATGGTGACGGACATAACTATTTTGAAATAGAGAATAATGCTCGTGGAGTTATATTTGATCTTATGCTTGATAAGCCTTATAGAAATGGTGGAAACTTCATGATACAATGGGACTGTCCTGGTTTGAGGTTGGCTGTTCATAATAATGGAACTATCAATAATCAAGAGGATAAGGACAAGTCATGGGTTGTGGAGATGGCCATTCCAAGAGAGGCAATAACGCTTAATTTCAACAATCCACTTAATGCTGGTAAATGCTGGAGAGTGAACTTCTCGAGAGTTCAGTGGCTGAAGAAAGGTGGACCTGAAGAGAACTGGGTATGGACGCCAACAGGAAGAGTAGATATGCATATGCCGGACAGATGGGGATATCTCTATTTCTCTGATAAAAGTGTAGCACAGAAAGGAGATAAAATTGTCTATCCATACAATAGGAATGTATATAAACTTTTGTGGGCAATGTTTTATGCACAGCAGCAATATCACTCAAAAAGTGGAAGATATTATCGTAGTGAGAAAGAATTTATTTTTTCCGATATTGACAGGAGTTTGTTGCCTAAAGGTTCGAAAATTATAGTTGAAGCTACAAACTCTTCATATCTGTTATCTATATCTTCTGAAGGCAAATTATATACATTAAGTGATGAAGGTAAATTCAATTATAAAGATGATATAAGACGCATAGTAAAGAACTGGGTTTGGACAGGTTTAGATGCCAAGAAGAGTATAGGCCAATGGAAAGAGTGGTTTGATCTATTAAAGGAATGTGGTATATCTGCTGTACTCTTTGAGGGGTATGGTGAGGATATTTATAAACTATGTAAAGAATCTGGATTAGAGGCACACCATTGGAAATGGACCATGAATCGCAAAGACTTACTTGAGTCTCATTCGAATTGGTATGCTGTTAATCGCCTAGGTGAATCATGCTTTGATAAACCTGCATATGTAAATTACTATCGTTTTTTATGCCCTAACCAAAGTGGTCTTGCGACATTTCTTGCCAATGACTATGTGAAAGAAGCTAAAAGACCATATGTAGACGGTTTACATCTTGATTATGTGAGAATGCCGGATGTAATACTTCCTGTAGGCTTATGGGATAACTATAAAATTGAGCAAACATATGAGTTACCAGAGTATGATTATTGCTATTGTGATGTTTGCCGTTCAAAATTTAAAAATCAGACAGGTATTGATCCATTAATGATAAAATATCCTATGGAAAATCAGAGTTGGATAAACTTTCGTCTTAATTCAATAACAAATATTGTAGACTCTATCTCTAATGCAGTAAAAACAGAAGGTAAGTTTATATCAGCAGCCGTCTTTCCTGGTCCTAGTATGGCTAAGAAAATGGTACGTCAGGATTGGGGGAATTGGTCATTGGATGCATATTTCCCTATGATATACAATAAGTTCTATCTGGAAGGAGTTGATTGGATAGGTGAGTCGGTTAGAGAGAGCGTGACAACACTCAATGGCAAAGCAAGTATCTATGCTGGATTAATGTTCTCGGATATAAAGGATGATTTTGAGAAAGCTCTTGATTTGGCATTTGATAATGGTGCCGATGGTGTCTCTTTCTTTGGAGGACCAGATAAAGAATATCTTTATAGATTGAAGAATTACTTAGAAGAGAAAGGCTATAAAAAATAAGTGGCAATAGATTTAAGTTCACCCCGTAACTTTGGGATTTAACAAATTATATTTCTTCTTGGTTAATAAGAGAGGATAGACTGTCTTCACTATTCGGAAAATGAATCATGACAAACAGTTTAACCAATCATGATTCGTTGATTAACCGATCACGATTCATTGCTTAATCGATCATGATCGGTGCATTATCCGATCACGACAGATTTATCAACACAGATAATAGACCGGTTTCACGTATGGAAACAGATACAGGGGCTGACCAATACCGATGCTGAATCATTTAACGCAAAAGTAAAATCTTTCAGGGCTATATTTAGGGGGTGATGATGTAATGTTTTACTTATTCATGGTTCTAAACTGCATGCTTATTTGTTAAATCCCCAAGAATAGTTACTGGGCCTATAATTATCATAATATATAAGAATGCTTCTTTTCTGTGATATACATATGAAAATTAGAATCATAATGATTCATTTTACACACTTTATATGTACATTATCTCTTTTTTATACAATGGTATTAAAAGCGGAAAGATACTTATCAATATCTAAATACGAGCCGAAAGCGGGACTCGAACCCGCGACCTATTCATTACGAATGAATTGCTCTACCAACTGAGCCATTTCGGCAAACTCTATATTGATTATATAGGACTTGATCGGGGTAACTAAGTATAGTTCTTTGAAGCGCTGCAAATATATACCTTAAAATTAATATATAAAAAAAGTGGTGATAAATCTAAAATAAGATATATCAATTTTATCAGCAATATATAGTATTAAATTGCGATGAAAGTACTCCGATAATATTTATTACAGCTTCTATTTTATATATTTTACTATCAGTTTACTTTAAATGTTGAATAAATATTAGATTTTTAATTATAATAAATGTTAGATTAACCAAATTGAAAAAAACAATAACAAATTATTATTTTTTTTGCTCTGTTTATAATTGGTAATTTGTATCTTTGCATGCAAAAGTTATAGAAACCAATCATGCGTGAAAAAATAGGCTATTTCAATAAACACAAAGCTTATTCGGTTCCTATTCAGGACCGACAACAATGCAATTGTTGTTTCTATTTTTCTTTATTTTTTTCCTCTCATTTCATCCCTTCAATATTCCTGAAAGTTCTTTCAAAAAAACAAACTCATTTTATTTATTTTATTATGTGTATTTTGTCATTAGCTGAACGTGATAAGAAGGTGAATTGTACTTTTTTTTAATGAAATAATAATTAATATAGTTGAATGGAACCTTTAAAACATGAATGTGGAGTAGCAATGATAAGACTGCTCAAACCGTTAGAATACTATCAGGAGAAATATGGAACCTGGATGTATGGTTTGAATAAGCTTTACTTGTTAATGGAGAAGCAACACAACAGAGGACAGGAGGGCGCTGGATTATCATGCGTTAAGTTGGAAGCAAATCCTGGTGAAGAGTATATGTTCCGTGAAAGAGCATTAGGTTCCGGTGCTATAACAGAGATATTTGAAGCTGTACAAAGTAATTTTAAAGACCTTACACAGGAACAACTTCATGATGCTGAGTATGCCAAAAGGTTCCTTCCTTTTGCAGGAGAAATATATATGGGTCATCTACGATATTCTACAACAGGAAAAAGTGGAATCTCTTATGTACATCCTTTTTTGCGCCGTAATAACTGGAGAGCAAAGAACTTGTCTCTTTGCGGAAATTTCAATATGACAAATGTTGATGAGATTTTCGAAAAAATCACAGCAACAGGACAACATCCTAGAAAATATTCTGATACATATATAATCTTAGAGCAGTTAGGACACCGACTTGACCGAGAAGTAGAACGTTTATTTGCTGAAAGTAAACAGGAAAGTATGGAAGGTATGGATATCACAAATTATATTGAAGAAAGAATAGATCTTTCAAATGTTCTCCGCACTGCAAGTAAGGATTGGGACGGAGGATATGTAATGTGTGGAATTACAGGTAGTGGTGAGATGTTCTCTTTGAGAGATCCATGGGGTATTCGTCCTGCATTTTGGTATAAAGATGATGAGGTTTTAGTTGTAGCTTCTGAAAGGCCTGTAATTCAAACGACATTCAATGTAAGTGCTGATGATATAGTAGAACTTAATCCAGGGGAATCATTATTACTCTCTAAAAATGGCGAAATACGTTTAGCTCAGATAAATAAGCCACTTATAAGAAAGTCATGTTCTTTTGAACGAATTTATTTCAGCCGAGGAAGTGATAAAGATATATATAAAGAGAGAAAGTTGCTTGGGGAGATGGTTGTACCAGCTATCTTGAAATCAATAAACTATGATGTAGAGAATACTGTACTATCTTTTATACCCAATACTGCTGAAGTTGCTTTCTATGGAATGCTTCAAGGATTTGATGACTATCTTAATGAAATGAAGGTTAGGAAAATAGAGGTCTTGGGGCATAATCCATCTCATGATGAACTAGAAAAGATTCTCTCCATGAGAATTAGAAGTGAGAAAGTAGCTATTAAAGATATAAAACTTCGTACATTTATAGCTGAAGGCAATAGCCGTAATGATCTTGCTGCGCATGTTTATGATATCACATACGATAGTCTTAAACCATATAAAGATAATTTGGTTATAATAGATGACAGTATTGTTCGCGGGACAACATTAAAACAGAGCATTATAAGTATTCTTGATAGGTTGAACCCAAAGAAGATCGTTATAGTATCATCTTCACCTCAAGTTCGTTACCCTGATTATTATGGCATAGATATGGCAAGTATGGATCAGTTTATTGCTTTCAAGGCTGCTATAGAGTTGCTAAAAGATAAGGGAATGGTAAGTGTGATTGAGAATGCCTATAGAAAATCAAAAAATCAGATAAACATTCCTAAGGAACAGATGGTGAATTATGTAAAAGAGATATATGCACCTTTTACTGATGAACAGATATCATCGAAGATGGTTGAGATACTTACGCCTAAAGGTACAAAAGCAAAGGTTGAGATAGTATATCAGACATTGGAAGGCTTGCACAAAGCTTGTCCAAATAGCAAAGGTGATTGGTACTTTAGTGGCGATTACCCAACTCCTGGAGGAGTTAAGCTTGTTAATCAGGCTTTTATTGATTATGTAGATAATAATTTTAATTTTGAGAAAACTGTAAAATAAATCAACGATATCATAGTGATGAGAAATGTAACATTGATCCTTGACGACGGGAGCCGATTCTCGGGCAAGTCGTTCGGTTATGAAAAGCCGGTGGCAGGAGAAGTCGTTTTTAATACCGCGATGACAGGTTATCCTGAAAGTTTGACAGACCCTTCATATGCGGGACAATTGATGACTCTTACTTACCCTTTGGTAGGTAACTATGGAGTACCTCCATTTACTATTGAGGATAATGGACTATCTACTTTCATGGAGGGTGAAAAGATTCATGCTGAGGCAATAATTGTGAGTGATTATAGTGAAGAGTATAGTCACTGGAACGCTGTTGAGAGTCTTGAACAATGGCTAAAACGTGAAAAAGTTCCAGGAATTACTGGCATTGACACTCGTGAGCTTACAAAGGTACTTAGAGAACATGGAGTAATGATGGGTAAAATTGTTTTTGACGATGAACCAGATAATATACCTCAGGCTTCATATGAGGGAATAAACTATGTCGATAAAGTGTCTTGCAAGGAGGTAATCAGATACAATGCAAGAAAAGATAATAAAAAGGTTGTCTTGGTAGATTGTGGTGTAAAAACTAATATAATCAGATGCCTTCTTAAGCGTGATGTGGAGGTTATTCGCGTGCCATGGAACTATGATTTCAATGAGATAGAATATGATGGACTATTTATTTCAAATGGCCCTGGTGACCCTGATACTTGTGATGAAGCTGTTCAGAATATCCGAAAAGCTATGCAGAAGAGTGATAAGCCAATATTTGGAATATGTATGGGCAACCAGTTGTTATCTAAAGCTGGTGGAGCAAAGATTTATAAGTTGAAGTATGGTCACAGAAGTCATAACCAACCAGTAAGGATGGTAGGAACAAACAGATGTTTTATTACTAGTCAAAATCATGGTTATGCTGTAGATAATAATACTCTTACTAACGAGTGGGAACCTTTGTTTATAAATATGAATGATGGTTCAAATGAGGGTATACGTCATAAGAATAAACCTTGGTTCTCAGCACAGTTCCATCCTGAAGCAGCTTCGGGACCTACAGATACAGAGTTTCTGTTTGATGAATTTGTAAAATTACTCTAATCCACCATTGAAAAGATAGAAAAGACATGAAAGAAAATATAAAGAAAGTTTTACTACTAGGTTCAGGAGCGTTGAAAATTGGTGAGGCTGGTGAATTTGACTACTCTGGTTCTCAAGCACTGAAAGCTCTCAAAGAAGAGGGGATAGAGACTATTCTTATCAATCCTAATATTGCTACTGTTCAAACTAGCGAGGGTGTTGCCGATCAGATATACTTCCTTCCTGTAACTCCATATTTCGTGGAGAAGGTTATTGAGAAGGAACGTCCTGATGGTGTGCTCTTATCTTTTGGAGGACAGACTGCATTAAATTGTGGTGTGGCTCTATATAAAGATAGAATATTTGAAAAATATGATGTGAAAGTTCTTGGTACTCCGGTTCAGGCTATAATGGATACTGAAGATAGAGAACTTTTTGTTAGAAAACTTGATGAAATTCAAGTCAAGACTATAAAGAGTGAGGCTGTCGAGAATATAGAGAATGCCCGTCGCGCTGCAAAAGAGTTGGGATATCCAGTAATCATTCGTGCTGCTTATGCTCTTGGAGGACTTGGCTCAGGTTTCTGTGACAATGAAGAGGAACTTAATGTACTTGCAGAAAAAGCTTTCTCATTCTCTCCACAGGTTTTAGTAGAGAAGAGTCTTAAGGGATGGAAAGAGGTTGAGTATGAAGTTGTACGTGACCGTTTTGACAATTGCATCACTGTTTGTAATATGGAGAACTTTGACCCACTTGGTATTCATACCGGTGAGTCTATAGTTATAGCTCCATCACAGACCCTTACTAATCATGAGTATCATAAACTCCGTGAACTTGCTATACGTATCATACGTCATATCGGAATTGTAGGAGAGTGTAATGTACAATATGCATTTGACCCAGAGTCTGAAGATTACCGAGTTATTGAGGTAAACGCTCGTCTTAGCCGTTCATCTGCTCTTGCATCAAAGGCAACAGGTTATCCTCTTGCTTTCGTAGCTGCAAAACTTGGACTTGGTTATGGACTGTTTGATTTGAAGAATTCTGTAACTAAGACAACAAGTGCATTCTTCGAACCTGCTTTGGATTATGTGGTATGTAAGATACCTCGTTGGGATCTTGGTAAGTTCCATGGTGTGGACCGTGAACTTGGTTCATCAATGAAATCTGTAGGTGAGGTTATGGCAATTGGACGTACTTTCGAGGAAGCTATTCAGAAGGGACTTCGTATGATAGGTCAAGGTATGCATGGCTTCGTAGAAAACAGAGAAATTGTTATTGATGATCTTGATAAAGCATTGAGGGAGCCAACAGATAAACGTATTTTTGTTATTTCGAAGGCTTTGAAGGCTGGTTACACTGTAGACCAAATTAATGAACTTACAAAAATTGATAAGTGGTTCCTTGAAAAATTAAAGAATATAAGCAATACTTCAAACGAACTACATAAGTGGGGTAATAACCATAAACAGATTTCTGATCTTCCTAAAGATATTCTTTTGAAGGCAAAAATACAAGGTTTCTCAGATTTCCAGATTGCTCGTGCTATAGGATATGAAGAAGATTTGGAAGAAGGTCTTATGTGTGTACGAAATCACAGAAAACAGTTAGGTGTTGTACCTGTTGTTAAACAGATTGATACATTGGCTGCTGAATATCCTGCTCAGACAAACTACCTTTATGTAACATATAGTGGAGTAGCTAATGATGTTAAGTATACAGGTGACCACAGATCAATTGTTGTACTTGGATCGGGGGCATATAGAATCGGTTCTTCAGTTGAGTTCGACTGGTGTGGTGTTCAGGCATTGAATACTATCCGTAAAGAGGGTTACAGAAGTGTAATGATAAACTACAACCCTGAGACAGTATCTACAGACTATGATATGTGTGACAGACTCTACTTTGATGAACTTACATTTGAAAGAGTACTAGATATCTTAGAACTTGAAAACCCACATGGAGTAATCGTATCTACCGGTGGTCAGATTCCAAATAACCTTGCAATGCGTCTTGATGAGCAGAATATTAATATTCTAGGTACATCAGCTAAGAGCATTGATAACGCAGAAGATAGAGAGAAATTCTCTGCTATGCTTGATAGAATAGGAGTGGATCAGCCTAGATGGAGAGAACTTACATCAATGGAAGACATTAATGAGTTTATTGATGAAGTTGGATTCCCTGTTTTAGTTCGTCCTTCATATGTACTTTCTGGTGCAGCGATGAATGTTTGCTCTAATCAGGAAGAACTTGAAAGATTCTTGAAACTTGCGGCTAACGTATCTAAGAAACATCCGGTTGTAGTTAGTCAGTTCATAGAGTATGCAAAAGAGGTGGAGATGGATGCCGTAGCTCAAAACGGTGAGGTTATAGCTTATGCTATTAGCGAACATATTGAGTATGCCGGAGTACATTCTGGTGATGCAACAATCCAGTTCCCTCCACAGAAACTATATGTTGAGACAGTTAGACGTATAAAGCGTATTAGTCGTCAGATAGCAAAAGAGTTAAATATATCCGGTCCTTTCAATATCCAATATCTTGCAAGAGAAAATGATATAAAGGTTATAGAGTGTAACTTACGAGCTAGCCGTTCTTTCCCGTTTGTTAGTAAAGTTCTTAAAATTAATTTCATAGAACTTGCAACAAAGGTTATGTTGGGTCTTCCAGTAGAAAAACCTAAGAAAAACCTATTCGAATTGGATTATGTTGGAATAAAAGCAAGTCAGTTCTCTTTTAATCGTCTTCAGAAAGCTGACCCAGTTTTAGGTGTTGATATGGCAAGTACCGGAGAGGTAGGCTGTATTGGCTCAGATACATCATGTGCAGTTCTTAAATCAATGCTTTCAGTTGGTTACAGAATACCTAAGAAGAGCATTCTTCTTTCAACTGGTAATGCTAAACAGAAAGCAGATATGCTTGACGCTGCAAAAATGTTGTTAAGCAAAGGATATGAGATTTATGCTACAGGAGGTACATCAAAATATCTTCAGGAGAATGGAGTAGATAATACAAGAGTATTTTGGCCAAGTGAAGAGGGACAACCTCAGGCTCTAGATATGCTTCATAATAAGCAGATCGATATGGTAGTAAATATTCCAAAGAACCTTACTTCCGGTGAACTTACTAATGGATATAAGATACGCCGTGCATCTATTGACCTTAATATACCTCTTATAACTAATGCTCGTCTTGCAAGTGCATTTATCAATGCATTCTGTACTATGACTATTGATGATATAGCAATAAAGAGTTGGGAAGAGTATAAATAAGACTTATTAATAGCATTAATTTAAAAGGTTTAGCAAATTTCTTAAGAGAAATGGCTAAACCTTTTCTTATTATAATTTATTAATTATATTTGTTTGAGCATGTTTAATTTTATAATATTTGCTATACAATTATTTATAACATTAGTAAATCTATTTGATAACAAGAAATCTAAACTTCGCTTTTAATTTGAACTATTATGTATACAAAATTAAGGAATGAGCTAATTGGACAAATTAAAGCTGATTATATCACTTTTCTTGGTTTCCTTTTCGGTAAAAGAATTAATATTCCATTTAATAAGAATATTTTAATAATTGCCCCTCATCCTGATGATGAAATATTTGGTTGTGGAAATTTTATATATGATTCAATAAAAAATAATAATAGAGTTTCAATTGTATTCTTATCAAAAGGAGAGAAATCTACTTCACAAATTGACGAAGATGAACTTATAGATAATAGAAGAAAAATGGCCATAGAAGCAAATCGAATATTAGGATGTACAGATTTAACCTTTTTAGCTTTTCCTGATTCAAAGTTTTATTTAATAAATGAAGAAAATTTAGAAGCTAAGAAACTTTCAAATATTATTGACGATAAAAAACCAGATTATATATTTTATCCACATATTCTTGATTATAGTCCTGATCATCGAAGAGCTTCAGCATTAATTTCAAAGATAATATCTAAAAATGCAGATATAAAAAAATATTATTATTGTGTTTGGTTATGGAATTCATTACCATATAAAGACTTAAAGAGAATGAGTATTAGTAATATATACTATTATTCACCTAAGCTAAACTATAAAAAAAAATCACATGATATATACACAAAAACACACTCATCTGATGGTGTATATTACTCAGGAAATTGTCCAAAACTATTGTATAGATTAACTAAACGAAAAAGAGAGTTGTTCTTTTTAATTAATACAAGCAATTGATGTTTATCATGGTTTTAAATAATAATTTCTCATTAATATTTTTGATTTTAATAAGGCATTAGACGTTATGAAAATAGTATATATTTATACCGCTTTATCAACAAAGGGAGGAGTTGATCGTATAATTACTTTTAAAGCAAATTATTTAGCAGAGAAATATAATCATGAAGTTTATATTATTACTGATTCCCAAAATAATAAACCTTTAGCTTTTCCTTTATCTTCTAAAGTAAAACATATAGATTTAGGGATAAACTTTGGTATTCAATATCAATATAATATTCTTTTTAGGTTCATTATATATATGAAACTAATGAGGTCTTATAAAAAAGAATTAAGAGATTTATTATATAGATTAAAAGCAGATGTGGTAATTTCTACCGGTGGTAGAGACTTAGAGTTTATTACATCTTTAAATGATTCTAGCATAAAAATAGGAGAATTACATACAATTAGAGACTCTTTTAGGAACTTTAATTTATTGGAGAATAAGGGTATCCCTTATAATTTAGTAGCTAAATATTATAGATATAAAATTGATAAAAAGATAAAAGAACTTTCATCTTTAGTTCTTCTCTCAGAAAAGGATGCTCAATCATGGAGTAAAATCAGGACTTCAAAAATAATTCCTAACTCTATTCCTTTTCAAACTACAAAATTTAGTAATTGCTCAAACAAAAAAGTTATAAGTGTAGGGAGATTTAGTTATGAAAAAAGATTCGATTTATTGATTAAAGCGTGGAAAATAGTTAATTATATATACAGATTGGGAACTGAATATTTATGGAGAAGGATTATTAAAGAAAGAGTTAGAAAAGAATATATATGAATATGGACTGAGTGAGTCCGTTAGAATTCATCCTCCTACTGAGCATATAGAAGAAAAATATGTTGATAGCTCAATTTTTTGTTATGAGTCAAAATTTGAAGGATTTGGACTTGTTTTAGCTGAAGCTATGAGTTGTGGCATACCATGTGTATCTTTTAACTGTCCATATGGTCCCTCTCAAATAATCAAAGATAGAGAGGATGGTTTTCTTGTGGAAAATGATAATTATGAAAAGCTTGCAGATAAATTATTTTTTTTAATAGAAAATGACAATATTAGAAAACAGATGGGTTTGAATGCTATAAAAAATATTCAACGTTATTCACCAAATATAATAATGCCTAAATGGAATAACTTATTTGAAGATTTAATTAGGCATAAATAATAAAAACAATAAAATTTTAAAAGTTTTTAATATCGCATATAATCATTAAAAAAACTATAATATTACAATAAACACAAAAGTTTGATAAAACTTAACTAGTAATTATTCTATAAAAATAAATATATATGAGAATAGTATATGTTTTAGATGCGTTGGCTAATAAAGCGGGTACAGAAAGAATGATTTCATTTAAAATGAACTATTTATCTGAAAGGAATTATGAAATCTATTTTATTACTGCTTCACAGGGTAAGCATCCATTTTCTTTTAATTTGTCTTCTAAAATAACTTGTATTGATTTAAATATTAACTTTCATCGTATTTATAAATATAGATTGTTGTTCAGATTCTTTAAAGAACTACAATTGTGTTTTTTGTTGAAGAAAAGAATTAAAAAAGTAATTTCTATTATAGATCCTGATATAATAATAGCAACCACATATACTTTTTCTGATATTGTATGTAATTTAGATTGTAGAGCTAAGAAATTAATTGAATCACATGGTAATAAAAGCTTTTTAAACTATGTCGATAAAAGCAGTATTTCTATCAAAAATATATATAATACAATTAAAAGAAATATTATAATTAAAAGTATAGAAGATAAATGTGATGTTTTAGTTACTTTAACTGAAGGAGATAGTAATCAATGGAATACTTCATCTAAGAAGATTATTATTCCTAATCCTCTTCCAATAAATTGTAAAGAGTATTCAACTTTGAATAACAGAAAAGTGATTTCTGTAGGCAGATTAGTACCAGAAAAGGGTTTTGATATGCTTATTGATGCGTGGAAAATTTTATATTCTAAACATAATGATTGGTGTTTAGATATTTATGGTGATGGTGGTTTACATGATACACTTGAAAGCCAAATTAAGAACTTAGGTTTATCTGATTCATGTAAGATACATAGTGCTACAAATGATATAAGTAGCAAGTATTTAGAGAGTTCCATATATGCGATGAGTTCTTTGTATGAAGGTTTTGGTTTAGTATTAATTGAAGCAATGTCTTTTGGAATTCCATGTGTCTCTTTTAATTGTCCTTATGGACCTTCCGATATAATTAGTGATAACAAAGATGGTATATTGGTTGAGCCTAATAATGTATTATTGTTAGCAGATTCAATAAATTATCTTATTGAAAATGAAGATAAGAGGTTTGAATATGGACGACAAGCTAAGATTAATGTACAAAAGTTCTCTTCAGAGAATATTATGCCTAAATGGGATAAACTTTTTAAGTCACTAGCAAATTAGTTTATGAATATACTTTTCTTTTTATATCATGGCTTTTCTGATATAAGTGGTATTAGTAAAAAAGTGCAATATCAGATCAATGGGCTTTGTCAGTCTGGACATAATGTAGATGTATGCCAATATACAGTGCTGGAAAATGGTCATAGAGTGAGAATGGTTAATGATGAAATTATACAGGACTATGGTAAAGGTAGTTTGGCAGCCGTAAGAAAACGTATAGATTATTCCGGCATAAAAAGATATATCAGAGAACATGAATATGACATTGTATATGTCCGCTCATTTCACAATGCCAATCCATTTACTATTGATCTTTTCAGAACAATAAAGAGCACTAGCGCTAAAATAGCTTTAGAAATTCCTACTTATCCCTATGATAAGGAGTATCAAGGTTTCTCTTTAAGGAATAAGATAGGTCTGAAAATAGATAAACTTTTTAGGAATAAGTTGGCTAAGATTACAGATGCTATTGTCACCTTCTCTGATGATAAGGAGATTTTCGGGCAGAGAACAATATGTATATCTAACGGTATTGATTTTGATGCCATAACTATTCAGAACAAGGGCAAAGAGAGCGATGATGTCATCAATCTGGTGGGAGTTGCTGAGGTACATTATTGGCATGGCTTCGACAGACTTATTGCCGGATTGGGAGAATACTATAAAAGTGAACACTCAAAGGAGGTCTATTTCCATATTGTTGGAGGCATCGCTCCATCGGAGATGGAAGGTTCAAAATATGCCATGGGCTTTAAAAAAATAATTTCCCAATATAATATTGAAGGTAAAGTATTTTTTCATGGTCCTCTTTACGGAGAGGAATTGGATAATATACTTAACATAGCCGATTTCGCAGTAGGAAGTTTGGCAAGACATCGTTCAGGGATTTATAGCATGAAGAGCCTTAAGAACAGAGAATATGCTGCAAGAGGTATTCCTTTCATCTACTCTGAGAGAGATACTGATTTTGATAATACAGATTTTATCATAAAGGCTCCGTCAGATGAGACACCTATAGATATAAATAAGATACTCCTTTTTCTTAATAACTATAAAGGTTCTCCTTTGATAATAAGGTTCTCAATAAAGTATCTTACCTGGGAAGAACAGATGAGGAAAGTAATAAAAGAACTATGACAAAAAAGTATAAGATAGTTTATTGTACCCCATCACTATATATACCGGGTGGTGTAGAGAGGGTCCTGACAACAAAAGCAAACTATTTTGCTGACGTGTTGGAATATGATATATATATAGTACTTACGGATGGTAAGGGAAAAACTCCATATTATCCATTGTCCTCAAAAATTCATCTTATATATTTGGACATAAATTTTGAGGAACTATGGAATAAAAATTTCATATATAAATCTCTTCTCTATCTGAAAAAGCAGAGTGCGTATAAACGTGAACTAACTAGGATACTTATTGAACTGAAACCAGATATTACAATCTCACTACTAAGAAGAGAGATAAACTTTATTACTTCAATTAAAGATGGAAGTAAGAAGATAGGAGAGATACATATTAATAGAAAACATTATCGTAATTTCGAACGTCATGAAATAAATATATTTAAGTCTTTGTTTTCAAAGATCTGGATGTATCAATTAATTACGAAGTTGAATAGACTTGATAAGTTCATTGTATTGACTGAAGATGATAAGCATAATTGGATTGAATTGAATAATGTTAATGTTATACCTAATCCGCTTATAATAAATGATGATATTGCTTCTTTAGATAATAAGGAAATAATAGCAGTAGGAAGATATTCATACGAGAAGGGATTTGATTTGCTGATTAATGCTTGGACTATTGTTTACGAATATCATAAAGATTGGAGATTAAGTATATATGGAACAGGTAATAAGGAAAATCTTTTGCCTTTGTTAATAGAGAAGAATTTATCAGATTCTGTGAATTTACAAGATTCCTCTCATGATATATTTAATAAATACTTTGAAAGTTCTGTATTTGTATGTAGTTCACGTTTTGAGGGCTTTGGTATGGTTTTAGCTGAGGCAATGTCTTGTGGTGTACCCGTTGTTTCTTTTGATTGTCCTTATGGACCAAGAAATATTATTAATAATGGAGTTGATGGTATTCTTGTTAAGAATGGTGATGTAGCTGAGCTTGCTAAGTCTATAATGCACCTTATAGATAATCCAATAGAAAGAAAGAAAATGGGTGCATTGGCAAAACACAATATAAAAAGATTGGATGTAATTCACATTTGTAAGAAATGGAATGAACTTTTTAATTCATTATTATCAAATAGATGAAAATAGTATATATTATTGGGGGAATATATGGACCAAATGGTATGAGTTATATTCTTAGTCAGAAAGTTAACTATTTGGCAGATAATACAGATTATAAGATTTATGTAGTTCTCACTGAACAAGAGGGGATGCCATTGTATTATAGGCTTTCTGATAAAGTTGAATTGGTTAATTTCGACATCAATTTTGATGAGTTGGATACAATGCCTCTATTAAAAAAGGTATATCATTTTTCAAAGAAACAGTGCATCTATAAAAGGAGACTTACTAATTATCTCTGTAATCTTAGGCCAGACATTACAGTGAGTGCTATGCGCAGAGAGATTAATTTCATCAATAATGTTCCAGATGGCAGCAAGAAAGTTGGCGAATTACATTTCAACAAGAGCAATTATAGAGAGTTTAACAAGAGTTTTTTACCTTCATTTGTAAACCAATTTATAACAAGGCTGTGGCGTGAGAAGTTGATTCATGAGATAAAGAGATTGGACCAGTTTGTAGTACTCAGCCACGAAGATCTTGAAGCATGGACAGAATTAGACAATGTAATTGTTATACCCAATTCCATACCTTATTTCCCCTCTTCTTCATCTACTTGTAAGGGTCATAAAGTCATTGCTGTTGGAAGATATACCTATCAAAAGGGTTTTGATATGCTTATTGATGCTTGGAGGATAGTTTCACAAAGGCATCCTTACTGGAAACTAAATATTTATGGCAGTGGTGATAATGAGATATATCAATCTCTTGCCGATTCAAAGCAAGTGGGCGACTCCATCTTCTGTCATTCGGCTGTAAATAACATATATGAAAAATACCTTGAGAGCTCTATATTTGTGCTTAGTTCAAGATATGAAGGCTTCGGACTTGTCCTTGCTGAGGCTATGAGCTGTGGAATACCTGTTGTTACCTTTACATGTCCATGTGGCCCAAAGGATATCGTTACTGACAAGGTTGATGGTATATGGGTTGAACCCAATAATGTGAATGATTTGGCAGATAAGATATGTTATCTTGTCGAACATGAAGATGAGAGGATAAAAATGGGTGAGGAAGCTGCAAAAAGTTCGAAACGTTATTGCCAGAATATTATAATGAAACAGTGGATTGATCTTTTTGACGGATTGATATAAAAAATTGGATTGATAAATTAATACCAATCCAATTTCTTTGTATGTATTGTGCAGTATTGCACACTCTGTTCTTTATTTCACCTCGATAACTTTTGAGGTTGTTTCTTTATGTTCTGGAAGACGTTTTGGTAAATCTACTGTGAGCACTCCATCTGTTACTTTTGCTTCAATCTTATCCTTGTCGACGTCATCTGGAAGTATAAGAGTCTGCTGGAATTTAGTATATGAAAATTCACGACGCAAATATCTGCTTTCGCCTTTCTCTTTCTCATCTTTCTTCTCCATTGTTATAACAAGATCGTTATCCTCATTCAGATGAACTTGGAAATCATCTTTTGTCATTCCTGGAGCTGCTAGTTCTACTTTATATTCTTTATCACTCTCGATAACATTTATTGCTGGAGCTGTTGCATTAGCCTTTACCATCCAGTTGTTATCGAAAAAGTCATTGAAAATACTTGGAACCCATGTCTGATTTGATCTTTTTACTGGCATCATAATTAAACCTCCTATATTAATTCGTTAAACATTATCTTTATTTAGACTTTTATCGAGTCTTTCTATAGAGATAATGCAACATAGATGCCAACTGTAACTATAAAATAGGGTTTTATGTTGTTTTTAAAGATATGAAATGTTTATTAATCAAATAAGCTTGATTTTTAAATTCGCTAAAGGTTTTTTTATTATCTGTGACAATTTGTCAACTGGTTAATGATGAAATAAAGGAAATTTTGACAGGATTATAGCAATTTGAATCTCATTCTAAGTATACCATTATCATAACTATGGCTTATAATCTTGAATGTTCCAATCTGTGATGTATCTTTTACGTGGATTCCAATGCAAAGACATTCATCATAATCTCCAACTTTAACAATGCGTACAGTCTCGGAAGCATTATCAGGGAGTCTTTTCATATCGAATTTATTCATAGCTTCTTCCTGTTTGATATACTCCATGGTGACTGGAAGATTACATTTGATAACCTCATTAACCATCTCTTCAATTTGCCTTATTTCTTCTTCAGAGGGCTCAAAGGACAAAGCAAAATCCATTTTGCTCTTCTTCTTTTCTATATGTGCTTCAATTGCTCTGTTACAATTAAAGAGATTAATCATAGTTCTGTTTACTATATGCTCACAAGTATGCATTGGAGCAATCTGTTCATCATTGAATTTTGGAGAAGGGTTATTTATCTTTTGTTCGGTAATCATTATTGGCTCTTTTGTGTCATACAAAAATAGAAAAATGAATTTTGTAATGATAGAAATAATACGATTTTATCAAACATTTCTTATTATCAATCATACTGACTATGTCAAATTTTATATCAATATCTTCTTTTATATCTTTGTTTAATTGATGAACAAAAAAATATATATATGAAAAACATTCTTTCGTTCTTTATCGTATTAATTCTCTTTACTAATATTGAATCTTATTCTCAGAATAAATCTTTTGTAAAAGTTGAGAATGGAAAATTTATCAGAGACGGGGAGCAATATAGATACGTTGGTACTAATTTTTGGTATGGCTCAATACTTGGATCTACTGGTGAAGGAGGTGATAGGAATAGACTTATCCAAGAATTAGATTCCCTTAAAAGTATAGGCATTGATAATCTGAGAATATTAGTTGGTAGTGATGGTGAAAATGGAGTTCCTACTAAAGTTGAACCTACTCTGCAAAAAGCTCCTGGGGTCTATAATGATACTATCCTTGATGGACTTGACTATCTTTTATTCGAGATGAATAAACGTGATATGCTAGCTGTGTTATATATTAATAATTCGTGGGAATGGAGTGGTGGTTATGGACAATATTTGGAATGGGCAGGTATGGGGAAAGCTCCTATTCCTGCAATAGATGGTTATGAGAAATATATGAAGTTTGTAAGCCAATTCTCTACTTGTGAAAAGGCACAGAATTATTATTATGATCACCTAAAATTTATTATAGGAAGAGTTAATAGGTATACAAATAAGAGATATATAGATGATTCTACTATTATGTCTTGGCAAATAGGAAATGAACCTAGAGCTTTTTCGAATGATGCTAAGCCAGCATTTGCGAAATGGCTGTCAAAAGCATCTTCAATAATTAGATCTTTAGATAAAAACCATCTTATTTCTACAGGAAATGAGGGAAAGGCAGGGTGTGAAGAAGACATGAATCTTTTTGAGACAATTAATGCCGATAAGAATGTTGACTATATAACTATACATATGTGGCCATACAACTGGGGATGGGTGAAAGCTGATAGTCTATATGAGATGTTACCGCAAGCTAAAGTGAAGACAAAAGAATATATTGAAACTCACCTATCTATTGCTGACAAATATAACAAACCTGTAGTCATGGAAGAATTTGGTTATCCTCGTGATGACTTTAAATTTGCTAAAGGAAGTTCTACAAAAGCGAGAGATGAATTTTATAAATATGTATTTGGTCTAATTGCAAATAAGTCTGAGAATTATAGACATTTTGCCGGGTGTAACTTTTGGGCTTGGGGAGGAATGGCTAGACAGTCAGAAAAAAATATATTCTGGAAAAAAGGAGATGATTATATGGGTGATCCGGCACAAGAACAGCAAGGACTTAATTCTGTTTTTTTAGGTGATTCTACAATTAAAATAA
>NZ_BAJR01000034.1 GCF_000613805.1 Phocaeicola paurosaccharolyticus JCM 15092 | reverse complement strand
TAATATGCACAACTTTTTAAACATCAATATATTATCTTTTTAATTCCGCCAACGGGTATGATATGCTTCAATTGTTTTATGGCATTGTACGAATACGCCAAAGGAAATCGAATTAGTTTCTCATGGTCAACTAAAAAAAGATGGAATCACATGGTTTGTTGGAATTGCAAACAATCTTTTAGCCAAAATCAGTAAACACAGATGGTGAACAGCATATTTTTTACGCAAAAATGGAGATTTATCGGCTGTGGATGAATCTTTTAGAATCCTATGCCACGATTTTACATAGATTATAAGTACCTTTGCAGCAGTATTTAATCTTTAAAAGTAATTACTATGGCATCAAATATCTTTGGACGATACATTTGGCTCATTGATACCCTCAGGCGACACAAACGCTTGACTTTTGAGGAGATCAATAATCTTTGGATAGAAAGCTGTTTGAGTTATGGCGAAGGAGATGAACTCCCATTGAGAACATTCCATAATTACCGCAAGGCAATCAAGGATATCTTTGATGTCTATATAGAGTGTGATGTCAAAGGTGGTTATAAATACTATATCGATGAACCGGAAAGATTGGAGGGAGATAGCCTTCGGAGTTGGCTAATCGACTCATACGCTACGCTCAATCAAATACAAGCCGATAAAAAATTAGAAGGACGTATCATTTTTGAAAATGTTCCATCTGGCAACATCTGGCTGACTACATTCGCTCAGGCTATGCGTAATGGATATGTGGTTGAAATCACTCATCAAGGATTCGGAAAGGATTACTAAAATAAATTCGAGATTGAACCATACTATCTTCGCATATTCAAGCAGAGATGGTATGTTATAGGTCGAAATCCATATTATGTCTGGAAGAAAACAGAAGCAGAAAAAAGAGGAAAGACTTACGACAGACCTATATATCGAGTATATGGATTAGATAGAATATCTAACGTAACTGTTACTCAAAAGAAGTTCGAGATTGATAAGGATTTCTCTATCGAGGATTACTATGATGGTTGTTGTGGCATCATTCCCAATACAAATGAGGATATAGAGCATATTATAGTGCGAGCATATTGGAATGCCCCTGATTACCTCCGTTCCCTTCCATTGCATTCATCACAGCAAGAAATTAGCAGCGATGAAGAATCTACTCTTTTCTCTTTCGATGTGCGACCCACTTATGATTTCTTGCAAATGCTTTTAGCGCAAGCAGACCAAATCGAAGTTATTGAACCTGTATCCGTTCGTAATGAAATGAAGCGATTCGCAGAAAATATGTTGACATACTATAAAATACAGTCACATGAATAATCTGAATTTTATAGCGATTAACTTCGAAACCGCTTCACCTAAACGAGCTTCCATTTGCGAAGTTGGTATTTGTGTTGTTCGTAATGGTGAGGTAGTAGAAACACGTTCATGGTTGGTTCAGCCAGAGGATGATGCTTATTCATATTGGAATATCAAATGTCATGGCATTCAGCCCGAAGATACAGAAACCTCGCCTTATTTCCCCGAAGTCTGGGAAGAGATTGAGCGTTTGTACCTCGATGAGTTTAATACCTTTGTAGCACACAATGCTCCATTCGACCGCAGTTGCCTTGAACGCTCAGCCGAACTCTACCATATACATCTTCCAGATTTACAATGGCAATTTTCTCTTAAAACAGCCCGACAAGTTTATGATTTTGGATGCAATACCCTTGGTTACCTCTGCGATCAACTCAACATCCCTGAAGGTACACATCACCGCGCTGGTGATGATGCAGAGATGTGTGCAAGGCTGTTTCTTAGAGAGGTGGAAGATAGTGTATTATACGAATAACATTTTCATAATGTCAAATAATTTAAACTATGTCTACAAACAAGCATAATAACAACGAATTATTATCAATTTCATCCATAATAGGTGATTCATTCTTTATACCCAGCTACCAACGTGGCTACAGATGGACTAGAAGTCAAGTGGAAGATTTATTGGAAGATATACATGATTTCTTATGTAATAAATGTATTGATGATTTTTACTGTCTACAACCATTAGTGGTAAGAAGCGTAGGTAATGATAATAGTGTCCAATATAGAATTGTAGATGGACAACAACGTTTGACTACAATCTGGCTTATTATGCTATGTCTGAATAAAAAGACACCGTTTAAATTGGAATACGAACGCCCTGCTTGTTTGGATCAAATAGAAAAATATTGTCTTAACGGGGATTACTGCGAAGATATTTCAAACCACAAGAAATGGAACCAATATGTAGAGAGAAAATGGGATAAATTTGAATTAGCCAAAAAGAATGTAGAACTTTTTCATTTATTCGCTGCGAAATTATTTATATTAAATTGGTTTAATGCAAAACAACAGTTTCCTTCTGATTTCATAGACTCTCTTCGTTTTATATGGCATAATGTTGAGAAAGACCGAGAACTTGACACTTTTAAGAATCTAAATAGCGGGAAAATACCTTTGACGAATTCTGAGTTGATCAAAGCAATATTTTTGGGCTCTTATGGTTCTGTTAACACAGAAGGCAAACTTAGACAAAGCCTGTTAGCGGAAGAATTTGATGCCGTTGAACGACGACTCCGCGAGGATGACTTTTGGGCATTTCTTAATTCTATTCCAAAGCCAACCTCATGCATTGGATTCATTTTTGAATTAATGCAGACTCTAAGCGGCAATAATCGGCATAATGAAGACAAATATCGCACGTATTTTTATTTCAAGGATAAAGTTGGTGAAGCGGACACATCAAACAGAATCTCTAAAGCCACAGAAGAATGGAATAGATGTATGCAGATATTCCATTGTTTTGAAGGTTGGTATGCCAATCCTGAAATACACAACCTTATAGGCTACCTAAGAGCTATAGGTAGGGAGATTACCCCTATTTTCAAACAATACGAAACGGCAGGTACGAAGACAGAATTTCTAGATTACCTTAAATTGGAATGTATGCGTTCTATTGGTTGGAATCAAGAAATTGACAATTCGTTTCTTATGAGCTTTAGATATGACAGCAACAAAAAACAGACCAATAGGTTGTTGCTCCTTATCAATATTGCTATGCTTGGAAATCAGAAAACCGGTGAGCAAAACAAAATAAAAGATATTACGAAATTTTCTTTCAAAGACTATCATAATTGCAATTGGCATATTGAGCATATCTCTCCAAACAATGCCGCTTATGCCAGTAGTATGAGTAGTTTTATAGATGAGCCTTTCCCTAAAGTTGGTGACAAGTTAAAAGAAAGCCTAAACTCAGAACAGAAGAAAAATGCAGATCCTTTCATTGCTGTTAATGAAGACTCAATTATGAGTCTTCCTAATCTTACACTACTGAGTAGTCATATTAATGAAAGTATTGGTAGAAAACTCTTTACTGGAAAAAGAAGTGTAGTCATAAAAAAGCAAACAGAGGGATACTATGTACCTCCATGTACAATGATGGTATTCACAAAGAGCTTTACAAGTGCAGAAAAAATTAATGTAGAAAACAAATTTGATTTCTGGAGTGACATTGACAGAAAAGAGTACCTTAAGAGCATTGAAGAGATTCTGACTAACTATTTTGGACAAAAACCAAAAGGAAAGGAAGAATCAGAAAATTACACTTCTTCACAAACATATAATTCACCTTGTTTTATTGATTTTCAATATAATCAAACACCATCAATTCAAGAATATAAGCAAAGTAAATCTTTACCTATAATGACCTATTCAAAGTTAATTGATGCCTATGATTTCATTGTTATTCCGAAGATTCAGCGCGACTATGCACAGGGTCGAAGTAAAAATGAAGATGCCCGTGCTGAAGATGTGCGAACAAACATTCTGAACGATATATTCTCAAATAGACTTGATCATAAAATTGATTTTCAGATTGTTTTTGGTACCGTTGAAGAGCGTCACTCCTCAACAGGAGATTCTCTTATGACCTTCATTCCTATTGATGGCCAACAGCGACTCACAACATTGTTTTTACTCTCACTCTATCGTAATAAACGATGGAATGAGGAAAATTCTCCAAAATTTATTTATGAAACCAGACGAGCAGCCACTGAATTCTGCTATGCTGTGACCATAAACAAATGGATTGGCTTTCCTTCATCAAAACCAAGTGAAGCTATCATCAACTCGGTTTGGTTTATGGATTACTGGCAGCAGGATCCCACTGTTGACAGTATGTTACGAATGTTAGACGTAATTCATACGAGAGTGAAAGTCGAAAAACTTGATTATCCGAATATTGACAATATTGTATTTTCTTTCTTTGATTTGGGCAAACATAATATCAGCGAAAACATTTACTTAAAGATGAATTCGCGAGGTAAACCACTGACATCCTTCGAAAATATCAAGGCTGAAATAGAGAAAAAGATAGTTCACCTTCCTGAAAATTGGAAACGTGATATTGATACAATTTGGATTGATTCATTTTGGGCAAAGTCAAAACCAACACGCCTGCCTGATAATGGAATATTACGCTTTATCGCTAATTTCCTTTTCATAAAATTATGTGAGAAGGGTGGGTTCTCTGAAGACATATATAAAGATAAGATTGAAATTTTTTGGAAGATTAGCGAATTGTCATCTGACCAATATGTTTCTTCAGAAATTTTTGTCGAAGCATTCAATGAAATTGGACTAGATGATTTGTCTGCTTTATTATCATTAAAATCTACATGTGCTTGGAATACGCTGATTGAGCCCGCCTGGCGATGGTCAGATAATGATGGTGAATGGCGGTCTGTATTAGATGGTAGTTATACCAAAAGAGCTGTAATGTATGCTATAATGCTTAACTCCGCAAACTCCAACGATTTACATTATTGGGTTCGCTTTGCATGGAATATGGCTCGCAATACAGTTGATGACTTCAAATCATTTTGCAGTTGCTGCCGATTATTTGAAGAATTGACGAAAAGGCAACAGCAGACACATACAGAACAACATAATATAGGATTGATGGAGTTGCTTTCTATGGATTCTGATGTAAGATTGTTGTCTGATAGTGATCAATATAAAGAAGAATTGGTAAAAGCATCAGTTTATGGCAATGAAGTATTGTTCAAAATCATAACCGAATTGGAAGGTTATGCATTCTTTGAGGGCGCAATACGTCCTTTGTTTCATACTGGAGAGAATGGCCCATGGTTTAACTTCGAAGAAAAAGTATCCAACATTAAAGTTCTCGTACCTAAGTCTGTATCAGAACGTGCAATTATGTGTGACTTGATAGCATATATTCCAGACAATAAGATATGTCAGGTTTTTTATAAAGATTACTTATCTTTTAATGATACCAACTTACGTTCTTTCTTTCTTAGAAAAGAAAACCGCACTTATATAGAACACTATTTATTGAAAGATGAGCAAGTTCACACAAAACTTGCTACTCAACTTATTCAAATTGCTCAAGGCTTTATCAATGACGGAGTTATAGATTACTACATTCGCACCGATTGGGAGAAAGATTTATTGCTTACCAATGCATCCAAAAGGAATGGATGGAAATACCGATTAACATCATTCGTACTCAATGACGACCTATATATACACATAACCGATATCCTCTTAAACGGATTTTCAAATATTACATTCCGATGGGATAATCGCTTTGATGATTCCATTCGTGGTATAGAAATTGGTTTCACATATGAGCATTATTGCTTTTGCTATTATGCTCAAAATAACACAATAGGATTGATGCATTCTAATTGGAGTAAGTTTTTGGGACACAAATCTAAAGAGTTTTACACTCGTATACTGACACAAGAAGACACTCATGAATCTCTGAAAGAAATGTTAGAGTCTATGATTGCCCAAGCCCTCAATCTTCGTAATGATTACATCGAAAAAATAAAGAATATTTTCCATAATCATAATATTTCATATACTTGCTATGGTTGTAACGGCGATGCCGATGTTCCTATCGCAAATGCATGTGTGTATTATAGATGGATAACTATTGCTTTTTATTCCCCAAAAACAAGGATGCTGTATGCAGCAACTGTAAGTTCTGACCTTGAAATTGAAATTGGTTTGAGAAAAGTTCCTGAAGATATAACAAAAAATGAATATATACAAAAAGAGAGTCCGGATTTAGGTTCTATTTATTCTGACAAAAATGCATGGTGGTACAAAGTGTGCAGTTTTCCTGGTTTAACAGAAGATGCTATACAGGAACTTAATAAAGTCCTTTTAATAGCTAAATCGTTATCTTCAGAATAGAAAGTTCCAAAAACTAATAGAATAAGCTTATGGACATTAAATAGAGAAAAAGAGGTCTCTGCTTCATTTTTGCAGAGACCTCAAATAAATGAACTGAACTTTATTGTGAATACTTTGCTGATGAGAGAATTATATTTTTTATAAACCCTTTTTCTTTCTCTGAACATCTGCTATCATGTCCTTAACCTCTTGTCCTACGGTTAAGAAGTTTTTGTACAGGATACGTTCCTTCTCTTCTTTGGACTTGAAAATATAGAATTTAGGGAGTGGATAATTAGCGTAATCCAGTTCCTCTTTCTTGATTTCATCCATGTCAAAGTCTGTTTTGCAGAAAAACTTGCTTGTCTTGAATTCCTCTGCCTCCTGAATGTTCATGTTGTCTCTCATACCAGTCTTGGTCTTCACAAAGTCACGAGCTGTTTGGCCACAGACCCATCCGGTAGCCATATCACTGATTTTTGAAGCTGGCACAAGATTATCCATGTTTTCATTTAAGTTTATGCTTGTCTTGTCTCTATCTATGGTTACACCTTTCTTGAGTTGAACAACTTTCCCAAATATGTCATTTGAAAGCCATTCAAGAGTTTCTTTACTTCGTGCTGAACCTGATACCACGTTACCTACAGTAGTGATAATCTTCTGCATACCAACTTTGCCATAATCGGCTTCCAACTGAGGGAGTTCCTGAAAGCCTAATGCTACAGATACTTTGTTGCTTCGGGCAGTACCAATCAATCGGTCTATCTTATGGAAATAGAGGGTTGGCAACTCATCCACAAGGATACTAACAGGGATATTTTTGCCTTGGCCAGTATTTACACGAGTTACAAGACGATTCAAAATCAAAGCATTCAAAGCTCCGATTATGCTTTCCATTTCTGGATCATTAGCAATCAACAGATAACTTGGGCTCTTTGGATCACTCACTTTCAAGTCGAAATCATCACCGTCTTTGTGGAACACCCAATATGATTCTTTTGTTGCTAATCGACTGGTATATACACGCAATGTACCAATCATACCCTCCAACTGTTCCATCGCTTTGTTCTTCAATGCGGTCTGGAATGGGCCAAGTAACGGAGCTACTTCATTGTCGGTTTCAAGTACTTCAAAGATTGTCTGATAACTTTCATTTAAGAACGATAAGATGTGGGGCATATCGGAATATTTTCCCAACCAATAGGCTGGTTCAACAATTTCTCCCCCTTCTTTATCACGCACAACACCTGTAGGTCGCCAAAACTTGGTATCCTTATCTTGAGCTTTCTCTGCATAGAGTTTTTTGCCATCCTTGTCGTATGGCTCTCGTTCATAGTTCACAAAATAGTAGATACAAGCTGCCAAGAAGTTGACAGCTGATGTTTGAAAGAACTGGTCACTACCGCCACCACCTTCTTTCTTTCCCTTTTGTAGGGATTCAAGTAGGGTTTCAGCGGTTTCACTGGCTGCTGCCAAACTCTGAATGTATTTCTTCTGAATAGGATTCACTCGTCGGCTATATTCTACATCTACAAAGTTGATGATATTGAATTTACAGCCCTTGGGTGTATTGCCTTGTTTCTGATTGATTTTGTAATGATAATATAGCTTCTGTGCTAAAGTAGGGAATTTATAATCATAAACTACCATCGAAAATCCCTTTGCTGAATGCTGACGGATGTATGGTTCAATGATGGAAAATGTCTTACCTGAACCAGGAGTACCAACTACCCAACAACCTCGGAAAGGATTGGTGATGTTCGCCCAACCTTTGCGAAACTTACCTTTATAGTAATAGCGCATAGGGATATTTACCGAGTATTTGTTCTCAATGAGCTTATCGCATTGCTCAAAGCTCTCATTCTCTAAGTTGAAGCGGTCTTTCAGCAAACCCTCTTTCAAGAATTTGCTGATATTGTCTAAGGCTACATGAACCAGTATCGTACCGATGATAGTGAGTATCATGTAGAAGATGACGTTCAGACGGATGCCGTATAGACGACTCGCCATCAGTCCATCACCTTCGTCATGTACCATATTATAAAGAATAACTGAACCGGCAATCAGAAGAACGCCTGATACTAATGGATACAATACTTGGTTACGAGCATTGAACTCCAAATGTTTCTTGTTTCGAGTACCAATGCAGGTAATGCAGACCAACAGAAAAGTAGCCACCTTACTATACACCAAATTGTTGTCGTTGTAGATGAGCCATCTTTTCATTCGGTCATGAATATCTATTATTATGCCGTTCCATTGGTCAAGAACCGCAGGATCGATGGCGTACATAAAGAACTCAAGTACGAGTGATACGTAGATGAGCGATCTGAATATCTTATAGGCGGTCTGTAACTCTTTGCTTTCTTCCATTGCCATAATAATCGTGTTATGTTTATATTACTCTGTTACTGCTTTGATGTACCATTTACCATTGCGCTCCCTAACCTCAGTGCCATAATTTAGATTAGTATCAGCTAAGAAGTCTCCAATCTTTTTCAGTTTCTGTTCGCCGATGCCATTGATGCTGGCAATCTGCATCTTTGTGTGGCTAATAAGTTCGCCGACCTTTACAATGCCTACATTCTGCAATATTTCTACGGTTTTGAGAGATAACCCTGTCTGATAAAGATTGCTTCCCAGTAATCCGTATTCAATCCAACCATCCATTGAGTCATTGTCAGTAATAACAGTTTCTGTAGAATCATTATCCACTGATATTTCATTCTCTGAAACCAACACTGGTGGAAGAATGGTATCCTGTTGTTCTTTCTCCTTCAAGAGTTCACGCAACTCAGCGTTCACAGTCTTCAACTCTTCGATTTGACGAAGGTACGCCTTCTCTCTTGCTTGTTGTTCTTCAATTTGTTTCTCTTGTCGTTCACTCATCTTAGCTACCATATTTTTATATTCAGTATTACAACTATAAATTGTATCAAGCTGATCCTTTAGTTTCAGATTACAATCAATCAGCTTTTGATTATAATCGAGTAAGCTATCCATCGCAGTCTTGTATTCTGCTGACATGACATAGTATTTATTTTCATCTACTTCTACCTTTTTATTGAAGTGGATATTCGACTTGCAGGGCTTATCACAGCAGTTGATAATGCCACCCACTAAGAAGATGGTCGAGAATATCATGGTTGCAATAACGGTAAAGATGACCGTTTCATGTGGATAACAAATAACAGCGGTGATATAGGCTGCCAACAATAGAAACAGGATAAAAATCATCATATTTTTCTTTCTCATTTTTAGTTAGTTGTTTAGTGTTACAATAGGTCTTGCTTTGTGTGCTTGAATCTTAGGTGTTTCCAACATTCCACCGCTTTCAAGAGAATAGAGCCATGCTTTGACGCTGGCTTGTCCCTTAACTTCGGTGGATGTCCAATACCAACATTCATTGGCTTCGTCGGGTAATGGTGTTCCTCCGCAAGCAATGATGTAGGGATTGATGACAGTCTTCATTGAGTATAGTAATCTCATCTGTGCAACGGAAGGGATATAGGCACTTTGTCCATATCGCCATAGCTGAAAGACTTCTTCTGCCAACGGTGAGGAGGTATCTTTGGTACTATAGATGCTGTAGGTATTGGCATTGCCATCTAATGCTGTCACACTGGTAGAAGTACCTTGAATAATTCCTAAACTATCAGCAAAAGACGTTGGACTTACATCTTTCAGGTAAACGGCATAGCCATTTCCTTCAACATCTTCCGACTGATTGATATAGAATACCACAGCAATGGGTTCTTTCTTCTTGGCTTTCACTTCTTCAATGGAGTGCACATTTTCATCGGTACACAGAATATGTCCGACTTTCATGGCTGTATCGGGGAAATCCTTGTGGGCATCACAGGAACTGAGCAGAATACTTATTGCTGCCATCCAACAAGTTGCTATGTTTTTAATTTGATTCTTCATTTCTTTTAGATTTAGTTACCACATGGGAGTTTTACACCGATGACAATTCCGGTACGAAACAAGTCCTGACCCTTAATCAGACAATCGCTCTTTACCTGCCAGTAGAGTTTCCATCCACCTTTCAGTGAAAAATTTTGCTCATAACCGACATGGATTCCACCTAAGAAATCATCTGTATCTGATCCAGCCGAAGCTCCGATACGCAGATTGCCATGACTATTTCTTGTTCGGATCACACAGGGCTTGTAGGCTACACCCAAGCCCCATGTACGGTAGTTCCTCCAAAAGGATTCAGGGCAGATATGACCACATGATTCACATTCTTTCCATTTGATACACCTGTTGGCAAAGTATTCCCAAGCATTATGATACTTGGTTTCATGCTCGTAACTTAAAGTCAGGTCAGCACTGTTTTCATAGAGAAGACCAACGCCTAATGATACATGGTTGTTATTTTGGGCAAAGGTGGTTGTCGCCATACTGATGACTGCAACCAAGGCTAATAGATGCTTCTTCATTACTCTTCCTCCAGTAATACTTTGTTGAAACTATCGGCACACAACACATCTTCATAGTCAATGTTCAGACTGATGGTGCGTCCTGATATCTGCTTTTCACTCATTTCAATAGTCAGAATCTTATCATTCGGAAAGGTAAGTTTCTTCACTACGAGAATATTTCTATAGCCATACTTGAACGACTGGGTCTGTTCCAGTTGCATTTCTGGAGTAAGCTCGATGACCTGATTGTTCGTTGCTTTCGATATTTTCTTATCTGCGAGTTTCAATCGCATCTCATCAATGTCAAAGCGTATGTTGGTTTTGTTCTCTACGCTATAATCAATGAAGAAATAATCACCTACAGCATAGATGTTGTTCAGTCGCATTTCCATGCGATGCTTCTTCGTCTTTACATCACGCCACTTAGCCGGTGATGACCAAATATTACGGGCTATACGATACATATCCTCGGTTGAAAGACTGACAGCTGGGTTATGGTAAGCCGTTTGTTCCATGCGTTGAACGACTTTGTCTGTAACTGCTTCCTGCAAACGAGTTGTGTAAAGCAAGGCGTACTGAGTACGATAGCGTTCGGTTACAATAGTGACAATAGCCAATACTTCTCCATCTTCATGTGCTCCTTCCTTGGGCTTCAATCGGATGGTGTTATTGATAGGTTGATCTCCTGCAATCTTGTCCGTAGAAATATCCACGAAACGGATAGGTTCGGTAGCTGTGATAACTGTAGTTACTTGTTCATTGACCGTGAGACGTTCCATCTCTTCGTAGGTCTGCTGTGCAAAGACTCCATTGATAGAGGCTGCAAATACCGCAATAGCGGTAAACATCTTTCGTATGTTCATTTTTCTTGATTTACTGATTGTTACTTATCTTTTTTCTCACGACCATTCACGAGATACACAAACGAACCGTATTTGAGTTTGACACTGTTTTTCTTGATGGCTTTGCTAATAGCATTACTGGTTCGGGTATAGGCATTCTGTACTGCTTGCATTCCCCATTGGGTAAAACTACTGCCTTGATTGCCGTTGTTCATGGACATATTGCCGTTCATGGCACTGGAAGCAACATCCTTACTGGTTTCTCTAAAAGAACTGCTTGGGACATATAAACCTTCCAAACCATCGGTATCATATACAGATAGGCTTACCTTTACCAATTCATCACCAACCATCAGGCTGTTGATATTTCCTTTTACTCGCTGACTGCCAAAGCCACTCATGATTGCATAGATATAGGATCCTTTCTTCACGATGGTTTCGTTGATTTCCACATCGTCCAATAGGCGAAGTCGAACTCTGGATCCATCCACCGCCTTGATATTCTCATCGATGATGGCTTTTATCAAATGAGGTTCTTTTTCATTCTCGGCTAGCGTATTGAAATAGTCAGATGTCGTTTTCACCTTCTTGACTACAGCTTGTGATTTAGAATCATCATCCAATTCTGATACACCTTTCTGAGTGATTTCTATTTTCCCTTTCAATTGAGTGCCAGTAGCAATGGTGTCTTTGGTTTCTGCCGGAACTTCATTCAGACCTTTTCTTCCTTTCAGTCGCGCTTCTGCCAATGCCTTATTCAGCTCATCCATCACTTCCTGTTCTCGTTGTTTACTTCGGGCCAATCTATCAGCTTCACTCAGGCTTATACTTGAACTGTCATTCATCAGGCCTTTACCTTTTTCGGCACTTTGACGCAATCTTTCTTGCATGAGGCTGGCGTTTTCCATTTCCTCAGTCCTTTGGGCTGCGTCTGCGTCCAGGAATGCGATGTCTTCTTGTGTGTATTTAGAGTCATATTCTTCGGTCTGCTTTTCGTTATCATCTCTTTCTATATTCCCAACGGCTGAGAAGTCCTGGATTCTACCAAAGGATTTCTGCATGTTGTCATACTTGCCACCGATGCCATCATTCGTAATCTGTGCCTTGGGTAAATTCGGGTTCAGATATTCGGTCGTCTGCATGTTGGTTGATGCTTCGGCTAATTTCGTATCAAAGATGTCTATGATAAAGTAGCCACAACCCATCAACAGCGGATAGATGATGGCGGGAAGCACATACTTCGGCTGTTTCCAGTTAATGTTTTTGAGATTCATTGTTACTTGTGTTTGATTTGTTGTTTGTACTTGTTACTTTCTCTCGTTCTGCCTTTTCTTTCAAAAGCTTCTCGTATTTCATTTCCAACTCCTTTATCTTACGGTCTTTACCATGCAGCTTATCCAAGGCTTTTTCCTGTCTTTGGGTAGCTGTGGTTTGTTCTTGCATGCTCGAAGCATTACAAACCATTGCGATACGATAGATATTGAAAGTGAAACAGCAGATGACCATGCCAAATACGATGGCGAGAAACAGGTTTCTGTGTTCATTGGCAAAGCGTTGTAGTGAGGCAGCCGCCTTGTCGATTCTCGTTATTCGTGCAAACTTCTTACCGGTTTCTACCTCTTTTTCATAACGGTCTTTGTACTTAGGGTCATCCTTATCAGGCATCTTTTCCCCGAATATCAATTTCTTCCAGCCCATAGATTAGTAGTTTGCTTTGGTTTTCTGTTCGATATCCTTATTGAGAAGCGTTCTCCAGTTCACAATCAAGAGACCATGAGGGTTGTTGTCCGTTCTTGGCACACGTTTCAACTTACCTGCTGTTACCAGCTCACGGGTCAGAATGTTTGTTCTACGTTCGATACGTTGGCGACCATAGTAAGTGAATTCCATTTTCTTCTCATCAAGATTAATGCTGTCGCAGAAGATGCTGAATACAGCACTCGTACCCATGATGTTGTTGTAAAATCCCTTTTCTTTCAAGGTATTATACTGAGCCAATCCTGTTTCATCTACGAGATACATGGCTTTATTCATCGTATATTTGATATACTTGTCATCTGGTGCAAGTGTGAAGAAGAAATGATGGAACATTTCAATATGACTTCGAGCTTCCACATCAAGTGTTTCTTCCATCGTTGTTCTTTGTACCAGGATAGGCACATTGCTATCCAAAACATAGATCTTTTGTTGGGCATCATTCACCATGGTTTTGGCAGTCCAGATAGATGATACGCTGATGATGATACAGCCCAACAAAAAGAAGCCACAGATGATTGTGACGAGTCTTATCTTATTTTCAAGGTTCTTTATTACCATTGTTTTTGCGTTTAAAATGTTATTTCATGAAGCTACCGATTGCACCAGTAGCTGTTGTTTTTGCCTGTTGAGCTACACCTTCACCAAAGTTTCGAGTAGAGAATGCTGTATCACCTTCAGGAATCATCCATGAAGCTAAGTCAGGAACAAGGTTTAGACATTTCAATGCGACTATACTTGCGGCCATGAGATAACCTGCCGAGAAGAATGAGTTCTTGAGGTATCCGACCATGGATGTTGTGGATTCTGTAATTGCTGTAAGGTTCTCGACCTGAATACTCAAGACAATATCAAATAGCAATAAAACATAGAAACCCACGAAGTAGAGCATAGCACCATAGAAATGCACCGTCAAATAACGTGTTATCCATTTCGCCCATGCGCCTTCCCATTTGGGTAACAGGCTGAACGCCCATTGAATTGGTCCGAATATCGTCAGCATTCCAAGGAGTATCTGTTGTACGTAAATCGTCGCCCACCAGCCTATACGATATACAATCAAGGCTAAAGTCATCACTATTTTATCAAGACAGATGATGGCACCAGAGGTTAATGAGGTAAACCACATTTCACTAGATTCTTCCTCCATCTTTGTTACATGAGGTACTCCAACTTGTTCCATCGTGGCTTCTGTTAAATTAGGATCTTGACTACCTTTGTGGGCTACATCAGCTTTTGCTTGTAGCCCATTATAGATGGTATCTCGTGTATGAATCAACTCCTGGACTTCGGTGAACTTATCACTAATCTGAGTGGCTTCTGCTTCGTAGAGATCATGCGTATAACTACCGATACAGTTGGGAATATAGGATAAGAAGTCCAAGAAGCACCAACTACTATTACTATTGGTAATGCCTGTATCAGCAGGAGGATACCACCAACACATGATGACGCTACGGCCAAAGGTTTGAGCATTTTCATCACATCCAATGGCTCATGCTTGACCATCATCTTGTAAGTTAACTGAACTGCAACTACCAAGGAGAAGAGTGCAGCCAATGCCATACACATCTGGAGAATCCACCAAAAAGGACCTTGTTGACCTGTAAAGGTGGCATCGCAGAGGAATTCATTCGTTTGAAAAATGACATCATCTATCTCTTCTTCAAGGATATTGATACCGAAATCGCTTAGGATATTGTCAGCCATACATTTGTTTTAAAGTTTAGTCAATTGTGTCTTATAGTTCTTCATCGCACGATGGATCTTCTGTTCGCATATAATCAGAAGCATAGAACGAATACCATCTTCATCTACAAATTTGATAGGCATCTTCGTGGTATAACCCAATCCATTTACCTTCGGTATTTTAATGGAATAGGATTTGATGGTTTTTCCTACATACGATTTATAATCAGAAATGCCAATACATTCTGCAACTGTTGCAGCTCTGTAGAGAGTGTTTCCATTCTCTCCTTGGGAAACTTGAATTTCACTAAAGAGAGGATGGTTCACTACTTGTAGTTTTTGTTCATCCATAACTTTTACTTTTAATAGTTATCGAAATTCAGTTCACGAACTCTGTTTTCCTTTTCCATCACAGGAATAATACCGTACTTCTTTAGGAATTCATAGAGGAAGAGACGACCTTTCTGTGTCCACTGAGAGTGCTCACGAGAGGTGTTATTCTCCAATCTTACATGAACGCTTTTCATGTATCCCTTATCCTGATAGCCTGCATAGGGTAGCCACTGACCGTTTACGCAATACTGAATCTTTTTCTCGTGAAGAAACTTGTTGAGTTGTACTGCCGTTGTGCCGTATTCTTTTGCAATTTGAGTGATACAAACGCCTGACGGAGTGGACATGATGTAATCAACGAACGACTGACGAACTTCCAATACACGAATGGTTTTTTTCTGCCCCTCGATAATATCCTTCTGACTTCGTTACGTTCCTCGGCAAACTCACGAGCTTGTTTTTCCTTTTTGAGGTTGGTTGCCAACTCAATCAGGAAGTCTGGTTCATTCAATGCACGCTCGATTGTTTTCTCAGTCAAGTAGGCACCATTCTTACGAATTGATGGCAAGACTTCTGATGTTACCCACTTGCGGAATTTCTTTGCTCCTGGCTTGCGACTATCCAATATAATATCATACAAGCCGTCTTCGTTAATAAAACTCGCAATTTGCTGTCTTCCAAGCCTATCTACGATGGGGTGCTTACTAAGCACATCATCTCCTAAACGTTGCGCAGTCTTTGTTGACACTAAACCTAGTATTTTACAAATGTCTGATAAACTAAACTTCGGCTCTCCATCATTACCTACAATGATTCTCACTTTTCCAAACTCGGGGCTATTGAAAATCTGAAATTGATTTGTTTCTTTCATGTTTGTGTAATTATTTTGTGATTAATATTTTTCCATTCATTATTCTCTGCCGCCATTTACGCTTGTATTCCAACCGGCTTCTCTCCAGCGATTCAAAGCAGAAGCGGCAATGGCTGCAACTCTATTAGGTTTATTATATGTACCAGATAGTAGTTCGCTAGTTTGGTTGTTATTGTACAGTCTGACGACGTACTTTACCAATGTCTCATTTTGCCTGCATATATCTGCATAGATACGCAGGTACTCTTTTTTGCGTTGTGCATTTGGCATGTAAGCATCCTGTGTGGCCTTGATGGCGCACATATATATATTATAATAGTCTTTCCACCGTTCCTGATTATCAGGAGAACCACCTGCACCCAAAATGCGATCAATGTTTTTCTTGTAGTCATTTAGCTTGTTGGTAAGTTTTTCACCTTCCACTTTCCAAGCAATGTCTAATGCCCCTCCTTGACGGTCTGCTATATTCAATGCTTCAATTTTGGCTCGTTTTACCATTGCTGAGTCAAGAGATTCTGCCATCTCTACTTGGTTGTAAACATTCAAACCAGAGAGCGTTCTATATCCCAGTTTGTTCTTTTCACTGGCTGTTTTCTTATAGCTGTTATGTAGCAGCCAATAGTAATAGTCTGGTGTCAGTGTGCCAGAACCGATCTCCATTACTGTAACCTGGTTCATCTTTGATGCATCATGGCTGTAACTTACGCTCTGAGCCTGAGAAGTCAGAGCAATACAGCTAAGTCCGATAAGTCCATATAGTTTCTTCATTTTTTCTTTATCAATGCGTCGTGACTTGATCTTTTCCAACGATCCAAAGCATCATTGGTAATCTCAAGTTTTGACCTGTTTATATTGGTAGCTTCTTTCCAGTACCTCATGCGGAGGTGGATAAATTTCCATGTCTCGAAGTAGGCTCTATTCAAAGTGAGCTCAATGTTGTCAAGCGACATGTTGATGGATGCCATAGTCAACATTAGGTCATTGGTAGAACAGGCTGCTACACCTGTTGCATACAAAACCAAATCAGAAACAGATTTGTAGAGCTGTTTCCCTTCTCCATATACTCGCTCCAACATTCTCTTGTTTACACTGATAATCAGCGTATCTATCATTCTGATTTTCCCTCTCTTTATGATTTCCTCATTGTAATCCTCCAACAAGTTTTTGTAGTCACTGATTCTATCAGAGACATTGTTGTAGGTATCATACATATTCATCGAGGTACGAAGAGATTGATAGAGTACATCAATCACATCGAACGCTCTGGTATATTTGTCCAGTTCTACATTCAAATCTTTGTATTCTACGGCAGCCGTTTTACTATAGTCGTGTAATAGTTGATTACTCATTTCCAAAGTAGAACGAGCCAACAATAGGCTTCTTACCTGCTTATGGTCATTGATATATGCTTCCAATGCCGCAGGATCACTTTGTGCCCAGACAAAGGATGGTAGGGATAGAAGTGCAGTTAATACTAATCCGAATAGTCTATTCATGTTCTGGTTCCTCCTCTGATTTGATTGTCGGTGATGGATCTGGTTCTGTCATTTGACCGACAGGCTTTCTTCCTTCTTGTTTGGACCTATTACTGTTACCTGATTTTGCAGCTTCTGTGGCATTATTCATCCACCTTTCGAGACTTTCCTCCAAAATCGTTTGATGCCTTCCTTGTTCATCATTGATTCTTGGACCTATACGATTCCACACATCGGTAATATTCAAGCGATAGTACATCATCTTTTCAAGGCTCACCAAGTCAGCATAGATTTGAGTTAATCGGCTATCTATCTCACGTGCTACTTCCAAACGGTCAGAAGACCACAGCAAATGATAGGTATCTTCGGTGTTATCGGTATCAGCAGGTTCTGATTTGATGTACTCTGTACTTACTTTACAGTTCGGGTATTGACGAGCTATTTCAGAAACTCGGTTGTTGACTAGCTGCACTTTCTTTCGTTCATCATCATCAGGATTCAATTCAAGGATATCGACCACCTCGGTGTCTGTATATTCAGAGGTCAGTTGCCACGAAATCTGAATGATAGCTCGATGAATCTTGATACCTAAGAAATACTTTGGTTTTCGCGCGATTGAAACTGTCGCTGAAAAAGTTACAATACCTTTTATGTTTGGCATTGTTGCTTTTCTGCAGTAGGTATAACCTTCCCACCAACCATCCTCTTGCCAAGTCAGGTTATAGGCATTTTTACAGTCCTGCATGATTGCTGGGATTCTGTAATATTCGTCAGTCTGAACGGCATTATCTTGATTCGCTTCAGCTTTAGCCTGAGCGATTTCTTCAAGCTTCTTATTCCAGATATCCAATTCAGCTTGAAGCTCATTAATCTTTGCTTTATTGGCATTATATTTCTGTCTTAATGTAGCAGCTTGTTCTATGGTAGAAGATGCTATCTGCTTTATGATAGAGGCATTTTCTTTCTCCAAAGCATCTATCTGAGACTGGAGTAGAGTAGCGTGCTTCTTGGCATCCGATTCCATTTCATCCAATTCAGAAGTATCCAGTTGATCATTTCCTGTAAGAGTGGTTTGCATTACACATTCCTTGGTATGGGCATTCAATGAGCCACCACAGGTGCGACATTTATATTGAGTAGTACCTTCACCCAACGATACGCCATCGGTACAGGTTACAGAGATGATTACATTCTCACATCCTTTCAACTTGGAGGCATCAGAGGCTTGGTAGTAGTTCTTTGCATCTGTTCCAATGTAATAGGTGTAACCATCTTCATTGTCATTCAGCTCAGCCAACTTTACATTCATTTGAGCTCTGAATGTGTTCAAGTCCATCGAATACGAATCGAAGTACTCTTCATAGGATTCCTCTACAGTATTCCAACTTTTGGTAACAGTGATTGAATAGGCATAGGCTTTCTTACTCTGTTTGCCATTGGTTGTAATGATATAGGAACTTCTCCAGTAATCCATGTCGTAATTGAAACCATCTTTTGAGTTGTTCAACTGCGCAACTTTGCTTCTTGACCATCCTGCATAATTCTCAGAATTACGAAGTATCTGTTCCGTCTGAGTTGAATTAGGATAGAAATTGGCATCTTTTGTATCGAAACGTGTCCAATGTGGTCCATTGATAATATCGTCTTTTCCTGTAGGTGGTTCGTAATCACATAGAATGACAGAACCTGCATCACGTCGGTAGATATACCAACGTTGGGTGTAGTATCTGCCCAAAGACTCTTGATCATAATCAGTCAGCCAAGAAGTCATATTGTAATTGGCTACATTGAATAGCTGATTCACATCAGCCTGTCCACCCATAAGTCCTATGAGTGTTCCTCCAAGATTATTCTCCAGATTATTGAACATTCCATAGGAATTTTTTGCGATATTGAAGATTGCCGTAGCCTTGCTAGTCACATTACCATTAAAAGAGTTGTTACCGATAATTGAGCCTTCCGCATTTCCTGCTCCTGAACTAATCAGGCTTACACCTGTATTATAGAGTTGGTCAATATCACTGGCAAGATTTTCCTTGGTGAAGTTTCCACTCACATTGCTTAGATTGTCAATGAAACCTTTCCAATCCATACCTGCATTAGTTAAATCAAATATTGCTCGCACCTCCGGAGTTAATTCCAGAAATACAATATCCTTGAAAGAAAGACGGCTGTTGGTTACGACCGATTCAAACTGCATACATAGATTTTTGGTGTCATTACAAGTCTTCATCAGATAACTTCCCCAATACATCGCATTGGCAGGTTTCTTCAACATCAATCCCGAAACAGTCCAAATCTTCGGCATGATTTTCGCCGATACCATATTATAGATTCTGCGATAGTAATAGTTTTCTTCGGCAGATGCCCACAAACCTAAAGTGGTGAGGGCTTTTCTATCCATGTACTTGGATGAATAGATTCCTGCAACTGCAGCACTTGCTGTTTCGTAATGCTTCAAGATGTCCTGTACCTGATTGTTGTAATAGGATTCTGCAGCAGCTTCCGTTCCATACGCACCAGACATGGCAGCAATGGTTTTGGTATCGTAGTTGATACGATAGTATTGGGCTGACATACGCTGTATGCCAACCAATAATAGGACCACTATGAGTAGGAATCTATGCATTGCTAGTTTACGTTTTTGTGTTACTACTATACAACTAATATGCTATTATACGTTATTACTATATTACTACTTTAGGTAAGATTCAGCACTTTACCTTCATTATTCACCTTTTGTGCGAATGCTAAGGACTTATCAATGCCTGAAAGATTCCAGTCTTTGCAGTAGGCTTCGATAGCTTGCTGGTGTGTACAATGGAGTTCTTTCTTGTAGAGTTTCAAGGCTTCTTTTTCGGCTCTTTCGGTAGTATAGGTCATATAACATTCTCTTGGTTCTTCTACACCAAATACGCCACTGGTGGTTCCTCGACGTATGAAGACTTCTCGAAAGAAACTTCTTCCAGACTTATTCTCCAGGCGATTGATGGTGAAGATTTTCTTGCAATCTACATCGGTCAAACCAAGGATAGCCTTGATATTATCGAAGCGTTCCTTAAACTTGCTTTGGTCAAGGAGCATGACCACATCTGAATTGTTGATGATGGCTTCCTTGACAACAGGACTTCCGATGATGTCTTGAATCTCTTGAGTTACCACGCCCACGGATGCCCAAAACTTACGAGCTGTCTTGTAGAGATACTTGATATACTCAGCCATCAGCGGACTAGCTATCGCTTTCCACGCTTCCTCGATAACCAATACTTTTCGGTTCTTCTTGATACGCATTTTCTGTAGGAACACATCCATGATAATGAGCGTTACAATCGGGAAAAGCAATGGATCATCTTTGATAGCATCAATCTCAAATACAATGAAAGTTTCATCGAACAGTGAACCATCCATGTCTTCATTCAGAGTCTTGTCATGATTACCACCTCTATAGAAGTCTTTCATCATGTAGCGGTATGTAGAGATATCTACACCAGTCAAATTGTTCTCATGGCAGATATCAGGAATACGTTGCACCGAGTATTCATAGAATGTATTGAACGAAAGGGTTTCTACTTTGAGTTCCTTGCGTCTTGACTCTATTGAATCAATCTCTTTGTCGATACGTTGCTCTTGTTGTTCATCCGTTTCTTGATGATTGCGATTGTTGTTTCTATCATCCACCAAAAGACTTTGTCGTAAATCCTCTCGTTGTGGTGGCGTGAATCCATCAAATCCATTGAAATAGACATCGTAGTATTCGGTGATGACTTGATCTATCAACCGGTCTTCGGTCTTGCTGATGGTTGCCTGAGAACCTTTCCAAATGAGCAGTATCAGATTCTTCAAAAATCCTGTCTTCTCCACATTGAGCTCTTCTCGCTTGATACGGAAAGGGTTCATTGTAATTGGTTTCTCTTCAGTATAGCTGATATACTTACCACCAACATACTCACAAAGTCCTTCATAAGAGTTACCCGTATCGACCATTACTACATCGGTATTCTGCTCCCAAAGTTGTCGTACTACGCTGTTCATGTGGAAGGACTTACCGCTTCCGCTTGGCCCTAAACAGAAAAAATTACTATTGTCTGTCAGCTTGTTACGTCCTTCTTTACCAGTAATATCAATCGCCACGGGTACACCTTGACGGTCTGTGTAGCAAATTTTCAATGGTGTATCTTCACTATGCTGGATATTCTCCTTATAGAGAAGACAAGTGGCTGCGTCACTCAACGTTAGGAATCGATCGTAATCTTCACTCATTCCATAGCAGTTGCCAGGGAATGAATTCACGAACAATTCTAACTGGTTATAGGCACGTTTGCTGATATGGATGCCCATACGACCAAACTGATTTTCAAGATGATTAGTACATTTCTGAATATCCGTATCAATGTTTGTGCATACGACCAAGTTGTAATGGGTATAGACAAGCTGTTTGCTTTCTCTGGCGATGATTTCCTGTACTCGTTTGATGTCTTCCACTGCCATTTCATTAGATGGATTTGGAATGCTTGAATGGCGGTTTTTCTTCTTATCCAACAGGGATAACTCACGCTTTTGATTGGGCATGAATATCATCTGATTGTAGATGACTGTTTCTGCTCCGGGAATGCTATCAATATGAGAAAGCAAATCAACAGGCATGGAAGTGTTATTCACCTCGATATTGGAGAAAGGGCGCACCATACCCGGTAGGTTGGCGTAATCCACATCGACCAAGCTATATACTTTACAGCGTTTGTCGCCCATCTCGACACACTCATCATCAACCTTGAAATTGCTCATGGAGATAGTCTTGTCGGTAAAGTTCATGGCGAAGTAGCGGTCAACATATTCATTGGTCTGCTTCTTATTCAAGAACTCGGCTTTAACGCCACCATCTCGCAATTGGTCTTGTACCTTACGAATCTTGACCAAGAAATTTCTCCACTTCTTTGGATCGTAAGAGAACAGTCTGCTTTTCTTAGCTTCCTGTGTGATGACTAAGTAGCATTCGCTATCCGTATAGGTACGACCTGTAAAGTAGCGGAAGTAGGATTCTGACAAGAACTCCTTTGGGCTATCATCATCGGCTTCAAACTGCTTTCTGGTAAAAATATCCTGTTTATGGATGGCATAGCCTTCACCCAAAGTCTGTACTAAAGCGGAGAACAGATGGGTAAACTCATAATAGCTGTCAATATTGGCTGAATACTTTTGAACCGGATTGGTTAGTTTCAACACTGCTGAGTATTCTCCTGTTTTGGTATAGATTATGCCCACACCGTTAGTATCTTCCACGGAGAAATAGATATCCTGAAAGATTTTCTTGCGTTTGCCACCCGTTCCGAAGGCGGCTACAGAAAGAGCCATGCCTCCGAGAAGGGCGAAAAAGAATAATATTACGTATAGGGTCATTGATTTTATATTTTAAACTTATATCTCAATCTGACATCGCATCCAAGATGATGGTGTCAAGGGAATCCTCCCAATAACTTCTCCAATCATCAAGCATAAGATTGGTTGATTCTTTATACTCACCATTACAATCCTTATTGGAAGCGAAGAAAACGAAGATTTCATCACGAATCATATCACAGAATTGTTGAGCAACCGACTTTCGCTGGTCGTCGGACATGATTTTCAGATACTCTTTACAATCTTTTGTCTCAGGATAAAGAGTGATATAGATAAGAGTTCCGCTTTTATCATTAAAGCTAACACAGACTTTATCTGAATTGGCTGGTGAATGGGCTACAAGGCGGAATGATACTGGAAGAAGGGCTACATGCGCCTTACTCTTTCCTGGAATTTTAATGCTGACGATAAATGGTTTCATGACTTTTTCTTGTTTGGATTATTTGACTGGGTTGCTTCAGTCGAGGGCTTCCCCATGTATGAGTTCTGCATCACCTCTCTGAATACACTGATATTGGAAATGCACTCGATATCAAAATCGGTTTGCCATTCTGATTTGATGTAGTTCAAATTCATTGTCTTATTTCCATCGGCGAAAATGCTCTGATTGGGAAGTTCATCCAAATCATCATCTTCATAGCTGCCGGTGGCAATGAAGTAGAGGATGTCATAGTTGATGGATGCCAATAGATTCTTGGCAATTCTTTTCAACGATTTCTTATCTGTGTGACGTACAATTTCTTTCATGTCCTTGTCCGTTTCAATAGCAGTAGACATAATGAGTGAGCCATCGAGATTCAGAAAATTCAGCTTACATGTACCATCCTGGTCAAATGTAATTGCCATATCGAAAGAATCCGGTAACGTTGTAATACGTCGTCTTGAGCCATTTTTATCGTGTATTGTTTCTGCTAATACTAAATTCATGTATTTGTGTTTGTGAGTTTTAGAATAAATAAAATAATCTCAATTGAAGCTTGGCATATTGTTTGGATAATCCTCCTGCAATGATGCCATGGTCAAAGTCTATCATGTAAAATGATGTATTCGACTGCTCGGTAGAGGTGAGGTATTCACCTTTTGGATCTTTAAGCCCCAAGGCCATTAAAGGTTTGCCTTTGAATGGATGGAGGCTATAGTAGAACTTGGCCATTTCGGCCAACGATGGTACATAGCTTCCTGGTTGTTTCAGTGTCTCTTCCAACATGCTCTTTCTCGGCAAGGTTATTCCTGTCTGTGCCTGAGTAATGATATCGATAATTGAACTGGAAATAGTGAGGAGTTTATAGGTCAGCACTTCCCCTTGCTGATAACCCAAGGCACATCCTTCAGAATATGGCATCTTGGGTTTGTAGATAATAGTGTTCTCTTCTTCAATGCCATCTTCTTTACTTGGATTCAATACACCTTCTTTTCGCTTGCCATCTATGGTTGGATACATCATCTTACTTGTTATAGGCTTTTTGCTGAAACAATAACTTCCCATGGCATCTTGTAAAGCTATGGCTTTTCCATGCTTACCGTCGGTATCAATTATCAGTGCGATGGAATTGCTATCGGGTCTTTTACTGATATATCCTTCTTTTTGCAAGTAGTAACCGACTTTCACCGTATCTACCGCATTTATAGGTTGTGGCTCCAATAAGAGGCGTTTGCTTTCCACCCAACTACTTGTTATTGTCAGACCCTCTTTCCCTTTTCTTAGAATGAGCTGCGTTAAACTTCCAGCAGCTAATGGAGGCAATGTGGCTTTCACCGCATAATTGCGTTCATTGATTTTAGCAAAGAAGTTAACTACACCTTTCACATCCGTTGGAATCAGGTAGAAATCATAATTACGGCCATTGTTCAAGAGAATATCATGACTATTGGCTTTTATACCACCATTCATAACTTTTGAAATCCATAATCCTTTATAAGGTTTATACATTCCTTCGGTATAGATTTCGTCTCCAGATATTTGCAGACTGTTAAGTATATCACGTACATCATCACTTTCCATTTTAATACGAAGCTTGGCCATCGAACTTTGCATCTTCATCTTTACGTTTGTTGCGTTCGTAAAGTTTCGTTCGCTTTCAGTTGCAAAGAGTTGATCTTCAAATGGAGCTTTCATCTGTAGAGTATCCTGTACTTTTAATCCTTTATGGTAGGGAAAACAAGCATAAACCAAAGCCGTAGAGTCTGTTGTCGAAGCGTTTCTGTCTGCACAACCGTACTCACGCCCTTTTTTGATAAAGACTACACCACTTAATGCTGTACACTCTTCTTGAGTTGCATCGTTCAACTGAGCATATACACCCAATGATAGTGGCTCATTGAAGTTTTTGTCATCTTCAAAGCTGATAACGAAAGGCTTTTTAGCCTGCTCCCAATGAGCTCTTGTATGAGTGGCTGTATTCTGTGCCTGCATTCCGAGCTGTTTATTCTCAGAGCCACTGCAACTGCCTAAAAATGTCAGGATTATAAGGAATACGTAAATATGGGTCATAGCGAATAAATAAAGATAGGCTGCCTACAGAAGAACTACACAAGGTAAGTTTTCCTGTAGGAAGCCCATCGGGTTAGACATTTGTGTTTAATTGAATCTTTGTGTTCATTTTGTGTTTGTGTTGTTAGTTACGTTATACCTTCTTGGAGTGGGCATAGATGAAAACACCGTTGTCTTCTTTCTTGGAATGCAGACCTTTTTTCTGTTTCATAAATATGAAGGCTGCCCCGGTTCCCAATGAGACTACCAGTGCTATCAATCCAGCCACGAATCCAATTAAGCAGTAGGCTAAGATGAAACCGACAATAGCTCCACCAATAGCACCGGCTGCCCAATAGATGTAGCGACCCTGCACGCCCATAAATTCAAGAGGTTTTTGTAAACCCTTGAAAATAGGATAATCTTGATATTGCTCTTCGGTCATCGTTGTTCATGTGTTTAAATGAATACTCAGGATAATTTATTCCTGTTAACTTTATGCGCCTACGCCGAAGAACAATGGAAGTGCCTGAGCAGCAGCCACCAAGAAGATACAAGCACCAACAATCATCATGATTGATTTCTTGACATCCTGCTCTTCATTGTTCATTTTTATATAAACTGAGATTGCGCCCACAACCGCCACGATACCGGCAATTGCATAACAAAGTTTCACTACATACGGAATGTATTTAGCGATTTCTGTTGTCACTGTACCCAATGCGGTAGTACCAGCAGAGTAATCACCTGCTGCATTCTGGGCGAAAGCTGCTGTTGTACCTACGGCCAACATCAAGGCCATTGTTTTCATTCTCTGAGAAGAGCAAAGAGACTTTCCCATGCTCATAAATTTGTTTTTGATTTTCTGGATCATTCTTAACTTTTTTGGTTTGTGTATATACTCGTCTGGCCAGTTGAGTTTTTTTATCTAATTAGGTTCTCGTTTGTTGCGTTTTTGTTGCGCGTTTATATTTGATAGCCAAAGAAGGCTGGAAAAACGATGGATGCGCCAATCATAAACAGGCAGGCACCTATGAGTGTCATGATATCTTTGGTTACACCTTCTTCACCGACATTCATCTTAATATAGATTTGCATGACGGAGTAGATGGAGACGATTGCTGACACCGCATAAATAAGGTAGAGCGTGTAGAGCATCATGGTCACAACATAGTCGTGTGCCTGCGCCAACCCATCTGCACCCCAACTGTAATCTACATTTCCGCACTTGGCTGATAGTCTTTGGACGGCTGTCAATGCAAATCCGATGGTCAGTAATCGAAGACTTGGTTTATAATTCATTCCTTGTTGTCTTTAGCAGGTTGCCTGGTACAGTATCAATATTCATGAGTGCAGTTATAAATTCGCTGCTCTCAAATTCTTTTGAATGTTCAGGTTTGATTTCTTCCATACCTTCTTTGTACAAAGTGATGATGGCGTGGTCGGCTTGCGTTGGAGCATTAATATTTTCGTCCGCTTCTTCTTGAGATTCGATTGTCTCGTTGTGGTTTTCAGCTTCAGCTTCAATTTCGGTTTCCTTTTCATCAGGGTCGGAAGAGAAACTGAATCCGTCACCTTTCTCTCTGACTTCTGTAATCATTTCCTCTGTTTCCTCGGTAGTAAATTCAAAAGTTTCTTGTTTGGAGGTTTGCTGGTCTTTCTTACCATACAAATCTCGTCCAATCATCCAGGCATAATAGATTACATAGATGATGGTTAGCACTGTGGCAAATACTCCAAATACGCTCATATTTCTTTGTTTTCGTGTTTGTGTTATTAAAAATCTGCTGCAAAGGAATAGCTGTTTTTGCGTATAAAGAAACATAGCTACCTTTTGAACCGTTCTTTTAACTGCATTTCAGTAAATAGATAAAATCACACTCTGTTTTCATACTCAAAGAGATGGGATTAAGGCATAAAAAAAAGCCCTTCGATGATGAAGAGCTTTATTATTAGGGTTTTAATAAAATAATGGTGAGTGTGCCGAGTATGAATTTACTTCTTTCGCCACGACTTTTTCTGGAGATAGGTACTGACGTTTTGGAAATCGGCATATCTTTCTGATGCATCAACGACGTGTCTGTCAGCAAATGCACCTTGAATTGTTTCAGTAATGGCTCTGCCTGTTTTATCATTATTGAGATAACAATAGATATGGGAGTAAGCATTAAGGTTGGGTAATGCCTTGCTTATTAACGATGGCGAGTTTAGAATATATGTGTCGGCAAACTTCTCGACAAGAATCTCTGTTTCCCCATGTGCCAAAAGGGTTTTATAAGAAAGAAAATCGATGAAGTCGGTGAATATACAGCACGAAGAGGTAATCACATTTGGATTCATACGAACAATTGAGATAGCTAATGGTAGCATGTGTCCACTATAGATATTACTTCTCAGTTCATAACCTCCATGTATGTTGGGAAAAGCAACAGCCTGACAGTCTCTATCATTGAAGCGAAAGCTAATCTGCTTGCAATACTTGTCGGCAATGGCGATATCTATGTTTCTTGAGGTAAAGTAGGCTATATCCTTGATACTTTTCAATTCTTTAATGGTTACAAACTTGACAGATTCTTCCAGTCCAGTAAGAGAGAGTATATCGAATTTAGTTGGTGGCACAGCCGGTGCGACCTCGTCTATCTTGTCCAAAAGGAATGGCATGATGTCTGTCTGATACAGTTGCTTGGCCAATTCAATTATATTTCCACCTTTATCTGTACCTTGGTCAAACCAAATATTATTATTTACATCTACGATAAATGAGGGTACTTCTTCTTTGCGGAAGGGGGAGTGATACCAAAGGCGGTTGCCATTAGTTTTTACGGGTTCCATTCCTAACTTCATTAGGAATTTCTCTAGCTTGATACGCTTTGCTTGTTCAATATTCATCTGAAATATTATTTTGATTAGAGTTTGATGGCTTATTTATAGGAAAGGATTCTGTACGGAGCTCATCCAAAATTTCTATAGGATGGGATTCAATCCATTTTTCCAAATCTTTACGTTTGATGAGTATGGTTTTACCATTGGGCTTGTGATAACGTATCTTTTTCCTGGCTGTAAGATGATAGATGGTTGATTCGGTATAACCTGTATAATCACTTACTTCCTTTATAGTCAAGTAGTGTTTTTTGAGAAAGAATTTATACTCCATCAGCTTGATTCTCTCCTTGATTTGCTGAAGTTCAATCTTGAGTTCATTCAGCGTTTTTTCTATTTCTATTTGATTCATTTGCTGTGTTTTGATAAGTAGTCATTTACATCGTTGTATTCAAAATAGCGAAGAGACTGGTCACGAACCTCTCGATTGAGTGCAACTTTGAGTTTTTCGGTAGCTTTACGACCTGCTGCATCATTATCCAGATAGCAATGGATGATGTCGTAACCATTCAATACTTCCAGGGCTTTCATGACATTTGAAACGGAATTCAGAATGATGCAATCCATTGGGAGTGGCATTGTCAACAGCTCATCGTGTTGCAACCGAGCGGTCTCGTAGGCTAAAAAATCAAAGAAGCCTTCAAAAACACAACACTCCATGGTTTGTTGACCGTTGGTCTGTAGGATAAGCGAAATATCTTTACCGCCGATACAGCGTTTGACATATTTGTTTCGAACTTCCATGCCACCACACATATTGAGAAAAGCAATTCCGTAATAGCTCTTACCACTGGTCAAGGTGTAGTGAACCTCTTGACAATATTTCAAGGCTACCATTACATTTATATTTCTGCTATAGATGTAAGCGAGAAGATAGCAGTTGCTGATTGGCTTTACGCAATCAATCTTTGTATCATCTTTATGGGATATGTTTTGATGCGTAAAAGGCTGATAACTTTGTTGTGGACTTTGGTTTGTCTCACTATAGTTAGATAATGCAACGAGAACTTGGTGCATGGTCATATCAGGATTTAGCAGTTGAACCAAGTTAATGATGTTACCGCCACGTGCCAAAGCAAAGTCATACCAAAGATTGGTACTGCTGTTTACTTTGAACGATGGATTTTCTTCTTTATGCAGAGGTGATAGGAACCAATAGTTGCTTCCAATCTTCTTGTGGGATTGATAACCCAAATCGGTGAGGTATTCCACCAGACTGATATCTTTTATTTTATCTATAGTCATAATGCTATATTTTTTGAGCGATAGGTATAGTTTACTATATATATACCCGATTAAACTTAAACCTTAAACTCGTTATTTACTTGTTTCATTTTTGATAATCTCAGGGTTGTAATGATAGCCTGCGTCATCTTTTGTAATAATGGATTTCTCTGATAGAAGCTTTAGTAATTCTTTCGTGGCATTAGTCCCTTTTTTATAGCCTTTTTGGGCATAGAACTCATTTAGGGCTTTTACCATATCTACGTATTTTTCAGGAGTACGTTGACTGAATAGCTCATCCAAAACTTCTTTGTGAACATTCTCAGGCAATGACGTGAGGGGCATATCCTTTGGTTTACACACCGTAACATGATAGCCTTCTTCCAAAACAGGAAGTGCATTGCTATCGATGTGAAAGGCAAATGGATAGAACTCTTTGTCTCGCATGTGCATCGGACGAACTTCACTGATATCAGTGTTCTGCTTGTCCTTACTGACAATCAATACCGTTTCAGCCTTGTTTTCTAACTCTGTTCCAATATGCCCACGAGTATTGCTGTCATTCTTATTGAGGTGGAGTACGCAATGGATATGCAAATCGTAACTGCTTGTCCAGGACATTAACATTGTCATCACGTCGGTTGCTTCCTTGGCATTGTTGATGTCGTACATCAAATCTCTCAATCCATCGATGATAACCAACCCGTATCCTTCGCTTTTTCTGAGTGCATAATCAATTAGGCTTATACGAAGACTGGGAGTGTATTCTCTCAGACCAATAAAAGTGATATTCTCGGTATCTGTGTTGGTTGGCAGTCCTGCCAGTTTAAGGATCCGTTCATGGACATTCCTACAATGGTAACGGCTTTGCTCGGTATCGAAGTAGAAAATCTTTCGCTTTCCCGATGGCAAGCAGGCTCGATAATTCAGTACCGTGCCATTTATTAGTGCAGCTGCAACCATAGCCGATACGTTGAATGTCTTTTTACTTTTGGCTTTACCGGTCGAAGCACTGAAGTTACCAAAGGTGGCAATGGTGCAATCTCCAACCCAAAGAATCTGTGGCGGTTTCTCTAATTTCTCAGAGACTTTTATCATCCCTTTATTCAAGAAATGTTCCAACTGCGCATCGGAAAAATCGCTATTGAAAAGCATCTGCATTTCTTGGATGTTGTTCTGCACCACCAGATTATCAGGTTTATTATTTGTTTTTCTCCTTGCCATCTTTTTGTTTTGAATGTTTTTGAGTCGTCTTGCTGTTTGTTGAGACATGAATGGTTGATTTTTCGAGCAACTCCTGTAGTTGGTCATCCGTCAGCATATAGTCTTTACTCTTTTTGTTATACTTCATTGGATTGGATATTCTGAGTTATTACAGGACAGTGGTCTTGGCGCATCCATTCATCTAACTCTTTCTTGGCAAAGTACACCATCTTTCCTTGCGGCTTGTAATATGGAATCTTAGATTTACAGGTGAGCTTATATAGTTGCGAAAGAGAAATGCCGATATAGTTGGCAGCCTCTTGAGAAGTAAGCGTATCTTTGGCTGCATACAACATATTCTCAATCTTCAAGAGACGTTTATTGATTTCGCTGGCTTCAAGTGGGTTCAACTCACTAATAGCCATTTCTAATTCATCCATTCTCTTGCAGAGTATCTTTTGATTTATTCTTTGCTTCTCCATTTTTGATCCTTATTTTATTTGACACTAGGTGTTTGTACCACCAATTCTGAATCGATTCGGCGACAAAGTTACAGTCGTTGTTTCGAGTGCAGATAACAAGCAACCATACCTCTTAAGATGTATGATGAGAAGTATGCTTTTTTGTTTTCGCTTGTTTGTCTATTCTTCTTTTACTTTCAGTTGTTTGATGAATTCTTCAAAGGGGAGATATTTAACTCCATGTGAACTTTTGAAGGAGGATAGTGCATTTTTCAGATTCTCACGAGTAAGTGATTTACCAGTAGATTTAGAACAAATCATTTGTTTGTCGGCAATCACTTTCTGCCAAGGATACACCAAATATTGTTCGTCTCTCAGATAATTCAAAAAACAGGCTACCAAACCATTATGATTGGCGATTAGAGGTGTTTCCAAAGTACCAGCAAATAGGGCTTTAAATTCTTCTTGGCTTACTTTCTTTTTAAATAGATCTTGCTTATTGGCAAAGTCTGTAATGAGTTCTATTTGTTGATCGGTGAAGTAACCCAATACTTGTGGCTTGGATGTGGAAGGAGAATTTTCAGGTTCTTGTGTGTTGAATCTATGAAGCATTAGTTCACAGTCTTCCTGCGTGAATTGATCTTTGGTAAAGTACTCTTTCACCAAATCCATACGCTCTGTCAACAGTTCATAAATAGCAGTGATTTTTTTGATGTGTAATTGAGCTTCTGCTTCGCTTTCAATCTCAATGTAGGAATGTAGATTGGCGAAATCATTGGCAAAACGACGGTGGAGTTTGCCTTCTTGCAATACCTCTTGTTGATACACTTTGTAGGCTTCCTCAAGGAGCGCATACATTTCATTTTTCACTAGAGGTCTCTTTGTGTTCTTCTCTTGTTTGCTACTGATTGTGAACAAAAAGAGAGAGACCGGATCGATTGTAGTTTCGGTTCATAACTTTTCTTTTTGTTAATAATTTCACATAAAAAAACCCAAGATGGAGTCTTTGGGGGATTTCAAGATGGGCTGTTACTGGGTTTCAAATTAGCTATGTCGCTAATAGGCTTACAGTAAATAATTCGCAAAGATAATGCTTAACTATGCAACCAATCTACACTGTTACATAGAAATTTTATAATTTTGACTTTCTTGTATGATTTATATGGAATTTGTAATCTCCACATTCTGGTATATCGATGTCAATAATACAATTACCTCTTTGACGAAGATTTCGGCGGATTGTCTCTATTTCTAGGTCTTTAAGTTCTATAGGGAAGCACACTTTTATGAATGTGGCACACTTGTTTCCATTCCATCCAAGTCGTTTGCCTACATTCCATATCATGTGTCTCAAATCTAATGTAGATAGTCTTCCATCGGTAATAACAGGAAGCAATATATAGCCTTTGGTATTGTCCCACTTATCTATGTTTTGAATCAATTTTTCCATTTCGTTCTCTTGAATGTAGGGGCAAAGACTTATTCTCAGATAATCTCCAATGGCTTTTTTTGTTTCTTGAATGATTTCTTCTCGTTCTTTTTCCTTGGTCTTCAATATCTCTTGATAATTGAAAGCTTCATGAATAACTTTCTCAGCCACTGCTTCTTTTCTCTTATGATTCCTGATGGTATAGAGACAGAGAATAACTCCAATCATAAGAACGATGAGCGTACATTCGTTTCTGTATGATGTGAACAGAATACTTGTTTTCTGATAATACCATTGAATAATATGATTGTCTCCAAAGAATAGAGGCAGGATGAGAATTACAAACACACTTACAATGTTTGTAAGGATGGTATAAAAGAATTTCTCTCTAAACTTATTAGTCATAAATACTTTGAATTATTATTTATTTTCGACTGCAAAGTTAGAGAGAAAACTCTTAATTAGTAATAGTTAGACTGACTGATACACAATATCTTAACTATCTTTACAAAACGCCAAAAGTGATATTTTGCTGTTGTTTTTATTTCTTTTATCTGATTGTTTTTTCACATGTTTGGCTCTTGTTTTCCATTGTCGGTAACGTGATAGACACAAATAGAAATTACTACTAAACACTTGTTAACATTACTTCTTGCGTAATAGCTTACTTCTATCAGTCGGTGTATTCTTTCCGGCACGTTTAGATAATGCTGCGTTCATTTCTTCGGGTGTCAATGGTACTTCAGTTGTTCGTCCGGATTCTGCCCACTTAATCAGCTCATCTTTAAAAAAGATATAGCTTTTACCTTTCTTCGTGGCTGGAATCGAGCGGTTCTGTAGGTGATAATACATTGTCCCTTTCTTCATCTTTAGAAATTCACAGGCTTCATCAATATTCATAGGAATGTGTTCTGAAGCACGAGATGGATTCTTCTTGATGTCTTCATACAGTCTGTTGAAACTAAGCTCCAATCCTGAAATCTTATCCAATAATTGTGCTACTACTTTGGGCAAGTCATTAAATGTTATTTCTTCTGTTGTCATACTTATAATATTTTTGAATTACTGGTGCAAAGGTCAGCTATGATTCAATGCTGACCTTCGATTACTCTAGTAAGTGAACCGTAAGCATCAGTAATTAGGGTCATTATTCATTTTCATTTGTATCTTCTTCCTTCAACTTAATTTTGTTGGCAGCTTCTCTCGTTTTGGGCGAAGCATGCGCTACATAAATCTGGGTAGTGGAGACGTTCTTGTGTGCCAACAAATGCTGAACGGTATAGATGTCAGTACCTAATTCCATTTGCAATGAGGCGTAGGTGTGCCGAAAACAATGAAATGTGATGTGTTTTTTTATACCCGAATCCTTTAGCCATCTCCTCATTTCATTATTGCTCATTTCTTTTGTGAATCCAGCAAAAACAGGTTTGTCTGTCTCTGGTTGAATCAGTTCATAGGCTTCATTACTGATTGGAACAACAGTTTGTACCTTGGTCTTCTGACAAATGAAATCCAAATACCGACCACCATCCGCATATTTGCGGACATTCTCCCATGTTAAGTTGATAATATCGCTTCGGCGAAGTCCTGTCAAACATGAAAAAATTACAGCTTTCTTCATGACCTCAATAGAACAGGGCGTATTATAAAGGCTTCTTAATTCTTCAAGTGTTAAGCTTTCCTTTACAGTTGGAACCCACTTGATATAATCAAGGTAGTCCACAATCTTTTCTTTGATTCGTCTCTCACGATAAGCCAGATTGAGAATATTTCTGAAAATGATCCAATAGTCGGCAGCAGAATTTCTATTTAGCGGTTTTCCCGTTGAGAGACTTTTCGCTTTCATCAGATAATCCATGAATTTACGGCAGAACTCAACGTCTAACTCTTCAAAGGAACATTCGCCATGGCAGAATGCACTGAAGTGCTTGAGGGAAGACAACCATTTGTTGTGCTTGGTTCTGCTTACTTCTTCAAAATAATCCAAGAAACTCTCCTTATTCTTGTTATTACTAAAGAAATCATATTTCTCATTGATTATCTCAGAATAGACATTGCATCTGATTGCTTCTGCTTTCTCAATCATTAAAGCGTTATACTCCTTTTCTCTGGGTGTTTTAGGCTCTGAATAGATGTATATACCTAATGAACGACGACGTATAAGTTCCATCGTTTTGGGGTCTCTGTAGCCCGGATAGAATTCCAGAAACAGAGAATGCGTGCCATTGCGCCTGGCTCGACTTCTTAGTGTAACTGTCTTACATTGCTGCATTTTATATTTGTTTTTGAATTATTGTTTTCTGGTGCAAAAGTCTTAAATGCTCCTATGCTGACCTACCATTCACTTTTATCATTCCTGGTTAATCGTCAGTAATTGGCAGTAATTCGCTGTTTTGAGCTCTTTCAGCCATATATTCATCTATTTCTGTCTTTAGAAGATAGACTTGTTGCCCGCACTTTACTTTGGTAACTTTCTTTTTATTAGAGTAGTAGAATACCATGTCCTTGGTCAATTCATACTTGTCCATGACTTCTTGAACAGAGTAGTAATTTTCTTTGCCATTAAAGACCAGATGTTTGACTTTGTCTATATGTTCCTTTGAGTAGAATATTTTGCCAAATTCAGCCTTGGTCGGAATTTTATGACGATGGGTAAATGAACGGCGGGCTACGGGGGTCATTTTATATTGCTTTTCCATTTCCTCTGGAGTAATCCATTCTTTGACACCATCATTAATTTGTGAGGATCCGAACAAAGCCAATACACTTGGTATCTCAAAGAAGTTGAATCCTTTCAGTGATATTTTGGGTATTCTTGCCTCTCTCGTCAGTTTTTGAACATGCCTGATATTGATAGAGTACTTCTTGCTTATTTCCTCTGTCGAAAAATAGCCATCAGGAGTTTCAGGAGCTTCAACATTACCAGTCTTATTCTTTATTACCACTTTTGGATGAGAATTATTGGCAAAATTGAATTTACCAGTCTTCTCGTCTCGCTCAATGTCGCCAAACTTTCCTTTTATTATTTGTTCATCAAACTCCGATCTGAAAATCATAGTGAACTTACCGCGCTTTTCTGTCTTTATTTTCTCTTGACGGATTTGATAGCTGATTTGATCCACAGACAAACCATACTTTTCTATTATTTCATCATAAGTGTACCAGTTTGTATCGATATCATTACCTCTGCGTTTATAATTGTCAATATGGACTTTTGAATAGTAGACTAAACGGCCACGAGTTATTCTTGGAATCTTATTTCGATAAACAAAGGTCAGCACATTCTGTTTTGACATGCATAGTTTCTCCATTAGTTGCTCGGTCGTATAATAGTTGGCCAAGTCAATTTCTTCTATCAACTCGGCAAAATGAGCATCGACATATACTTTTTTGAAGAAAACGTTTCTGCCATCATAAACCTTGGGAATGCTGCATCGTTCGCAACGAGACAATATAGCTTTTTTCCCTATATGATACTTTTCACTGATGTCTCGGATTGTATAGTACTCACTATCTTCCTTTTTCTTACTGAATGCGATCCTTTTTTTATACTCAGACGCATTATCAAAGGTCTTCTCAATGTCGGATTTTCGGATGATAGTAAGCCCCTTAAATTGCACTGCTTTTATAACTCCAGCGAGTGCATACCTATATATGGTAGCACGACTCACTCCAAGCAGTTTTGCTGCTTGAATTGGGCTAAGATATTCCGCATTAGGGATAGAATACTCAGTTGACGACTCCAAGTCATTTTGGAGCTCTTGATATTCTTGCTGAATACTTTTCTTCTTACGTACCCTTGTTGCCTTTGCGTTGCACGCTTTGGAACAGTACAGCGTTGCCATTCGGTGCGCAATGAACTGATTTCCGCAGCATTTACAGTGCTTTATTATTTCCATCGAGGTATCTGTTTAAGTCTACACTTTTGTCTCATAGCGTCTCATAGCGTCTCACAGCGTCTCACGCTTGTGCCGTGAATTACAAATGGCGCAGAGTTGTGATTCTCACAGCGTCTCACTTGTTCCTTCTATCACAATTTTCTCTTAGCTGTTGCTCGTATTTGAGCGAGAGGAATGAAACTTGGGCCAAAAATAAGCTGAAACTTTTGTTCCAACAAATACCAATTATGAAGTGTTAAAAAAATAACCCACTCATTATGAGCAGGTTATTCGCAGTTATTTTAAAATGTTTTAAGTTGTTGGATATGAGTTACTTGCCAATAC
>NZ_BAJR01000035.1 GCF_000613805.1 Phocaeicola paurosaccharolyticus JCM 15092 | reverse complement strand
CCATATAAGCGCAGTTTCTTAAATTGTAAGGTGTGTCTCCCTTATCTGCTCTATTTGATATTTTATCCCAATATTGGTCTAAATGAGCCTTCACAGCTGGATACTCATTCACATCAATGCGTAGTTTTACTCCTTTAATCCCATTATGAGTGTTAATTAGCCATAGATTAGCCCAATCATAACCATATCTTTTAATATCCCTGCCACGAAGAATCGGTCAATATTACTCATCCAATCTATTGACAATAAAACGAGCCAATGTATTTCTGTCAACTCTACAGATCTTAGCTATTTTACGCTTTGATACATCAGCGCTAAGTAATTCACTGATTAAGGTTTCCTTTCCCGACAATTTATACTTGTCGGGAGAATTCTTTTTCCCCTTTGGACGGCCAAGGATAATACCTTCACTTTTTTTGCGAGCTAAAGCTTCTTTTGTTCGTTGAGATATTAGATTTCTCTCTATTTCGGCAGATAAGCCAAAAGCAAATGCCAATACTTTACTTTGTATATCTTCACCAAGTCTGTAATTATCCTTGATTGTCCATACACGACAATCCTTTGTCATACATATGTTTAGAATTTCCATAATCATAAACAAATTTCTTCCTAGACGTGATAACTCCGCAGAAATAATAAGATCCTCTTTTTGAATACGTTTCAATAATCGCCCAAGTTCTCTTTTGTTGTAACTTTTTGTTCCGCTGATGGTTTCCTCAATCCATCCATCAATTTTTAAATTCTCCTTTTCACAGAAATTATTTATTTCAAATCTTTGGTTCTCTACTGTTTGTTTATCACTGCTTACTCGAATATAGCCATAAATCATAAATGTAATTTTTATTGATTAGATTAATAATCTATAAAATTAGCAGATACAATGTTTTTATATTCATAATGTAAGCATATAATTCTGTTATAATATGATATATTAAAATATTCATCTGTTCAATAACAACAATTCATAAACTAATATGTCACGATTAAGCGATTTATATAAAGCCAAGGAAACCCTTAGAAAGAGGGACTCCCAGTAGATGAAATTCTTGAAAAAAAGGCAAATAAATCGGAAGAAGAAATAATAAAAAAAGATATTCTTCCTGAGCTTTCTAGAACCATTGAACCAGCTTTACAACTCGTGAAGCGTGAATTGGTATTGGTTGTTGATTACTTACCTGGACACCCTTTGAGCGTCCATCTAAGTCGTAAACATAATTTTACTGCTAATTTACTGGATGCGAAAGAAATGATACTTGTTACTGAAGTAAACCATAAAAAATGCAATTCTAACTCAGAAAATAAAATTGAGCGTGGACCAGCAAGAGATATGTCTATATTATTTCCTGGCAAAACTATAATAGAAGAGAAAACAGCAGCTGATACATTGGTTGCTTTTGTTAAGAAAATAGGAATGACTAAGGTCTGTAAAGTTGTTGAAGATAATAATCTTAGGTTTTGTAAGGTACCTGTTATATCAAATCGCAGAGATGCAAAATATGGCAAAAGTCAGAAAGATTTAGGAGACGGATGGTTATTAATTACTCATAGCAATAATATAATGAAAAAATCATTTATAGAGAAAGTGTCAATAACTTTAGATCTAGGAGTTAAAGTTATTTTAAAAATATAAGTTATATTTCATAATTCCTTTCTCTGATCCTATCATTCAATTATCTCGCATTTATTTAAAGTAAAATTTTGCTAGGTACAAAGTTGGTTAAGAAGAATATAAATGTTCTTTCAATCTCTTGTAAATAATTCTTTACATCTGAAGAGGTGCAATGATTTATTATATTATTACGATCTATTTTTATGCAATTTCTTATTTTCTTCACATAAATAGCATTGATTTTTATAACTTTAAATTCGACTTTCAAACATCTATTTCGTATAATAGATAGAATCAAGTTTTTAAATGATGCAAGATCAGCTTTCTAAACATATACAGAAATGTCAACATGGTGATAGCACTGCGTTTGAATATATTCTTAAGCAATATCAACAAATGATATTTACTCTATCCTTTAGGATATTATGTAATGAAGCTGATGCTAAAGATGCCACTCAGGATACATTCATAAAAGTGTGGCAAAATATATCTACATACAATCAGAAATATAAATTCTCAACATGGATCTACAGAATTGCTTCCAATATATGTTTTGATAAATTACGTAAGGAGCAAACCTCCTTTGATATAGATATTGTAGATAATATTATGTATTCTGAACCAAATCAAGAGGGAGCTATAAACTACAAGGAACTTATAAATTTCATAAAGAATATAGCTGATGGATTACCGCCGAAACAGAAGCTTGTATTTATACTTAGTGAGCTTGAAGAACTTGGGGCTGATGAAATATCTATTATTACAGGACTTTCACAAGCTAAAATAAAAAGCAATCTATATCTGGCAAAAAAATATGTGAAATCTAAAATTAAAGAAGATGAATAATAAAGATCAAAAATATGAGATGATGATTAATAAAGTCAAAGAAATCAAGATTGAATGTCCCGAAAGCCTCACTTCTGATATTATGACTTCCATTAATCGTACTCCTAAGAAAGAGAATAAAGGCATGCTCTTTAATTTAGTTTGTTGGGCATCCTCTGTAGCTGCAATTCTATTATTAGGATTATTTGTAGAACAATACTTCTATACTCCAAAATCAAATATTACTCAATCTCAAGTATATTTCTGTTCGTATACAGAAACAATGACGCAAAAAGATGCATTCGATCGAATCAACAACATAATTAAAGAGAAAAAGGAACTTCAAGACTGCAGAAAAAAGTTCTATAATAATTTTGTCTCACATCATTAAAAATTAGAATTATGAAGACGATAAAAATAATTACTTTAGTTGTTATATCTGTAATTGCTACATCTTGTAGCTCATATTATAGGACAATAACAAAATTGAGCAGGAATGGTAATGCACAACGAGAGATATATGCAAAAGCCGATTCGACTTTCATGTCAGGAAACATTGCTAATAATCCATATCTATTTGATATAAATTCAGGCTGGGCAATCAAAAGATTCAAGACTCCATATAAGTATAACTTCTTTGGAGAAGATGTAGAACTGAATGTAATGATCAGCCAAAAAGCTACTTCAGTAAGCGATTTCTCTGAAAAAACAATATGCAGTGAAATTAAAAGACCTTTGGCAGCTCCTAAAGAATCACTCACAAAGAAATTCAGATGGTTTTATACAACCTATACTTATACATGCATCTATCCTAAAATCAATTATGATGTACCAGTATCAATCAACAAGTTCCTCACACCAAAAGAGCAACGTCTTTGGTCACAAGGCGATTTCGATAAATACAAAGCACTAAATGGAGCTGAGATGAGCAATATGCTCAATGATATTGAGAAGAAGTTCATTAACTGGTATTATCGAAATCTATTTGAAATTAGCATTGACATTATAGAGGAAAAATATAATGGAAATATATCGCAAAATGTCAAGGAAGATGTGTACAAACAGTTATATAATGGTACTCCGGATTCAGATATTACTCCATATAAAGTATGCAAACAGTTGGATATAAATCTGAAAGGGAATAGTTTCGAAAAACTATACAACGATAATGAGAAGAAAATCAGTAAAGAGTTCGACAGCAAAACTTCAGTAATTAACATCATCAATAATACGATTAGCTATGAACTTATAGTACCTGGAGAAATACTATCAACAAATTCACCAATAATCAAATCAGACACTCTTATTTGGAAAGTTGATGGAACAAGGAATCTATTCAGCAGCTACACACTATCTGCTGAGTACCGTATAATAAATACTTGGGCATTTATAATAAGTATTCTTGTAGTACTGATTGCAATTATAAGTATAGTTATAATTAAGAAACGTAATATTAGTAAACATAGAATCTGATATATACTGCTGAAATAAATATATATTACTTTATTTATATTTATTATCAATTTATATTGCACCCATATATTTATTTATTCTATTTTTGTTCTGTCAACAATGACAGCAATACTAATATAAAATCCTATGAAAAAGACACTTATCTCATTCGTTATTCTTGCTTTTATCTGTTTGTCTGCTGGTGCACAAAGAAAAATTGGTATTAAGGAGGTTTATAAAGACAGCAACGTAATGTTCAATCAAATTGACGACCATACCTGGGTGGGTACCGGAAATTTATGCTACAACGAGAGTCTCTATCTTGTAGAAGGCAATGATAAAGCTATTCTAATCGATGCCGGTACAAAGATTCCCGGTCTGAAGAAAATCGTAGAGTCTATAACATCGAAACCTGTTACTCTGTTGGCTACTCATGTTCATGGTGACCATACAGGTGAAGCAATAAACGAGTTTGATAAGATTTATATTAGCCCGGGTGATACAGTGATGATTCCAGCCAATGTTAAGGATTTCTTCAAAGGTGAAATATTATACCTGAAAGATGGTGAGAAAATAGACTTGGGTGGGAGAGTGATAGATGTGATATTTACTCCTGGACATACTTATGGATCTGTATCTTTCTTTGACAAGGATAAAGGTTATGGATTCAGTGGAGACGCTTTCGGATCTGGAAATTTACTTGTATTCACTGATTTCACAACTCTAAAGAATACTTGTGATAAGGTTATCCCTTACCTTGAAAAGAACAAAATCAAAGTCATGTATCCCGGACACTACTGGGGAGATAACCTGGAGACAATAGAAACTGTTAAAGGACTTAAGAGTATTTCTGAGGATGTCCTAGCAGGAAAATTAGAAGGTAAGGAAAATACCGGTGACAACTATGGATTGGATAGAATTATCGAGAAATATGGACTTAAAGTCAACTATAACTCTAAAGCTATAAAATGATTATGAAAAAACTTTTTACTCTAATTCTGATTCTTGCTTCAGTAACAATTCAGGCACAGAACATCACTTTACCTGCTCCTGCTAAAAAGGGAGGTAGCTCAACTATTGAATCTTTATGGAAAAGACACTCTGTAAGAAGTTTTCAGCAGAAAGATCTGCCGATGCAGACTCTATCAAACTTATTATGGGCAACAACAGGTCTTAACCGCAAAGATGGAAAGAGAACTAATCCTACTGCTATGAATAAACAGGAAATCTCTGTTTATGCTTTCATGAAAAAAGGTGTATACCTATACGACCATAAGAATCATACTCTTATATTAAAGAAAGAGGGTGATCACAGAAATCTGGTCGCTCATGGACAGAACTTCGTAAATGATGCTCCTGTATCTCTGGTTGTAGTAGGTGATCTATCTCTATTCCCTAACTCTTCGAATAGTGATGTTATGACTACTGTTGGTATTGATGCCGGCATAGCTTGCGAAAATATAAATATATTCTGCGCATCAGTAGGACTGGCAACAGTTCCTCGTATCACAATGGATAAAGCCGGAATAAAGAAACTTCTGAATCTATCTGAAAAACAGATTCCATTTATAAATAATCCAGTGGGATTCGAAAAATAGCAGATTTGTATCTAATTAAATAAGAGCCATATATCACTCTACAACAGAGAAATATATGGCTCTTATTAATTTTATAGTTTAACTACTTATTGTAGAAGTAGTTGCTTAAGCTCGCCTACTGTTCCGACAACATATTTTGCATTTGCTCGCTTCATCTCGTCAAGATCTCCATATCCGTATAGTACACCGACACAGTCGAAGCCAACTTCACGAGCTCCCAAAACATCGAACTTTCTGTCACCAATCATAAGAACACGGCTGACATCTGTTACAGAATGTTCCTTCAAAGCATATCTTATAACATCCGCTTTGGAATAGAGTAATCCCTCCATATCACGGGCTGCAACAAACTCAAAATAGCGTAGCAGATTGAAATGTTTAAGAACCTTCATTGCCATATCTACAGGTTTAGAAGTTGCAACAACAAGATGATAACCTGAATCTTTCAACTCCTGAAGACACTCTTCAATGCCATCATATGGTCTATTCTCAAATACTCCTATAGGTCTGTATCTGTCGTGATAGATATCTACTGCCTTTTCAGCCTGCTCCTTTGTCAATCCGTAGAAAGTCTCGAAAGATGCCTCAAGGGGTGGACCTACAAATCTTCTTAGTTTGTCCACATTTTGCTCTTCTATGCCAAAAAAACTTAGTGCATGGGATACTGAACGCATTATCCCTTCTCCTGAATCTGTTAGTGTACCATCGAGGTCAAAAAACAGATAGTCATATTTACTCTTCATATAATACCTAATTGAGGTGCAAAGGTACTGATAAAATCGATACGAAACTATATATCTATACTGTTACGACTAACAAACTGGTTTGGCCGGCAGTGATATCCAGAAGGTTGAGCCTTCACCAATGGTACTTGTAACTCCTATATCTCCCTTTAAGATATTCATGATATTCTTGCAGATAGTAAGCCCAAGTCCGGAACCGGGGAGGAGACAACCAAGTTTCTCGAAACGGTTGAACACTTTCTCAATGCCTTCGGGACTTATTCCGATACCTGTATCACTAACCTCCATTCGCACATTAGTGCCGTCGAAAGAATACTTCAGTTTTATATTACCCTTTGAAGTATACTTTATTGCATTTGTGAGGAAGTTTGTTAATACCTCTCTTACTCTATCTACATCGGCTACAATAGTACATGGAGCTCCTAAATCGAGAATAAAGTCAAGTTCGTTATTTTCTGGAAAACGATATTTGAATGAATAGTATAAATCCTGAATGAAGTTATCGACATCAAATTCTTCATTGTCAAAATCTGTGTTGCCACTTTCGAGCTTAGAGAGATCCAGTATTCCTCCAACTAGCTCAAGTAGTGTAGCTGTATTATTACGGATGATATTACAGAACTCTTCTCTTTTTTCTGTATCCTCTTCCGAGACAATAAGCTCACTGAAGCCAACAATAGCATTTAATGGGGTACGTATCTCATGACTGATATTTGCTAAAAAGGAACTTTTCAATCTATCTGACTCTTCAGCCTTATCTATAGCATGCTGAAGTTTACGCAATGTAAGCTCTTTCTCTTCAAGCTGCCTTACACGGTCTGTGATATCTTCCATAAGCCCAGTATAACATTTCAGACGAATATTATTGTCCAATCTTGGTATCAGCGAGAGTGTGACATTCCTATAATCATCATGGTTAGACATAAGCATACGGAAATTTATCTCGTAGGGCTTCATTGGTAAATAAGCAAAATTCTCAACGGCATCCTCTATGATAGAAAGGTCATCAGGATGAATCATATCATATATGTGCTCGATGGGTACATTGTCTATATGAGCAAGTGAATAGCCACCATCAACGTTCAGCGTACGTGTATAAGGGAAATAATCAAGATGAATTAGTCCGAAATGTTCGGTAACCATCTTCATCTTCTTTGTAAACATATCATTACTGCGTAACAACTGCTTCTCAGATGTAATATCATCAAAAAGCATCATGTGCCCAAGGAAATTTCCATCATCATCTGATATAGGAACATAGTTGGTACGTACATCCCTATATTCATCATAGTTTATCTTGCACCTTACATCACGGGTGAATGGTATATGTTCAGAGAAATGCTTTCTCATATCATCATCAACACCTTTAGCATTGAGAAAGTTTACACTAAAAAGCTCTGTACCAAACCAATTCTTACTCATAGAAACGGCGTTTGAGTTGGCTTGGAGAACACGACCGGAGTCATCGAAACATATTGTAGCAAAAGGAAGGTTGGAAAATATTGTCTGATATTTATCCAACATAATACTCTGTTTCCTATGAGTACTGGCAATATCGGTTATGTTCTTAATTGAAAACATGACAAAGTCAATCTCATCATTGTTATCTCTATGACTGATAATATTTATGTTGTAAAGTTGATAATGCTCATCATGGGCATGCTGCTTCTTTCTGTAAACCTTATTTGAATAGTTTGAAGCACCTGATAGGATAGAAGAGAAGCTGCTATCGAATAACAAAGAGTCGGATGGGTGAAAAGAGTCAAGAAACTCTTGATATGTATAGTCAGCCTCTTTTAACTTTTTATTTTCAAGATTATATAATATATTATCTTTATGGAAGTAATATAATAAATCAACATCGGCAACTTCATTAAGAAGTTGGGTAGTTTCTTTTAATAAAAGATCGGTCATCGTGTTTTCAATAATAATCATTCAAGTGTCTGTTGACAAAAATAGACAAATTGATGATATATCCTAGGATAATGAATAATAAAAATTTAGTAATTTTTGGACATTCTTCCTGTTTCGTAAAAGTTTATTAAGTGATTTTATAAATATAAATTACTTACCATAATCATAAAAAGCTACATATAATCCATTATATGTAAAATATAAAATAATTTATGAAAAGTTATTTTACTTCAACATTGCAACTTTTTTATTTGAATAATTATTCAACATATTAATTTTATATTAAATAAATAATCCTTTAATATACTTCAGAAATCAGGACTAGGTGTGAGCTTCCCTTTTTTCGGACGGTATTAAATTAGACTGCTAAAGTAACATTTTTTCTTTCATACTCACGTCTGTATTCATTGGGTGACATGTCACCCAATGAATAATGTGGGCGATTTTCATTGTAATCCATCATCCAGGACTCGGTTAATTCGCGCACATCATTCATATTGCGAAAAATATATGCATCCAATATGGCTCGTCTGTAACTACCGTTAAACCTTTCTACAAAGCTATTCTGGGTCGGGCATCCCGGCTGTGTATATTTTATTGCAATATCGTTGGCCTTGCACCAATCCTGAATTTATTTGATATAAATTCCGGTCCATTGTCACATCTGATATTATCTGGTTTTCCTTTAATCCAGATAATCTTTTCAAGAATTCGAATTACACGTTCACTTGGCATGGACATGGATACTTCTTGTGCCACGGCTGACCGATCAAAATCGTCCAATATATTTAATACTCGAAATTTACGCCCGTTTTCAAGCGTGTCACTTACAAAATCCAGAGACCATGTATCATTCGGCCTTTCAGTGGCTACAAGAGGATGTTTAACTCTTGCCGGTAGTCGCTTTTTTAGTTTCACCCGTTTATTGTAACACATAGACTTATAAACCCGATAAACTTTTTTGTGGTTCCATAACTTGCCACTACGACGTATTCTTGAAAATATTTTCCAAAAACCATCGCCGAATTCAGATGCGTCCTTAATTGCTTGGAGCACTTCATAATCATCTTTCTTTTCGACATAATAAAAATATGAACGATGAATCATCATCAGTCGGCACGCCCGAGCTATGCTAACTTCATGCTCTTTGATGATTTTTTTCGTAATCTCTTTTTTAACCTCGGGCTCTAAAGTTTTTTTTCGATTACATCTTTAAGTATTTTGTTATCAAGGGCTAGATCCGCATACATTTGTTTTAGTCTGCGATTCTCATCCTCTAATTCCTTCAAACGGCTTATCTGATTCACTTCCATACCACTATACTTAGATTTCCAGTTGTAAAGGGTAGCTCTTGAAATTCCATACTCTAGGGCTACCTGATCTGCAACAACCCCGCTTTCTAATTTCTGAATCGCTGTTACCATTTCTCTTTCTGTGTGCTTCGACTTTTTCATTGTTTCTTCCTCCAATTGCAAATTTAATTAGTCGTCCCTTAAAAAGTATATTTCAGCGAAACATTTCTTATGGCTAGTGTTTCGCTGATTTTTTTAGGAGTAGCCAAAGAACCTTCATGGCTCTTTTGAAGTTATATGCTGCTGCGGCTAACATGAGATTGATAGCATCCCCTGATACTCCTTTGTAAAAGTTTCGCCCTAAGCATAATCACTCTTGAGATGTCCTATGGATGGTTCTATTCCTGCCCGTTTGCAAAATAGCTTGTGCTTCTTCTTGCGTTGATAGTAGGTATCTTTGGCTTTTGGTATATCAGGTATGAGTATTTGTGTCCCGTTTATCTCTTTCCTGCCACGATATCCTCTATCTCCTGCTAATCGCCTGATACTTTTTCCCGTCAGCCGATGCACCTGTTCCAAGCTCTTCTCAATGGTATGCCCATCGTATTCGTTTCGGAAAGAGCTGGCACCAAGAATGACACCTGTGGCAGAACGTATAATGGAGACTTTGTTACCAAATTCGTATTTTTTGTGTTCTTTACCTTTACTGATGCATTGAACATCAGGTTCATGAATGGAATAAATCTTATGGGAAGAACTACGACGTTGTAAAAGTATCTTTTCAAAGATGGATAGCAATTCATCATATCGGCTATTATCCCCTAAATTACGTTTGACTTCTCTGACCAGACGCCCGGCAATTGTGCGTAAACGCTTATCGGCTTTTATGGCTTTCTTCCGATTCTTGGGATGATTACGGAAACGTTGATCCCGATAAATCCTTTTCAAAACAAACGTGTACGACTGACGTGTGGGCAGATTCAACTCTTTTACAATTTTAAGCACTTTGCCAACTATCTTTTTGTGCAGTTTTGCATCTGTGGGATAAGTTATATTCTTTTCTTGTACGGTAGAGTCGATAAAGGCAGTATCATGATGCTGATCATCGCTCTTGTCATCATTCACCCGGATGCTTTCAGAGAGAATGAGCTCTATCCCTTTTTCACCTATCCGTTTGCGAAAATGGACTAGTTCGGATGAATTGCAGGGAAAAGAAGGCACAAATTCGTGCATACCACAGAAATATTGAAAGTAAGCATTCTCGCTCCATTGTTCGACGACAGACTCATCAGAGAGGTTGCGCAGATGTTTGAGAATCAGTAACCCGCACATCAGACGGATCGGTTTAGCCGGACGACCATTATCCGGGCAGTAAAGAGAAATGAATGCTTCTTCAAACACTGACCAGTTAATCTTGTGCGAGAGTTTATGCAAAGGGTGCTGCCAGTTCAGTAAATCATCCAAAGATGAGAACAGAGATGGAGAGGATGGAGTTGTATTTATCATATAAATCTGCAAGTTTATACCTCTAAAGATACAAAAACTTGCAGATTTACAAAAGGTATTATGATATTATATTACTGGTAATCAGTTTATAAATGACTTTTTAAGGGACGACTAATTATTATTGTCTAATTTAAATCTGTCTGAGTTTTGGGGAAGCATACATAGGCATCATAGTGGTTAAATTACGAAACTTAAGTTTATCGTTTGATATTCTCACCAAATTATTATATTTTTGAAAAGCTATGCGTAATGTTAATTATATAGTAATCATTTTTTCATCTCTTCTTGTAAGCATTGCTTGCTTTGTGATAAAAATAATTTTTGTTGCTCTCATTTCGAGTCCAACAGAGTATTTTATATTCGAATTTGACATTATTAAGAACAAAGGATTAATTATGGGATGGCTATCAAACTATCCTATGTTAGTAAAAGCAATTATGGTGGGGTTTCTCGTCTTATTCTGTTATATGCTATATAAATCATCACGGATGTATCATCAGATTCCAAGATTGTATATTGTCGCACCATGGCTACTGGTGACAGGATTGACAGGCAACATGCTGATATGCTAATTAACGGATATGTCACAGACTACATATCAATAAGGCAACCTTGGATAGAGCCATTCTTCTTCAACATAGATGATGTATTAATACAATTAGGAGCAATACTTTTTACTTTTCAAGTTATTTTTAGCAATAGTACTCTTGACAAGATATATAAGAGGAAATAAAAAAAGAGTGCCTGACTAAATCACAGTCAGGCACTCTTCATTACTTTATTTAATCCTTTAAAAATTGAAGAAGTTCTTTGCATTGTTATAGCTGATATCCTCAACCATCTGGTTAACTCTCTCAATCTCACATACAGGTATTTCACCATTCTCTATGTCACGACCAAGTAGGTTACAGAGAGTACGACGGAAATATTCATGACGTGGGTAAGAGAGGAAAGAACGTGAGTCTGTAAGCATTCCAACAAATCGGCTCAAAAGGCCTAGAAGTGAGAGTGCATTCATCTGACGCTCCATACCATCTTTCTGATCAAGGAACCACCATCCAGAACCAAACTGAATCTTTCCTGGGATTGTGCCATCCTGGAAGTTGCCAATCATAGTAGCCATAACTTCGTTGGCACATGGGTTAAGATTATATAATATTGTCTTTGTTAGCTTACCTCTGCTGTTCAATCTGTCGAGGAACTTTGAGAGTGACTTAGCTGTGTTGAACTCACCAATAGAGTCGAAACCGGTATCTGCACCCAGAAGTTGGAACATCTTACTATTGTTGTTGCGAATAGCTCCATAGTGGAACTGCTGTGTCCATCCTGTCTCATAGTCCATCTCACCAAAGACAACAAGCATAGCCGACTTGAACATTAACACCTCTTCATTTGTAAGTTCTGTGCCGCCATATACTTTATTGAATATACTATTGATCTCTGCATCTGTATAATCTTCAGCATAAAACTCCTCAAGACCATGGTCAGAGAGCTTACATCCTTGCTGTGCAAAGAACTCATGACGCTTTCTTAATGCTTCAATCATATCATTGAAACAGCTGATGTTAACGCCACTAACTTCTGATAGTTTCTCTATATATGAACGATATTCAACTGCATTCTCTACAGCCATAGCCTTGTCAGGACGCCATGTTGGAAGCATCTTAACTTCAAAACCGCTCTCACGTGTCTTGATATGATACTCAAGTGAATCGATAGGATCGTCTGTTGTACATACAGCTTCAACATTGTATCTTCTCATCATTCCACGTGCACTATACTCTGGTTTAGAGAGTTTCTCGTTGCACTCATCAAAAATCTCACGAGCTGTCTTAGGATTAAGTATTTTATCGATTCCAAAAGCTGTCTTAAGTTCAAGATGTGTCCAGTGATATAGCGGATTACGGAATGTATATGGAACAGTCTCTGCCCATTTTTCAAATTTCTCCCAGTCTGTAGTATCCTTACCTGTGATATAATTCTCAGAAATACCGTTAGAGCGCATAGCACGCCATTTATAATGATCACCTCCAAGCCAAATTTCTGTTAGAGATTTAAACTGATGATCGTCGGCAACCATTTTAGGAATAAGATGACAGTGATAGTCTATGATAGGCATCTTCTTTGCATGTTCATGATAAAGTTTCTGTGCAGTCTCACTCTGCAAAAGGAAATTATCATCCATAAAGTTTTTCATAAGCGGATATTAATTTGATGTTATTATAATCAATGAATAGAATACGTCGTTATCGAACACGAAAGTATGAGATTTATTTTTAATATCAAAATATTTGTGATTTTTGCATCATCTATTTTTATAACTAAATTAAAGCTAATAACCTTTCAATTATAGATATCTACAATTATTTTGTAATTTCGCAACATGATAATATCTGACAGAACAAAAGGTTTTACACTAGGCGCTATTGCTGCAGCAAGCTATGGCATGAACCCGCTTTTTACTCTTCCACTCTATAGCAGAGGAATGGGAGCAGATTCGGTCCTTTTTTACCGATACTCTCTCGCAGTTATAATGCTGGCAATAATGATGAAGATGCAGAAACAGTCCTTTGCAATAACCAGAAAGGAGTTCTTCCAACTGATTGTGATGGGACTATTATTTTCGTTCTCTTCACTCTTTTTGTTCCTGAGCTACAATTATATGGATGCAGGTATTGCATCAACAATTCTTTTTGTATATCCGGTTCTTGTAGCTATTATCATGGCAACATTTTTCAAGGAGAGGGTCTCTTTTGTCACCTGGCTATCTATAGCAATGGCTTTTACCGGTATATCAATGTTATGTCACGGGCCTAACGGTAATTATCTCAGCTGGGTGGGAGTGACCTTTGTTATTCTATCTTCGCTATCATACGCTATTTACATAGTAGGAGTGAACAAGTCGTCTTTGAGGAGTATGCAAATTACAAAACTTACATTCTATGTACTACTGTTCGGACTATCAATATATGTAGTAAGGTTGAATTTCCTTACAGACCTCCAGTCTGTACCTTCACCTTTGATGTATATAAATGTATTGTCATTGGCATTTTTCCCTACTGTAATATCGCTTGTCACTATGACTAAAGCTATACATTATATCGGATCAACACCAACGGCAATTCTTGGCGCATTGGAGCCTGTAACAGCACTCTTCTTCGGTGTAACAGTATTTGGAGAGAAACTTACTCCAAGAATTATACTTGGAATTATACTTGTTCTGGTCGCGGTGACTTTGATAATAGCAGGGAAAAGATTATTCAAGAATTGCAAGACTCTATTAATAAGAAACAGACGATAAAGATGGACAATTTTGCAGCAATAGATTTCGAGACGGCTAACAATGAACGCACAAGTGCATGTAGCATTGGAGTGGTCATTGTACGTGGTGGAGAGGTGGTAGATGAATATTACAGCCTGATACATCCGGAACCTGACTATTACCTCTATTGGAATATAAAAGTACATGGCATAACACAGCAGGATACCGTGGACTCTCCTGTATTCTCAGAGGTATGGAAAGAGATTGCTCCGAAAGTAGAGGGCTTGCCACTGGTAGCCCACAATAAAGCTTTCGATGAGAGCTGCTTGAAGGCACTCTTCAAGACATATTGCATGGATTATCCAGAATATAAGTTCTATTGTACATATCAGGCTTCAAGAAAGATTAAAGAACTTCCCAATCATAAGTTGAATACCGTTGCCGACTTCCTCGGCTTCAGAGATTTTGACCACCATAACGCTCTTGCCGACGCACAGGCATGCGCATATATTGCAAAGCATATTCTATGAGTGATATTATTGACGATACATATAAGACCATTTTCGAGAGTGCACAAGCAATATATACCGAAAAAAGAAGCAAATTCATTGCTATAGCTTTTCCTGTGACAACTCGTGAGGAGATAAAAGAGATCATAGATGTTTATCAGAAAAAGTATTATGATGCCCGACATCTCTGTTATGCATATATGTTAGGGCACGAGAGGAAGGATTTTAGAGCAAATGATAACGGAGAACCTTCGGGAACTGCCGGGAAACCGATTCTAGGACAGATAAACTCTAATGAGCTTACCAATATCCTTATCATTGTAGTCAGATACTTCGGAGGTATAAAACTTGGTACCAGCGGACTTATTGTAGCATACAAAGAGGCAGCAGCAGAGGCAATAGCTCAATGTGAAATAATTGAGAAGACCGTGAATGATGATATAAAGGTGATGTTCGAATATCCATTCATGAATGATATCATGAAAATCGTAAAGGACCTGTCACCTCAGATAATATCTCAGTCATATGATACCGACTGCAACATAGAGCTAAGAATCAGACGATCTGTTATGCCTGCACTTCGCGCACGACTTGAAAAGGTCGAAACTGCAAGAATAATTGAAGATGAAGAGGATAACTCTCTGTAATCTATAGGAAAATTACACTTTTTTTCAATGTAACTGTAATGTAACATTTCTGAAATAATGAATTTATTTCGTGACAATATATTTGTCACATTGAATTAATACATAAAACAATTAGATGAAAAAATCAGCACTTATCCTCTTCGCTATATCATGCTTAGCAGGAACAGCTAATGGACAGATAACAATACCCAAAGAGTATCTTCCTACAATCCACGGAACGATCAGAAGTAAGTACGAACTGCAGACAACTACAGGTGAGGAGAGATTCCAAGTAAGAAATGCACGTGTGAGCCTTGACGGTAAGGTACTACCATCGATTGCATATAAGGCTGAGATAGACCTTTCGGATGAGGGCTCTATTAAAATGCTTGATGCATATGTGAGATATCTCTCAGAAAAAGACTGGAACATAACAATGGGACAGATGAGAGTTCCATTCACAATAGATGCACACCGCTCTCCACACCAGCAATATTTTGCAAACCGCTCATTCATCGCTAAACAGGTTGGTAATGTACGTGACGTTGGTGCTACAGCAAGTTATACACTGGAAAAAGGATTACCTCTGATTCTTGAAGGAGGTTTCTTCAACGGATCAGGACTTACAAAACAGAAGGTTTGGCATAACACACTTAACTATTCTGCAAAACTTCAACTTATGCCAGTTAAAGAGTGGAACTTAACACTCAGTACTCAGAAGATTCACCCTGACCAGACAAGTATTTATATGTACGATATTGGTACATATTATGAAATATCAAACTTTCATCTAGAATTTGAGTATCTATATAAGACCTATGCAAATAATAGTTTTAAGGATGTCCATGCTTTCGACACATTCGCGAACTACGACATGATGCTGAAAAAAGGACCATTCAAGAAAATATCATTCCTTGCACGTTATGACTCAATGGGAGACCACAGCGACGGTATAGCAAATGATCAGGGTAATCTATATATTACCGACTACTCAAGAAAAAGATTAACCGGTGGCGTTACTCTAAGTTTTGGTAAAGCTTTCCAAGCTGACCTTCGTTTGAACTACGAGAAATATTTCTATGATCAGCTATCACTTGCTAAGGAATCGGAACAGGATAAGCTTGTAGTGGAGATGATGGTAAGATTCTAATTATCCCCATTTCTCCTTCATCATATCTTCCATCTTAAGAAGCTCATCGCGGTATTGTGCAGCCTCTATGAAGTCTAACTTCTTGGCTGACTCCTGCATGAGCTTTCTTGTTCTCTCTATAGACTTCTCCATCTGAGGTTTTGTCATATAATTCATTACAGGATCAGCGGCAATATTCATCCTTTCAGGTTCTACATATGCTTTAAGTCCGCTCTTGCCGATATACTTATCATCATCCTTACTGCTTGAGGCACCTAGAAGTGCGGAGTTTCTTGCCCTGACTATCTGTCTAGGAGTGATGCCGTTTGCTTCATTATATGCCATCTGCTTCTCTCGTCTTCGGTTGGTCTCATCGATAGTTCGCTGCATACTATCTGTAATCTTATCACCATACATTATAACCTTTCCATTGACATTACGAGCTGCACGACCGGCTGTCTGTGTGAGTGAACGGTGAGAACGCAAGAAGCCCTCTTTATCGGCATCAAGTATAGCAACTAAAGAGACCTCAGGAAGGTCAAGTCCCTCACGAAGAAGGTTGACACCGACAAGAACATCGTATAGTCCCTGACGAAGGTCATCCATAATCTTTACCCTATCGAGTGTATCGACATCGCTATGGATATAGTTACATCTCACTTCGTGATTAAGCAGATACTCGGTTAACTCTTCAGCCATCCTCTTGGTCAGAGTGGTAACAAGGACTCTCTCATCCTTTTCTATGCGTTGCTGTATCTCTTCCATAAGGTCATCAATCTGGTTAAGACTTGGACGGACCTCAATAACAGGATCAAGGAGACCTGTAGGACGTATAACCTGATCGACTACAACACCTTCACTCTCCTGAAGTTCATAATCAGCAGGAGTAGCACTGACATAAATCACCTGCTTTGCTATCTCATGAAACTCCTCAAACTTAAGCGGACGGTTGTCAAAAGCAGATCTCATTCTAAAACCATACTCTACAAGATTTGTCTTTCTGGCTCTGTCGCCACCATACATGGCACGTATCTGAGGAACACTAACATGGCTCTCATCGATAACGATAAGGTAATCTTCAGGGAAGAAGTCCAGTAAGCAGTAGGGACGTGTCCCAGGCTCACGGCCATCAAAATATCTTGAGTAGTTCTCTATACCTGAACAGTGGCCCAACTCACGAATCATCTCCATATCGTATGCAACTCGCTCATGAAGACGCTTAGCTTCATAAAGCTTACCTTCATTTTCCATATCGGCAACCTCCTTGCGCATGTCATCTTCAATTTTATAAATTGCCTGAAGCTGACTCTCCTTGGTTGTCATAAATAGGTTGGCAGGATAGATCTTATATTCATTGAATTCAGCTATTCTTACTCCTGACATAGGGTCAACCTCTTCTATGCTCTCTATATCATCACCCCAGAATATAATGCGAAGAACATGGTCTGCATAGGCAAGGTAAATATCCACTGTATCACCCTTTACACGGAAATTTCCTCTGTTCAACTCAATATCATTCCTTACATAGAGGCTCTCCACAAGTTTGGTAAGAAACCTGTTTCTGTCAATAGGCTTATCTTTTGTGATATCAATTACATTATTGTAGAAATCGGACGGGTTACCCATACCATATATGCAAGAGACAGACGAAACGACAATTACATCCTTCCTTCCAGAGAGAAGGGCAGAGGTAGCTGCAAGACGTAACTTATCTATCTCATCATTTATAGCAAGATCCTTCTCTATATAGGTATCTGTAGATGGGAGATATGCTTCCGGTTGGTAGTAATCATAATATGATACATAATACTCGACGGCATTATTTGGGAAGAAACTCTTGAACTCGCCATATAATTGGGCTGCCAATGTTTTGTTATGACTTAAAATAAGAGTTGGCTTATTTATGTTTTTATTACATTTGCAATTGTAAAAGTCTTACCCGAGCCGGTAACACCCAAAAGTGTCTGAGCAGGAACGCCCTGTAAGAGACCTTCTGTAAGTTCGGCAATGGCCTGAGGCTGATCACCGGTAGGTTGATATTCTGAAATAAGTTGAAAATCCATAAGTCACTGATTCAAAAGATTGGTAAAATTACAGCTTATTTCTTTTATTGCATATAATCTGTGATTAAAAACGTTATTGACTGAGAATAAATTATTAAAAAATATTTAACTTATTGTATTATTCGGTTTAAACAAGTAACTTTGCACAATTATTATAATAATATGAAGAAATATATAATAGTAGCTCTTGTTTCTGGAAGTGTTCTATCATCTTGCGGTGATTACAACAAAGTTCTTAAAAGCACGGACTATGAATACAGATACGAAGCAGCGAAAAGCTACTTTGCAAAAGGAGATAATACTAAGGCAGCAACACTCCTTGAAGAGCTAATTACTATAATGAAAGGTACTACTCAAGCTGAGGAATCCCTCTATATGTTGGCAATGACATATTATAATCAGGGAGACTATGTTACTGCATCACATTATTTCAATACATATTACACAACTTATCCTCGTGGTATATTCACTGAACAGGCTCGTTTTCACTCTGGAAAATCACTGTTCCTTGATACTCCGGAACCTCGTTTGGACCAGACAAATACTTACAAGGCAATAAATGAGTTGCAACTGTTCTGTGAATATTTCCCTGAGAGCAAGTTCAAAGCTGAAGCTCAGCAGATGATGTTCGACCTACAGGACAAACTGGTGATGAAAGATTACCAAGCTGCAAGGCTATATTTTAATTTAGGATCATATACAGGTAATGCTTCATATACAGCTGACATGCGTATCAATGGTAACAACTTTCAAGCATGTATCACTACTGTACAGAATGCATTAAAGGACTATCCTTACACTCAGATGCGTGAGGAACTTTCAATACTTCTTCTAAGAGCAAAACATAAACTGGCAACAGAGAGTGTTATAGAGAAACAGGAAGAGCGTATGCGTGAAACTATTGACGAATATTATGCGTTTAAGAACGAGTTCCCTGATAGTAAATATACTAAGGAGGCTAACAACATCTTTAAAGACGCAAGTAAATATGTAAAAGAAACTAACGATAAATAATAAGTAAGAGATTATGGATTACAAAAAGACAAATGCTCCTTCAAATACCATCACCCGTGATATGATGGATTTATGCAAAGATACGGGTAATGTATATGAAACAGTAGCTATCATTGGTAAACGTTCCAATCAGATTGCCGTAGAGATGAAGAACGATCTTTCTAAGAAATTACAGGAGTTCGCTTCATATAACGATAATCTTGAAGAGGTCTTTGAAAACAGAGAACAAATTGAAATTTCTCGATATTACGAAAAACTCCCAAAGGCAACATTAATCGCTGCTCAGGAGTACGAAGAGGGTAAGGTTTACTATCGTAATCCTTCTAAAGAAAAAGAGAAATTACAGTAAAAGGTCATTTCTTAATATAGGCCGTTTCAGATTGGAGCGGCCTTATTTTTTGTATAAATCTTAAAATTAATAGTTATGATACAACGTATTCAGACAATATATCTACTGATTGTAACCATTTTGGCTGTGACCTGCATGTCATTACCGATTGGAGCATTCGTAGAAAATAGCTCTATATCGGATTTATTCAACCTATATATCAGCAGAGCTGACGGAGTAAAAGATTATGCACCTTGGGCACTATTTGTAATACAGCTGCTCTCTGCGTTGATATCTTTCGTCGCTATATTCCTTTTCAAGAAAAGAATTATACAGATGCGTTTTTCTGTATTCAACATAATCTTAAATGTAGGATATTATATCTCAGCAATTGCATTCGTTTTCATGCTTAAGGGTGATACAGAGAGCTTCACAATGAACTGGCCGATATGTCTGCCATTAATAAACATAATATTGAGTTGGCTTGCTATTCGCGCTATAGGCAAAGACGAGATGCTTGTTAAAGCTTATGACAGATTACGATAAAATTTTTATTACAGCAAAAAAGATGCCCTTTGAATTATCAAAGGGCATCTTTTGTATCTACCGAACTGTTTGCGACTACTTTGTCAAATCAAACAGATAGCTGAAACGAGCTCCGTAATATGTGTTGGCGGAACGACTGAAATAGTCTTTCGCTCCAGATTTATAGATGTCAGACAAGCCGAAGTAATATCTTCCTTCAATCAGGAAGTGGCCTATTTTTGTGCTTAGTTCGAGACCTGCACCTCCAGTAAGTCCGTAATCAAAGCTCTTGTCGGCAACAACACCATACTGGCCTGTAGGACTGTTAGGACGATTGGTTGGGTCCCAAGTCTCACTTCGGTTCTCCTTCTCACTTAGTAAAAAGCTTACAGAAGGACCTAGATTTAAGAAGAATTTCACACCTTTCTCGTTAGAGTCCTTTCCAAAGGCAAGATGAGCAAGCAGAGGAATCTCAACATAGTTCAACACCCTTGAGTATGTATCACCACTTCCATCATCAATCTTCTCTTCCCATCCTCTCTGCGAATAGTTTATCTCAGCCTGCAAGCCACACATCATCTTAAAATATTTCTCAGACATATATCTAGCTGTAAAACCGAAAGAGTTTCCAAGAAGTCCCTTTTGCTGAACTTTAGGATTGAAATCCATAGAGCTCATATTTACTCCTCCATTAAAACCGATAGATAGGTTCTTTCTCTGGTCAAAGAGTTGTCCATACGATTGCTGGCACCATAAAGAACCAAAGATTATCAGCGCAGAAGCCAGAAGTTTATTCATTATTCAAAATGCATTTTAATGAGTTCATAATTCTTTGTCAAATGTACAAAGAAAACTTTTTTGTTTATGAAACCTCCCCAATTGTTCACTCTCTCAAATTTAAAGCTTGTCTGTATAGGTGTGAATTTTACTTTAGAGATATTTGCTTCAGTTTCATTACCATACTGTGAGAGTGCTTTCAGGAAGAAATATGCTGTATCAAATCCTAACATACCATACTTTGGATATGAGTTAGCCATTATCTTTCCATATGTTCTTCTAAATAGGGTAGAGAAGTTCACAGCCTCAGGAAAGAGGTTGTTGGTATAGAATGATGTATAGAAATATGTATCAAGCTCATAAAAATTATTGAGATGATCGTTTGTATATGTCTGCCACTCAGGATAGCCGAACAACTTTACAGTAAACTCTGGATTCGTCCTTGCAGTAACAACAAGTTGTGGAAGAAACTTTATCAGAGCTGCATTCTTTGATGAAGTAGGAATAAAGATATTATCTTTAGCCGGATCCATGATAGTTATTAAACTCTCAGGGATAATAGCGTCACCCGAAACCTCACTGTATTTTATATTGTTGTTCCTTAACTCACTCTTCAGACCACTTATAAAGTCAGCCTTATCACTGCTTCCTGCACCTGAATTAAGGAAAATAACATTTGAATTTGGGAACTGTTTCAAGAAATGATCATAAACCTCTGAGTAGAGATATGATTGAGGAGTGTTTATCTGATAAACGCTTGGATTGGCATACACATCATTACCTTTTGAGGTGAATGGTATGACAAGACGGATATTATTGGTCTTGGCAAAATCACTGGCTACCTTAACCTGATCATAGTATGCTGGACCGAATATGATATTCATATCCTTCATCTCACTCTTGGCCAACACTCTCTTCACAGACTCTACATCATTGTCTGTATCATATGTATATATATCGAATGAGTATCCCTGTCTCTTAAGACTGTCGACAGCCAAAAGGAAACCTTCATAATACTCAACCATCTTAGACTGCTCATCATTGATGCCACCTTTAGTCATGAAAGGTAGAAGAAGAGCAGCTTTCACTTTAGTAAACTTCTTCGACGTTGCCCTGCTTTTAGTGAAGAGTTCAACATCTGTGGGAGCAATCTCACTTACCTTTACAACATTCGGTATAACTAAGAAGCTACCTTTTTTCAAATTTCCATCCTTCAACTCAGGATTGGCATCAATGAGTGCCTGCTCAGTGATGTTATATTGCTTACTAATACTGTATATGGTCTCTTTGCGTTCTACCTTATGCAACTCCCTATACTTCTTATCAGACTTCTGCTTATCAGATTTAGGAACAACATTTACCGGTGTAGCCTTTGGAGCAACAGAGTCTGAAGGTTGACCGTTAGCTGATGGTATGACAAGAACCTGACCAATCTTAAAGTTATCGGCACTAAGTCCAGGATTAGCATCACATATAGCTGTTGCCGATATGCCATATTTTTGCGTCAGTTTATATAAAGTCTCTCCTTGCTGTATGGTGTGAAAAACATTCTTATCACCTACAACTTTCTTTTGCGGTATCCTAAGAGTAGAACCACTTCTCAATATTATCTCACTGCCCGGGTTTAGGTCAACTATCTCTTCTACAGAGACATTATACATGCTAGCTATAGAGAAAAGACTCTGACCAGGTGTAACTGTATGTGTAAACAGATTGTTTGAAGCATTTTGCGCAAAGGCCCCAGCTGCACATGAAGAGAGCAGAGTGGAGAAATATAATGCTTTGATAAATTTCATCTTAACTATCTTTAGTTAGGCAAAAGTACAAAAAAAAACTTTCTATTCACATTACTATATAAGAATAGAGATATTATTACCTGTTTTAATAAAAAATTCGTCGGGAAACATTAATTTTGCATGCACAAAAGTGTGATATTATATTATGAGTGATGTAAAAGAGATGATTGATGTTCTTGGCGCTAGAGTTCACAATCTTAAAGATATAGATGTACAGATACCACGTAACAGCCTTACTGTTATAACAGGTTTAAGCGGTAGTGGTAAGTCATCACTGGCATTCGATACAATATTTGCCGAAGGACAAAGAAGATATATTGAGACCTTCTCTGCTTATGCAAGAAACTTCCTTGGTGGAATGGAACGTCCTGATGTCGATAAGATAACCGGACTAAGTCCCGTTATATCTATCGAACAGAAGACTACGAATAAGAATCCACGTTCTACAGTAGGTACTACAACAGAGATATATGACTATCTGCGTCTTTTATATGCCCGTGCCGGAATTGCCTACTCATACATCTCTGGAGAGAAGATGATTAAGTACACCGAAGAACAGGTGGTAAATCTTATCCATCATGACTATGCAGGAAAGAGAATATTCATCCTTGCACCGCTTGTAAAAACTCGTAAAGGTCACTACAAAGAACTTTCGAACATGTACGAAAAAAGGATATCTCTATGTACGCGTTGACGGAGTGATACAGGAGGTGGTACATGGCATGAAACTCGACCGATACAAGAACCATGACATAGAGGTGGTTATCGATAAGATGGTTGTTGAGGAGAACTCAACAGACGATAACAAGCGACTCAAACAGAGCATTGCTACAGCTATGCAACAGGGTGACGGACTTATCATGATCTATGATGCTGAAAATGATGAGATAAAACATTACAGCAAGAGATTGATGGACCCTGTAAGCGGTACTTCTTATAAGGAACCTGCACCTCATAACTTCTCATTCAACTCACCACAAGGAGCCTGTCCAAGATGTAAGGGATTGGGTTACGTAAACCTTATTGATATAGATAAGGTTATACCCGACAAATCACTATCCATCTATGAGGGAGGTATTGCTCCATTGGGAAAGTACAAAAATGCCATGATATTTTGGCAGATAGAGGCTATCTTGGAAAAGTATGATTTCACACTTAAAACTCCGATAAAAAAGATTACCGACGATGCCATAGATGAGATTCTTCATGGCTCTGATGATAGAATCAAGATAAAGAGCTCACTTATTCATACCTCATCCGACTATTTCACAGAGTACGAAGGTATAGTGAAGTATATTCAGATTATGCAGGAGAAAGATGCATCTGCTACAGCTCAGAAATGGGCAGACCAGTTTGCTAAGACTGATGTATGTCCTGAATGTAAAGGGGCGCGACTAAACAAAGAGGCACTTAGCTACAAAATATATGATAAGAACATCTTTGAACTATCATGCATGGATATCAGCGAGCTGCACAGTTGGCTGGCTGATATAGATGTTCATCTTGAGAATAAGCAACGAATGATTGCTACAGAGATTCTTAAAGAGATTCGTTCAAGACTTACTTTCCTTCTTGATGTGGGATTGGATTATCTTTCACTAAACCGTAGTTCTGTCTCTCTCTCTGGTGGTGAGAGCCAGCGTATACGTTTGGCAACACAGATAGGATCACAGCTTGTAAATGTACTATATATACTTGATGAGCCGAGTATCGGACTTCATCAAAGAGATAATATCCGACTCATTAATTCTCTAAAGAAACTTCGTGATGGTGGCAACTCTGTCATTGTTGTCGAGCATGACAAGGATATGATGCTTGCGGCAGACTATATAGTCGATATGGGGCCTAAGGCAGGCCGTCTGGGAGGTGAGGTGGTATTCCAAGGAACTCCGGAAGAGATGCTAAAAGAGGATACTTTGACATCAAAATACCTCAACGGAAAGATGCAGATTGCTGTACCAGAAAAGAGGAGAGTGGGAAATGGAGAGTTACTTACATTAAAAGGGGTACGTGGAAACAACCTTAAAAATGTTGATGTGTCGTTCCCTTTAGGTGAGCTGATATGTGTGACAGGTGTATCTGGTAGCGGTAAATCCACATTGGTAAATGATACTCTGCAACCTATACTCTCTCAACATTTCTATCGCTCACTTCAAGATCCATTACCATACGAGTCAATAGAGGGAATAGAGTTTATTGATAAGGTGGTAAACGTAGACCAATCACCATTGGGAAGAACGCCACGCTCTAATCCTGCTACCTATACAGGGGTATTCTCGGATATAAGAAACCTGTTTGTTGCACTTCCTGAGGCAAAGATAAGAGGTTATAAAGCGGGACGTTTCTCGTTCAACATAAGTGGAGGACGTTGTGAAGCTTGTTCAGGCAACGGATATAAGACTATAGAGATGAATTTCCTCCCAGATGTATTGGTGCCATGCGAGGTGTGCCACGGAAAGAGATATAACCGTGAGACTCTTGAGGTAAGATACAAAGGAAAATCTATTGCCGATGTACTCGACATGACAATAAACATTGCTGTGGAGTTCTTCGAAAATGTGCCACAGATACTTAATAAGATAAAGGTTCTTCAAGAGGTTGGATTGGGATATATCAAACTTGGGCAGCCATCTACAACACTATCAGGTGGTGAGAGTCAGCGTGTAAAACTTGCCACTGAACTTTCAAAACGTGATACAGGAAAGACAGTTTACATACTCGATGAGCCAACTACTGGACTTCACTTTGAAGATATACGAGTGCTTATGAATGTACTCAACAAACTTGTTGACAAAGGAAATACTGTGATTGTCATTGAACATAACCTTGATGTAATAAAGATGGCGGATCATGTCATAGATATGGGACCTGAAGGTGGCAGAGGCGGAGGAAAGATTCTTGTTATCGGTACACCTGAAGAGGTTGCAAAAAGTGGCAAAGGATACACATCCAAGTTCATTAAAGAGGAACTTGAATATTATAATAATATCAAATAGAGTTCCTACTTAGTAATAAAGATTCGGGAAATAGTGTGTTATGAAAGAGAAGATATCAAAAACAAATGTTGCAAGACTACTCGATAAGGCGAAAGTAAAGTATGAACTTATCCCATATGATGTGGATGAGAACGACCTTAGCGCAATACATGTGCAGAAAGTTTAGGCGAAGATATAGAGCAAGTCTTTAAGACATTGGTGCTACATGGAGAGAAATCCGGCTATTTTGTTTGCGTTATTCCAGGTGAACATGAGATTGACCTTAAGTTAGCTGCTAAAGTTTCGGGCAACAAGAAGTGCGACCTAATACCTATGAAAGAGCTTCTTCCTCTTACCGGATATATACGTGGCGGCTGTTCACCTATAGGAATGAAAAAACATTTCCCAACATATATACATGCCAGCTGCAATGACTTTACATATATCTATGTAAGTGCTGGAATACGCGGTCTTCAGATCAGGCTAGCTCCCCAAGATCTTATAAAGGAAAGCAGAGCTGAAATATGTACACTCTTTTAGTCTTCTGAATCCTGTAGAGATAATATACAGGAGATATTATCTAAGCTTGATAGATCTTGATTTAGTACCCTCATCCAACATTTCTGCTGGGATGACATCTTTCATCACATTATAAACCGCATTGACTACTCTTTCACGAATAAAGTCCTCCTTGATTACGATTGATATAAGACGTGACGCTGCAGGTATATGATCAAGAGAGTGTATATTTTTCTTCTGCTCCGCCGTCAAGAAATTTGTGTGCAGTTGAGGAATAATTGTAAACCCACCATTCCTGTCAACTATTCGGATAAGCGTCTCTATGCTGCCTGCCTCATATGTATGATTTCCCACACTCTTATCGTCGCAGAAGTTAAGGGCTCCATTAGGAACACAATGTCCCTCCTTTAGTATCCACATATGTTCTGCAGGAAGTTTCCCTTCAGAAATCATCTTCAGAGTATCTTTACAAGCACACGAGAAGTATCCAACGAATGGCTCCTTGTAAACAGGTATCTCGAGGAATTTTCCTCCAGCTTCGGGAGAGGTCGTTATCGCCATATCTATACTGCCAAGAGCAATATCATTGAGTAAAGCTGCATTCTCCTTCTCTTCAATAACCAGATTCATCTTTGGAAACTTCTGTTTGAAACTTAAGATAAAGTCGGGTACCAGGTAGGGAGAGATTGTAGGCAACATACCAATATGAAGATTGCCTGACATGCTCTCAACCTCATCAGATATAAGTTCCTTTACACGTTCTGCCTCTTTCAGCAATATATGTGCTTGTGCAATCACCTTTTCACCAATAGGAGTGGGAGTGATATTCTTTTTATCACGATTGAAAAGTGTCACATCCAATTCCTCCTCCAGCTTTTGGACCATGGCACTCAATGAGGGTTGAGTCACTCCACATGACTCAGCTGCTAAGACAAAGTGGCGATATGTATCCAAAGCCACAATATATTCCATCTGTTGTAAAGTCATAATGATAGTTTTTAGCTATACAAAGATAGCAAAAAGCTGTTGTGCTCCTATTAAAAGCCCAATATATTTGCATCAACAAAAGAGAGATAAACAACAAAAAACAATCAATATAAAATTAGAAATTATGAAAGCAACAGTATTAACAACAGCAGAGTTTAACAAGAAAGTAGCTAACCTGGAAAATGGTAACGAGTGGAAATTTTTAGGAGAACGTCCGGCAATAATCGATTTCTTCGCAACATGGTGTGGACCTTGCAAGATGCTTTCTCCAATATTAGATGAACTTTCAGAAGAGTATGAAGGAAAAGTAGACTTCTACAAAGTAGATGTTGACCAAGAGAGCAAATTATCAGAGTTGTTTAACATCCGCAGCGTTCCATCACTTTTATTCATTCCTCTTACAGGTAACCCCGGAATGTTACAAGGAGCTTTACCAAAAGTTCAGTTAAAGAATACAATAAATGACATCTTATTAAAATAAGCAGATATGAAAACAATAAAAATTAAATATAGCTTTTTAGCAATCATACTATTAATGATGGGATTAGTGTCAACACAAGGAGCATCTGCTCAAGTGGTGAAAGAGATTACTAAATCCGAATTTACTAAAAAAGTTGCTGATTTAGAGAAAAACAAAGATTGGAAATTCCTTGGGAACAAACCAACTATTATTGATTTCTACGCAACATGGTGCGGACCTTGCAAGCGACTATCTCCAATAATGGAACAACTTGCTAAAGAGTATAACGGTAAAGTACAGTTCTATAAAGTAGATGTAGACAAGGAGAGAGAATTGGCAACGATGTTCGGCATACAGAGCATTCCATCAATACTCTTTATTCCTAAAAGAGGAAAGCCTATTATGGCACAAGGAGCTTTACCAAAAGCAGAGTTAAAAAAGACAATAGATTCAAATCTTCTCAAATAAGTTGAACCATAGCACTATGAACATAATAACTAAACTGAAGACTATATCTATGTTTGTGACAGGTTTCGTTTTTGCCCCTGGCGGTTTCCGCTCAGGAGGCAAAACACCTCGAACTAAACCAGGCAGTGAATATAGCAGTAAAAAACAACAATAATATTCAGATAGCAGAACTGGACAGAAAAGTAGCTAATGCAGACTATCACCAGACTGATGCAATCTTTCTTCCTCAGGTATCGGTTGGATATACTGCCTTGACAACCAACAATCCATTGAATGCCTTTGGATTTCTATTACAACAAGAGAGTGTTGCAGCTGCAGATTTTGACCCATCAAAATTAAATAATCCGGGTGCCACACAGAATTATGGAGCTTCAGTGGATGTTAAGATGCCACTTGTAAATCTTGATTTGATATATGCACGTAAGGCTGCAAAGAAACAGGATGAAGTATATAAGTATAAAGCAGCTTATATGAAAGATTACATTAGCTTCGAAGTTCAGAAGGCATATACACAGTTGCAGTTCGCATATCAGGCACGCGAGATATTAAGTCGTACACTAGTTGATGTTAAGCAGATTCACCAGAGTGTAGAGAACTTTTACAATAAAGGATTGGTGCAGAAATCAGACGTTCTGAATGCTCAGGTACAGGTAAACACTATCGAAAGTGCCTTAGCAAAAGCAGAAAGTAATATTGCAAATGCATCCGATGGTCTTAACCTACTAATGAATGGTGGCGATGATAGTAAAAGTCAACTTTATATTACCGATTCATTAGAACAGAAATCAAATCTGGAAGTCTCACCTGAATTCTCTATGAACAGATCAGATGTGATGGCTATGCAGAGTGCATTGGATGCATCAAAAGCAATGGTAAAATCGTCAGCGATGAACTTCCTACCAAAGATTAATGCTTTCGGAAGCTACCAATTGAATGATTCCAAAATATTCAAGTTTCAGAATGATTCATACTTAGCAGGCATAAACCTTAGTTGGACAATATTCTCTGGTAACCAGAACAGAAGCAAGGTGCGCTCAGCTATATTTCAGAGAGATAAGATGAAGAGAGAGGTTGACGATTACATTGACAAGAGCAAACTGGAAGTTAACAAGACTGCACGTGATATTCAGGATCTGAATATTGAGATTAGGAAACAACAGAGCAGTGTAGAGCATGCTTATGAGGCATTGCGTATAACCAACAACCGCTACAAAGAAGGGTTGGCAAGTACTACAGATCTACTGACCTCTCAGGCACAACTTTCACAACAGCAGTTAGGTTTGGCACAAGCAGTCATGACCTACAACATTACCAGATATTACCAAGAATTACTAACCACCATCAAATAAATAAGCAATGAAAACCAGATTAATAATATATCCAACACTAATGGCTGCTTTGATCTTCTCTTCTTGTTCATCAAAATCGGAGAGCGAAGCAAAAGATAAACCCGTAGCAGTTACTACTTATACGCCGACACTTCTTCATGATGGTGGAATGTTCATCAGCGGAATGGTATCAGCAAAGCAGACTGCAGTAATCAGTACACGCATGATGGGATATGTTGACCAGATTAAGGTCAAACAGGGCGATAAAGTTAAAGAGGGACAACTTCTACTTGTCATAAACAGTGACGACCTGAATGCTAAAAAGGCACAGGCTAAGGCAATGGTTTCTGAAGCTGAAGCAGCTGCAAAGAACGCTGAACGTGACTATAGCCGTTTCAAACAGTTGCATGCTCAGAAAAGCGTATCCGACAAGGAGCTGGAGAATATGGAGCTGAACAATATCTCTATCCAGTCTAAGTTGCAGATGGCTCGCCAGGGATTAAACGAAGTGAATGCAATGCTTGCATATACACATATCAGAGCTCCATTCTCAGGAACAATAACAGGTAAAATGATTGACGAGGGTAGCATGGCTAATCCAGGAATGCCTCTGTTGACAATGGAACAGACAGGCGACATGGAGGTTAAGGCTTCAGTACCTGAGAACTATATATCATCTATCAAAGTCGGTGACGTTGTAACTATCGGGATAAAGTCACTCAACAAGAATATTTCAGGAAAAATAAGCGAGATAAGTCCATCGTCAGCAATGACAGGAGGACAATACGGAATAAGAATTGCCATTGATCAGGAAGCTAAATATAATCTACATGCAGGAATGTATGCCGGTATTCAGATTGCAGGCAAATATGATAAGGAGAGTCTAAAGGAGATTTGGGTAGAGTCATCTTCTATAGTGAAACGTGACCAACTGACAGGCCTCTATGTTGTAACTCCAGATCAGGAAGCTATGTTACGCTGGGTACGTCTGGGTAAGAAGAATGGTGATTTGGTAGAGGTTATCTCAGGCTTGAATGAAAATGAGCAGATAATCCGACTGAATGGTACAAAACTATATAACGGTATAAAAGTATTAGTAACAAAATAATCAGATAGAACTATGAAAGAAGGAATTTCAGGTAGAATAGCCAAGGCATTCATAGGCTCGAAACTGAGTCTGCTGCTTATGATAGCTTTCCTGCTATTAGGAGCATTCAGCATCTATCTAATCCCTCGTGAAGAGGAGCCGCAGATAGAGGTACCAATGGCTGACATAATGATCGGCTATCCGGGAGCTTCTCCTGCAGAGGTAGAAAGCAGCGTAATACAACCTATAGAGAAGATTGTATCAAATATAAAGGGTGTGGAAGATGTATACTCAACATCTATGAATGGTATGGGTATGCTCACAGTACAGTTCTATGTTGGTGAGAACCTTGAAAATTCATTGGTTAAGTTATACAATGAGTTGATGAAGAACATGGACCGCATGCCTCAAGGTGTTACAATGCCTTTAGTCAAAACCCGTACTATCGACGATGTGCCCGCTCTCGCATTTACTATTTGGAGTGATAAAATGAACGGCTATCAGATAAGACAGGTCGCAGAGGTTGTAGCAAACGAAATAAAGAAGGTAAAAGATGTAGCTCATGTTGAGGTTACAGGCGGACAGAGCCGTCAGGTAAGTGTATGGCTGGATAAGGATAAGATGGCTGAAAGCAATGTTGACATGAGTACCATTGCTAAGTCTCTTCAGGCCAACAATGCACAGATGCAGAGTGGAAACATTGTAAATAATGATGCTGTATACTCTGTAGAGACAGGTAATTTCTTCTCAGATGCAGAGGAGATAAAGAATACAATTGTTGGAACAAAGGATCAGCAACCAATATATCTTTATCAGATAGCAACAATTGAAGATGGTCCGCGTATTCCAGATAATTATGTTAGCTTCGGCTATGGTTCAGCAGATGGTGATAAACAGAGTAAGAATCTAGGTTTACACGAGGCTGTAACTATCTCTATTGCAAAGAAGAATGGTGCAGATGCCATGAAACTTGCCGATATTCTTATCAGTAAAGTCGACAAGATGAAGAGCGATCTCATCACAAAAGATCTGAATGTAGAGGTAACACGTAACTATGGATTGACAGCTTCACATAAAGTTTCTGAGCTATTACTGCACTTGTCAATTGCAATTCTAGCAGTAACAGTATTCGTTATGCTGGCTATGGGCTGGAGAGGAGGTCTGGTAGTATTCATGTCAGTACCTATCACATTTGCTCTTACACTTTTTGCATACTACTTCTTGGGATATACGCTGAATCGAATAACGCTCTTTGCACTGGTGTTTGTCACGGGTATTGTTACCGACGACTCAATCATCATTGCAGAGAATATGTATCGGCACTTTAAGATGAAGAAATTGCCTCCTTTGCAAGCAGCAATATATGCTATTAATGAAGTAGGTAATCCAACAATCCTTGCAACTCTAACTGTTATTGCAGCTGTGTTGCCAATGGCATTCGTTTCCGGTATGATGGGCCCTTACATGAGCCCGATGCCAATCGGTTCATCAATTGCCATGATATTCTCACTGTTGGTAGCTTTGACGCTTACTCCATATTTCGGTTACCTGTTCTTAAGATATAAGGGTAAGAATCATAAAGAGGAAAGTGATGAAGAAGAGTATCGAGAGCTGGAAAAGACACGCATATACAAGTGGTATTCAGCAATTACAGTGCCTTTCCTTGAAAGTCGTAAGAAACGCTGGATATTTATGAGTAGCCTTACTGCCATCATGTTAGGTTCACTAGTACTTTTCTATACTAGAACTGTACCTGTAAAGATGCTCCCATTCGATAATAAGAATGAATTCCAAGTGATAATAGATATGCCAGAAGGTACAACATTGGAACGTACAAATGCTGTAGCACAGGAACTTGCATCATATGTAAGCAAAAATGAGTATGTTACAAACTATCAGATATATGCAGGAACAGCAGCACCGATAAACTTCAACGGTCTTGTGCGCCACTACGATATGCGCAAAGGAGATAATGTTGCTGATATCCAGGTGAACCTTATAGATAAGGGAGAGAGAAGCTTGCAGAGTCATGATATTGCAAAATCAATGCGTAGCGGCTTACAGTCAATAGGTAAAAGATATAATGCTAATGTGAAGGTGGTGGAAGTTCCTCCCGGTCCTCCGGTGATGTCAACACTTGTTGCTGAGGTTTACGGACCAGATTATAATAAGCAGGTGGAGATAGCAGAAAAGATCAAATCTATACTTAGTGGTACTGACAATGTGGTCGATGTTGACTGGAATGTAGAGAGTGACCAGAAAGAGTATAAATTTACAGTTGACAAGGACAAATCAATGAAGTTAGGTATTCCTAATTCTCAGGTGGTACAGTCGGTGACCGGCGCCTTGTCAGGGATGCCGGTAGGAATACTTCATCAGCCATCAATGGTTAATCAGGTAGGAGTGACCCTCCAGATTCCTGAGGCAGACCAGTCGAATGTAAACGAGGTGTTAGGGCTAAATGTAGTGAATGAGAAGGGACTGTCTGTTCCACTAAATCATATTGTTACTGTCTCTGAAGGTGAAAAGCAGAAGAGTATCATGCGTAAGAACCAGAAGAGAGTGGTATATGTGATGACAGAGATAGCAGGCGACCTTGAAAGTCCTATATATGCTATGCTTGATGCCGCCGATGGATTGAAGCAGATTAAGTTACCTGACGGATATTCTATTGAGGAGCAGTTCAGTCAGCAACCTGACTCAGAAGACAACTACTCTCTGAAATGGGATGGTGAATGGAAGATTACATACGAGGTATTCCGTGACTTAGGATTGGCATTCGTCTTTGTATTGATAATTATCTATATATTGATTGTAGCATGGTTCCAGAGTTTTGTGACACCGTTTGTCCAACTGGCAGCCATTCCTCTATCACTGATTGGTATTGTATTGGGACATTTGGTTATGGGAGCCTACTTCAGTGCGCCATCAATGATTGGATTCATTGCCTTGGCCGGTGTGATGGTACGTAACTCTATATTGCTTATTGACTTCATCGATATCCGCTTGAAACAAGGAGTACCTTTAAAGCAGGCTATCATTGAATCAGGAGCTGTACGTACTACTCCAATCATTCTGACTGCAGGTAGTGTGGTATTAGGAGCTTTTGTAATGCTCTTCGATCCTATCTTCCAAGGTCTTGCAATATCACTTATAGGAGGATCAATTACATCCACCTTGCTAACACTGGTAGTTATACCACTGTTATATTACAAGATGCTAAAGAAGAAAGTAAAATAAGATATTGATGACTGACAACTTTAAATTATAGTTTTATATTGAGTTCCTCCGAGGCTACGTTAGAAGTGATTCTAGTGCAGCCTCTTTTTTATGCTGCTAAAGCATTATTCAGACTACAGTTCAAGCTGACTAAATGATCCGCAATTGATAAAGGATATTTATTTCTCTATTATACAATTATTGTAATATTTATGATAAATACTACATGTATGAGGACTATTTATAATATATTTT
>NZ_BAJR01000036.1 GCF_000613805.1 Phocaeicola paurosaccharolyticus JCM 15092 | reverse complement strand
TCCGTCAACGCCCACCCGAAAATATATTTAAAAGTCATAAAGGGCGTTTAGCTCAGCTGGTTCAGAGCATCTGCCTTACAAGCAGAGGGTCGGCGGTTCGAATCCGTCAACGCCCACATAAAAAGATAATATTGTGTATTTTATTATTACGAGGTGGTACTTTATGAGTATCGGCTCGTTTTTGCTTAATATACTATCCGAAAAAACGGCTCATACCGAAATAATATAAATTTAGCCTACATTAGCTGATCAATCCCAATGCTGAAGCATATTTAACAGCCTCCATAGAATTATTTACATCTAACTTCTCTAATATTCTTTGTCTATGCGTATTAACTGTGTGTACACTAATAAATAGCTGTTCTGATATTTCCTTACTTAGCAAGCCTTCTTTTATTAACTGTAAAATAGCTATCTCTCTGGTAGTAAGCTGATGCTTTTCGGGATAATAGGTTTTCGATAGAAAAAAACTTATTATCTTTTACATTTAAGATATGACATCTCACTGTTTTAAATGAGCTTTGGTCAGGAGATAAATCTAAAACACTAAGTGCTAACCATGCATTTCCCGACTTATCTTTTTCCAATAAGGTGTATTGCTCTACCACCCTCATATACTGACCTGTATAATTACGAATGCGGAATTCTGAAACCATTTTATAATCCTGCAAGTTTTCTTTATTAGCATGTAAAAACTTAAGTACAGCAATACCGTTTCTTACCAAAGAATATAAATCGTCAGGATGTACGCGTTCATCTATGCCTTCTTTACAATCACCAAATATCTCACCGAAATTAAAAGATGTATATACATGCTTCCTCTTATACATATCAAAAACTGTTATACCACTATTGGAAACTTTAGCTAAATGAGACAGCATTTGCTTATGATATTCCAGTAGAGAATAATCAAGGTCAGCTTCATCAAAACTCTGCAATGATAAAAGCCGAGCATGTTCCTTTTGTAAATCTTCCATATGGCAATATAATGATAAATCAGTATTGATCTCCTAGAGGACAGTATCTTACTTTGTACAAAACAAAATTAGGTAAAATCATGAATAAAACGTTACTATTTCTTTTATTAAATGTCTTTTCTTTAGGTATATTTTACGGTCAGTCTTCTCAAAATATACGAGGTATAGTATATGATAAACAATCAAACAAACCAATTGAATATGCAACGGTAGCAATACTAAATAGTAAGAGACCTTTAGGAGTAAGTACAGATAGTTTAGGACAATTTAAAATACAAAATGTTCCGATAGGGCGCTATGATATTAAGGTAGCATTAATTGGCTATAATCCTATTATTATAAAAGAGCAACTATTATCTTCTTCCAAAGAGCTGTATCTGGAAATTGCAATGGTCGAAAACTCGAAACAGCTCGATGAGATTGTTGTCACTCCTCAGATAAATAAATCACAACCCCTAAATAATATGGCATTAGGGAGTGCCCGTATGTTGAGTGTAGAAGAAGCAAGCCGGTATGCAGGAGGTTTCGATGATCCGGCAAGGTTAGCCACATCTTTTGCAGGAGTAACAAGCAGTATCGGGAATAATGGTATTGTGATAAGGGGAAATGCACCTAAATTTCTGCAATGGAGAATGGAAGATGTTGAAATTCCTAATCCAAACCACTTTGCAGAAGTAACTACATTCGGAGGAGGAGGTTTATCTGCATTAAGCAGTTTTGTATTAGGTAATTCTGATTTTATGACAGGTGCATTTCCAGCTGAATACTCAAATGCTTTATCTGGAGTGTTTGATATGAATCTACGTACAGGGAATAATCAAAAACGAGAAAATATGGTTCAACTCGGGTTGATAGGAATAGATGTTGCTTCCGAAGGTCCATTCAAGAAAGGAAGTAATTCTTCTTATATTTTCAATTATAGGTATTCAACACTAGGACTACTTCTTCTCTGCTACCTGAGGATGCAGAGAACACAAAGTATCAGGATTTGTCTTTCAAATTTAATTTTCCAACTAAAAATGCTGGTGTATTTTCCGTCTGGGGAGTAGGCTTGATTGATCGCTCGGGGCAAAATGCAGAAACCAATCCTGATAAATGGGAATATATGCAGGACAAGGAAGATCAAAATGTAAAGCAATACATGGGAGCTATTGGTCTGAATCACAAACTAAGAGTGTGGAATAACGCAACACTTAAAGCATCTTTGGCTACCACAGTGAGTGGTCTTGATATGCATACTGAAAGAATGGATGCTAATGCAAAACCTATTCCGCAAAATCTAATAAAGTCAACTAATTGGAATTTTGTATTCGCGTCATCGCTTAATAAGAAATATAGTGGGATACACACCAATAAAACAGGATTGAGGGTTATAGGACTTAAATATAATCTACTATTAGAAGAAGCGACACATCAAAAGCCAATGAATGCCATAACCGATGAATCTGGTTTCAGTTCTCTGCTGTCTGCATATACTAATTCATCTTTACAATTTTCGGATAAATGGACGCTTAATCTAGGTGTCAATACGCAATTATTCACACTAAATAATAACTATACGATAGAACCCAGAGCAGCATTGTCATGGAAATTTAAACCAAATCAATCTTTAGCTCTTTCTTATGGACTACATAGCAGATTAGAAATGTTGAATTATTACTTTACTAAATCGAAAGAGGGTGAACTTATTAATAAAGATATGGATTTTACAAAAGCTCATCACATTGTATTATCCTATGACCTAAATATTGGAAACAACTATCATGTTAAGATTGAACCTTATTTCCAACAATTATATAATGTTCCCATTATGAGTGATAGTACATTTTCGTTTATAAACCTTCAAAATGATTGGTTCATAACCAATAAACTTTCTAATAAGGGAAAAGGAGTCAATTATGGTATTGATATAACCTTTGAAAAATATATGTCAGAAGGTTATTACTATATGCTCACCGCATCTATTTTTGATTCTCGTTACAAGGCAGGAGATAATAAATGGAGAAACACAAGGTATAATCGAAACTTTGTATTCAATGCATTAGCAGGAAAAGAGTGGATGGTAGGACTTGGTAAACAAAATATGTTCAATGCTAATATTCGATTATCTTATCAAGGAGGAGACAGATACTCGCCTATTAATCTTGATGCATCTCAGAAAGAGGAAGATGCAATTTATGATGAAAACAAAGCCTTCTCGAAACAATTATCTCCAGCCTTTCTTTTACACTTGAATGTAAGCTACAAAATTAACAAGAAGAATTTATCTCATGAGTTTGCTATTAAGGTGCTAAATGCAACTAGTAACAAAGACTATCGAGGTCATCGATACAACTTTAAGACGCATTTGGTAGAGCCCGAAAGAGAGGCTGTTATTATCCCAAACATTAGTTACAAGATTGAATTTTAGTTTATGTTCTCTCATTGGGAATAGTTTGTTTTATTCAACAATGTAGAATTGTTAACTATAAATAACTATGCTTATGAATGATTTTACAAGAATAAAATTTTTCATTTTGCTAACAGGAAACTTGCAGGAGGTAGCAGATGAAGATCACAAAGAATAATGACTGAGTCATTTATAACAATAAAATTTGTAATCATGGTAGAATGTAGCACAAAGAAAAAAGGCAAAGGCGGTAGAACCAAATGCTAAATTAAAAGGGAGCAGCTTAGAGTTGTTCCCTTTTAATTTATAGGATAGCGCTAATTTATTACGATACGGGCTTCTGGCCTGCACTTATTAATTTTTTATTAAGTTCCTCTTTAATTGTAGCAGATTTAGCTGGCTGAACGAAATAAAAGTCAAAAAGTAATTCTATTATGTCCAATAGAAATTCTGCCTCAGTGGGCTCAACATCCAATATTTCTCCAGAAGCTTGGTCTTCTATTCCATGAGCTGCAATATTGCCATATCCACGTATTATATTAAGATTATCGCTTAAGTATGATGGGATCATATTTGCATCTATAAGTGCATCAATCTCCATTTTAAGGTTTTTCTTCTTAATTTCCGCTTTTGTGCGAATGATATTCTGCAAACATCTACGACTTAAGGCTGCGCTTGCTTTTGTGCTAAGAGGAAGGACCAAACAAGCTTCGTTATAATCTTCAGCTAAACTTTTTTCTACTTCTGGTGCAGCAGGAGTATGACCACTTGATAATGGATATATTTGTTTATAAATAATATTTTCTCCGGACAGCCTATTCACTCCAACATTAATAAGATATTCAGATATACCCATTTTAATAATGATTTTGTTACAATCAGTGTTCGGGCATTTCATAAAGAATATACTATATTTCATATTATCTTCATAATCTCCTAAATAGACTTCTCTAAAACTCTCATTTACTTCTACCTGACAATGTGGACATTTCATAATACATTTAATTTATTGATTAATAAGTATAAAAGTAATTGATTATTTGATAGAATGTACAAAAATATTTCCATCTTATATTTTACTGAAAAAGGTATAGATGGAGAATATTCTATTTGACCCACATAACTATCGTGTTCATGACGATGCAAACAAATCATTAATCAACAAGAGCCTTTCTCAATTCGGTGCTAGCCGTTCAATACTTCGATAAAGATGATATTATCATAGCAGGTAATGGATTATATGAGCAGGCGCAACAGTTAGGCCTTAAGGTACGTGTCGTTGAGTCAGACGGCAAGGAACTTATCGCAATACAGTGCACTGATATTGAAGGAAAGCATTCTGACGGTGTTATCGGTGCATGTGATACGGCCGATAAGGGCGATGATGATTTCTGCGCTCCGTTCGCCAAGGTATTCATTTCGAGATACTTCATTACCGACGTGATATTCACCAAGGATCCTGTTGAGATTACAGAGCCTCGTGAGTATTTGAACGAGTACAACGGAAAGAGAACGAGACGTAAAACGTCAGTGCCAAGCCTACGGGTTTGGGAGAATTTGCTCATTTTTTTTCACAAGAAGAGTAAATCCTCAAAGTATCGCCTTATTCATTCTTCCCATAATAGAGGTGTTTAACAGATAAAAAAGAAAAAAAATATATTGAAGGATAGCTGCTGAAAAACAGCTCATTAATTATGTTGTCAAATTTTGCAGAAAGTGTTATATTTGCAGGATACATCAATGGTTTGGCGAATGAAACTAACAGTTTATAAGGTATATTCTAAAAAGGAATCCTAAAGTATGAGTAGAAAAAAGGAATTTCAAATACGAAATAGCACTGCCGAATTTTTGGTATTTACTTCTCAATCGGGAGAAAATACGATTGAAGTACGAGTGCAAGATGAAACTGTTTGGCTTACTCAAAAACTGATTGCCTCATTGTTTGACGTAGATAGGAGTGTCATTACCAAGCATCTGGCAAATATCTATCAGGAAGGTGAACTAATAAAAGAAGCAACTTGTGCAATTTTTGCACAAGTTCAAACCGAAGGGAATAGACAAGTTACCCGTGATATTGAATTTTATAATCTTGATGCTATTATTTCAATCGGTTACCGTGTTAATTCCCAAAGAGCAACACAATTTCGTCAGTGGGCTACATCCGTTTTACGTGATTATGCCATTCGTGGCTACATCATCGATAAAAAGCGTATGGAGAACGGTACATTCCTCAATGAGGATTATTTTGAGCACCTACTTGCCGAAATCCGGGAAATCCGGTTGAGTGAGCGCCGATTCTACCAGAAAATAACGGATATTTACGCCACAGCAATGGATTACAACAAGGATGCAGTTACCACAAAAGAGTTTTTCGCCAAAGTCCAAAATAAATTGCATTATGCTATACACGGTCATACTGCTGCTGAACTTATTATATCAAGAGCCAATGCAGAGAAAGAACACATGGGATTGACTTCGTGGGAGAAAAGCCCCGACGGCAAAGTAGTGAAAACCGATGTCTCCATCGCTAAAAACTACCTGACTGAAACAGAACTGGAATCGTTGGGACGTATTGTCAATGCTTATCTTGATTTGGCGGAAGACCGCGCAAGAAGACATATCCCAATGACAATGGAAGATTGGGCGAAACGTCTTGATAGGTTCTTAGAAGCCGACGACCGGGAAATATTACAAAATAGTGGAAAAGTTACTGCCCTGATGGCAAAAGATTTTGCAGAAAGCGAATTTGAAAAATATCGTATCGTACAAGACCGCTTGTTTGAATCTGATTTTGATAAAGAAATAAAGCGTATCGAAGAGAAGCAAGACAAACCGGAATATTGAAAAAGAGTTTGAATATTTTCCGGAATGTCGCTTGTAAATATCAGGGAAATAGCTATTTTTTGTCATAGCTAAAGCTATTTGCTCGCATCTATTTCGCCTCAAAAAATGTGTGCAATCTGTGTGTAAAGAAAGGCACGAAAAAGTTAACACATTGATTATACACAGGTTTGATTGGTTAAATAAGTTCCGTCAACGCCCACATAAAAAGACAATATTGTGTATTTTATTATTACGAGGTGGTACTTATGAGTATAGGCTTGTTTCTGTTTTTAATGGCTAGTACACTATATACAGAACCATCTCTTATCAATAATTATTGAAGAGCTCTTAGTATATGTCCATGCCTTTCTCTTAATTATATTAATGCTCTTATCATTGTAAATTTCCATATTGCATCGTTCCAAACCGAAATAGCTGGAATATGGTATGAATCCCCTATTTGAGGAGAGAATTTTTCTTGGGGTGTATGAGGTGAATTTACGAAAATCTCTAATCATATGTGACTGATCCGAGTATTCGCATTCCAATGCAACCTGAGCCATAGGTAACTCTGAGTTATCTTTCATGAGTTTCAATGCTTTCTGATATCTGACAATCGCTGAGAATGTTTTGGGCATGATACCTATATTATCTACAAAGACTCTCGTAAACTGTTTATTACTTAGGAATATATGTTCAGCAAGCTTATCTGATTTAGTATTAGTATTAGTATTTATTAATTCTATTATATTTTTCAGATATGGTATGTAGTAGTTCCTCTTATTGTTCCTTATTCTGAATAATAAAAACGATTCAATATGTTCTATTGCCCTAATATAATTGTCACTATTAGCTACTTTCCTAGATAATAGTGCTAGCTCTGCATCATCTAAATCGTCAATATAAACTTGTTCATTGAGAAATTCCCCGGCAGGCACTCCCAAAAGTAATTTAGCAGCGTATGGTCTTAAGACAACTCCAATAATACCTGCTTTTTCATTTTTGTCGATAAAATAACTTTTATCATGTTGTCCAATAACAACACCTTTATAATTAAAGTCATTATATGATTCGTTTTTGCTTCTTACTTCAATCTTATGAAAGATGAGTTCAACATGTCCTGAAGGTAAAGCCTTCTCTTTTAATATACTCTCGTTATTTGTGTCCAATATCCAAAAATATTGAATATATGATTCCAATTCATTACAAGGGAAAATGATATTTGTAAAAAAATCCATGATATAGTAGTCTTTCGTATCCAATATGTATTTGACCTTATAGTAACCGTTTGCCGTTACTAGTTTTTTTGTTTAGTGCAAAGTTATATTGGGAATAGGAATAAAGCTAAGATATAATATGGACAAGCGATTTTCGTAGGACTCAGTAAATCAATTATTTATTTTGTTTAGTGGTGGACAAATTTATTCTTTTTATAGTAAATGTTTACAACGAATATATAAAACTAGTACTCCCATATTATTAAATCCAGGCTTTTACCTCCATCAAACATATATGGATTATTAAGCAACAATTTTCTCTTTAGCCTTAATTTATGTTTTGACACAGATGTAGAAGATATACCAAACATAATAGCTATATGAGATATTGTATATCTTAATTTAATAAGGATACATAATTGCATATCGAGGAGGGTAAGTTGAGGGTTATCAGCTTTTATTCGTTCATATAGATTATTGTACACTTTGTTTGTAATATTATACAGATGTTCCCAATCATTCTCTTTCAGAAATTTAGGTTCCTCTCTAAGTTTGCACAACAGTTCGTCATTATTAAGTAGTTCAATAGTAAGTTTTTTCTCCTTCTCTTCTAACTCTTCCATTCTCAATAGCAGAGATTTCATCTCTTCAATTCGTTGTACAGATGTTGGATTTTTTAAAGTACTTATTGATTTAGTAAGTGTAAGGTTCTCTTCACGGAGGATTTTTGTTTTTCTCTGGAGTTCATAGAGCTCACCTTTTTTCTCTTCTATCTGACGGTTCATATCTTTATCATCCGAGATTAAAGACTGCAAGTCACTTATATACTGATCGTTTCTTCTAATCTGTTCTTTATTCTTGTTGATAGTTAAATAAATGCGATTCAATTTATTCTCTTTTTCACATAGTTTATATCTATAAATCATGATAATTACTAGTATAAATAAAAGTAATACAGATATTATGGCGACAGATATTAACAATAAACTTTTTCTCTCAACTTTCAACATACAGTTTTCTGCCTGAGCTTTTTTCTTGGCGTATTCATCTTCCATTTTTGCAATCTTATTATTCTGCATATTTCGATTTACAGAATCACAAAGTGTAAAGAAATTATCTCCATAGAACAGGGCTTTTTTGTAGTCAACTATATTGTATTTGTATATATTATAAAGTCCATGGTACGAGTCCTCCTTTATATAAATATTATCATAATTGACTCCCTTTTTGAAGTAATAAACCGCAGAGTCAATATTATTTAGTTCGTAATGTACTTTAGCAATAGTTATATATCTTACTTTTTCTTTTCTTATTCCTTTATTGTATAAATTTTCATTTAAATCTTTAGACTGTATTGCATATTTAAGTGCTAAATCATACTTTTCATTTAGAAAGTAAGCTATCCCCAGAAAGTCTAAGGACTTTGCATATGCTGCTGCTAGATTGTTCTCTTTAGCTACTTTAACAGCTTTTTCAGCATATAATATACATTTGCTGTATTCATTGGTCCTTCTTCCAATATAGTGATAAACCTCAGAAAAATTATTGTATATCATAGCTTCACGGTGCTTTACTCCATCTTTTTTTGTTCTCCATAAAGCTTTTTTCAGCAAAGAAATTGATTTCTCGGGTTGATCTCTTTCTAGAAAAACTTGAGAGTAGCATAGATATAGTTGTGCAGCCAATGTGTGCATGTTTGTGTGTTCTACATATTTGCATCCCATCATCAGATCTCTTACCCATTCAGTTTCATCTCCAATATTTTTATCTGAGTGTACAACGCTATGAAGATAATATGCTAATGCTTTTTTTTCACAGTTTTCTCTAGATATATAGTAATTATAAGCAAAAGACAATTCTTTTTCAGAAATATCATTTTGATATGTTCTATACTGAGCCCATATTTTGTATAGACACCAGGTAGCATATTGCTCTTCATTATGCTTTACATATGGAGCAATTTCTTTTAATATTACCAAAGAACTATCTGGATTTAATGAAATTGTTCCGTAAGCTTTTGAAAGTTTGGATTCAATTATATCAGGTTCTTTATTACATGATATAAATAATACTGTAAATATTATTGAAAGAGAGTATATAGTTATTCTCATAGTAAATAGTATGTTTTGTCTAGTTTTACGGTGTAAAAGTAAAGAATATTTATATTAAAAATCAATAGAACTATATATATTTGTGTTAATCTGATATCTGATATGATAAAAATCTAACATAATAGTACAAAAGGGACAATTTCTCCGAATTATTAATTAAAAATCGTGTTACCTAAACCTCTTATAATAAAGCCAATAGTATACATTTTCATACAGTCCAAATCCAAAAGTCCATTTTCTACAATTTTCACCGTATATGTAAACTTATTTTTGTGCTGGTAATAATAGCATAATGTTCATTAATAATGAATTATTGATTTAGGTATAAATCGAAAAAATAAGAATATGAAGAAGAATCTATTTTTTATGTGTCTGGTAGTTATTGCTACTCTATGCTCTTGTAGTCGGAATGAAGAAGGAGCAAGCAATGTATCAGAAAATAGTCTGTTCCTAAAGTTCAAAACTCAATCTATCAGTAGAGCAATAGAGAACCCTGGTACTCCAGGTGAAGCTGCAAAGTCTATTAAAAGTGCGAGAATATTATTCTTTGCTGATGAAAATTATCAGACTAAATCTGTGTATAATAATTCACAACCTCTAGCATTGTCTTCTGATCAGATTAACAGTGCTGTAGGTAGCGAAGGTCTCTATCTTGATGATATTCCTAGTGATGTAAAGGCTATAATTATTCAAGCTAATGGAGGTGAAGATATGGATGGTACTAATGTAAATTTGTATCAGATTGACTCTTCATCTGAACAAGATTTTCATCTGTACCCTATGCTTGAAGGTAGAAGTATCATTGAAGATACAAAACAAACTCACGCAACAACCGGTCATAAGATTTTCAAAGCTTCTGTAACAATTGCTCCATCTCTTTGCCGTATAGAAATCTCAGGTGGTATAAATGTTACGCCAAAGTTCTATAGAGGTGCGAATATTTTGAAAGATAAGGATGGAAATCAACTTTATGAGCATAGAAAGAGCAATGGATCATATTATAACAGCACATCATCTCAGTTACAAACAGATGATGATATGACTTATACTCCTAGACATGCTTACAATTGCCTTCAGAAAGGATTTTATGGAATTAAGCTTGAGGCAATATATATTAATAATATCATTTTAAGATATGGAGAACCAGCTTCTAAAGTTTGGTATAATGATGAAGATGGTAAATGGAATACTCATTTCGGAGAAGGAGGTGAATTATTTAAGATGTGGGATAATGTTTCATCTTCAACTGAAGCTTCTGGAGATGCTATTGAAGAGGGGACTAGTGGCGATTGGTGGGTAGACCAAGCTGTTCCGGCAAATAGAAACAGTTCAATACTCTCTGGTAAAGTCGCTGCTTACCAGATATTTCCACAGAAGACCGATGGTATTATTAAGGAGGATATAGCTGAAGATTTGCCGCATATTATTGTTAAAGTAAAAATATTCGAGACAAAGGCAGATTATGATTCAAACTCTCCAAGGACAGCATATTTAAATATTCGTACATATATCGGTGGCGATGGCTCTTATATTAAGGAGATGAAGAATGGAAATATTTATAAGATTAACCTAAATGAATTGAGTGATGATTTCAATGATGTAATAATTGATGATACTCCTATAACTCCTACTCCTGAAACTGATAAACCAGACCCTATATTTGAAGAGACTATAGACTTGAAAATATATATTGATGTAACTCCTTGGGAGCTTATGAATATTACTCCTCAGATTTAATATGAAATATAATTTTGTTATCTTTTTGACAATCTGCTCATCTGTTCTCTGCTCTTGTAAAACAATAGCAGAGAACATGGATTCATGCGATCGGGTATCAAACGTAAATTTAAACTTTAAATATACAGGTGATACAACAGATGATATGTCATGGTTTAATAAAGTTATGGATAAAGTATCTCTGTTTGTATATGATGAATATGGTTTTTTAGTTGAGAAGGCATCACGAAGTTTTGAAGGAGAAGAGATTAATACTACAGTAAAAGATGGTATTAAGTTAGATTTATGTCCGGGGAATTATAGGGTTGTTTGTTGGAGCAATATGTATGAAAACAGCTCTTTAACAGGTATCAGTAATTATAATACAGCAAGGTTTCATCATCCAAAATATGGACAAAACAACATAGTACTAAATACCCAGGATCAGACATATTATGGCTCTTTACTCTTACAAGTTCCAGAAGATAGAAATGTTTCGGATACAGTAATTTTTAAAGGAGCTAATATCCTTATCGATGTTGTTGTAAAAGAGTTTGTATCCGGTACCCGTTCGGATGCTCTTCCAATAGTTAAAATAATGAATGCTATGCCGGAGTATGGTATGGATATGTCAAATGCTCAGGCATTCGATGAAGATTATATTCCGCTTGAGTCTGTTGATAATGGTGGAGACTATATCAGAGCTACAGCTAGAGTATTTAGATTCAATGATGATAACCCTATTCAGATTAGAATTGAGGGGAGTGACCGAGTAGTGACATTTGTTAATGTAGCTCTCTCCAAACTTATGAATGAGAATTTTATTACTGTAGAGGGGGTAAACGAAGCAACTATACATATTAATCTGGATTTTACTGATTATTACAATGATCTTAATGTTAAGATTGGTATTGAAGGCTGGAAGAGTAATGTTGTAACCCCAGATTTATAGAATCATAACTTCAATTTAATGAGACATATTTCATTATTCATATTAATGTGTGCTTTTATATCATTTACAGGATGTGAAGTAGGCTTGGTAGGCGATGAAGTGACTAATGAAAGAGAGTTGAATATCTCGGTTGTTGGCTCAAGAGCAACTACTAATGTAAAAGAGAGTAAGATAGTATCTTTAAGAATTCTTGTGTGCTCAAAAGAGGGAATTATTGAGGTTGATCGAGATACTACAGATAATGATGGTATACAGATGCCATGTATGCTCTCTGTGAAAATCAGTAAAACGAACAAGCTACTGTATGTATTTGCAAATTCAGAAATGTATCTACCTGATAGGAATCTAGAAGGGGAAAGTATAAGTACAGTCAACCAGTTAACAGTTGGCGCCGATGGGATATATAAATCAGATATTCTACCTTTTACGGGTAGTCAAACAATAGATGATGTATCTACTGATAAAATATATACAAATATAGAGTTGACAAGATGCGTTAGTAAGCTTGAGATGAGAATTGAGAAAAGTGAAGATGTGTCAGTTCCTGTCACTCTTTTATCTACATCGTTGGCTAATACATCCCAAAAGAGTTTTCTCTTGCTGCAGAATAATGATTGGGGGGTTAAGTATTCACCCGGAGGATTGGTATATGCAAATACTGAGATATCATCAGTTTTCAGAGTTCTTGAGAATGGATTTTCGGATACATCGGCATCAATGAAACCTGTTTACCTCTTCGAACATGCTCCTATAGAAAGAAATGATAGCCTTATTGCGACCTCGTTAAAAGTATCATTAAGAGTGAATAGCTTGATAAAGAACTATACCATTCCAATAATAAATTCTTCATCTGATGAGTCATATTATGGAGTTGTCCGAAATAGAATAACTTATTTGGATATATCATTTACATCTAAAGGATTGCTGAATGTAACTTATAGTGTTATTCCATGGGAGCTAGAGGGAGAATATGATAGAGAATTAGGAGATGAAGAGGCTTTTGAAGTAACTGATTGGATAACAGAGGATATGCAGGATACTGAGTTAAGATAAACAGTAATAAATAAAGTTCAAAATATGATAAGACGAATATTACCACTTTTATTTCTTCTGCTGACAGGTTGTATATCAGATGATATATCATCGAATGTCAATGAAGAGGATAAACTTAATATAGTTTACAATATTTCTGGAGCTGACTCTAAGGTGTTAAGCTCTAGAGCAATAGGAGAGTGTAGTCAAGAGGAGAACAAGGTAAAAGAGATTTATGCCTTCTTCTTCCTTCCTGGTATTGATGGCTCAGGGAAATATATTGGAATGCAAATAGTTTCAACTAATGACAACCCTTATGCAGGAACAGGTTCTGCTTCTTGTACTTTACCTGATGACTTTACAGTAAAGGAGGCTTTTCGAATTATAATGATTGCTAATTATTCAGATTATACAAAAAGCAGCACAAGTGATTATTTTGATTCTTTACTGGAAGATAAAACAGCAAAAGAGGCAGAAGATATCTTGACATTCAATGTTTCAACAAGTAAAGGGGCTTCTCAGAGTAGACTCCCTATGGTATCTATTAGCGATAAAGCTGAAAAAACTAATCAATTATCTGTAAACTTTACAAGAATGGTATCAAGGATTGACATAAAGAATTCTGTTGACTTGTCCAATTTTAAACTTGTCTCTGCAGAACTTTGGAATTGTAGAAAGAGTAGCCAAATCAGTGCTTGTAAATACATATCAGATGACTATATTGATCTTACAGATAATATTGGTACCTCTTCTGATGGTTTGTCAATATCTGCTTCACTATATACCTTCGAAAATCAGGTACTGACACCTACAATAAATGACAAGAGAACAACATGTCTGATTATTGGAGGATATTATGCCGGTAGTTCAAAGTTAACATATTATAGGGTAAATGTAGTAGCACCAAATTGTTCTCAGGATCTTGAGAGAAACCACATATATACCATCAATATTACAAATGTTAAGTGTGATGGTAGTGGAACAAAAACTGAAGCGGCTGATGAGAAGGAAGTAAAAGTTGAATATATTGTAAATGACTGGGATAACAGTGGATTGAAGAATCTTTTAATTGATGAGCATGGTAATAGATTGACAGTTTCGGTGGTCAACGTTATATTCGGAGTTGATGGGGGAAGCACTGATATAGATGTTTCTGTTACTAAAAGTGAAACTAATCCTATCAATGATCCATGGAAAGTATCTGCACTCTCAGGAGACAATGCCGCAAATTTCACAGCTTCAAAAAAGGATGATACATCACTCACTGTTTCGGCTCCAAAGAAGAATAATACAAGTAAAGATTATTTTGCTACAGTATATGTTGAGTGGGGGGGACTGAAGTTGCCGATAACTCTTAAGCAGTTAAATCCTACCAAAACTGTGCAAGGATTGAATATAACTCCTTCTACTCTCTATTTTTCTAATAGTGATTCTGTTCCAAAATCTATAACTGTAGATTTACTTGGTAGCTGTCAAGGCATTGACCCTTCAAAAGATATTAAGGTCGCACTGATTTATGATAATTCAGATTTTGCTTGGCTTAATGTAAACTATAAGGGTGGTGATAAGGATACAGGTATATTCTATTTTGATGTTCTCCCTGATAAAAATACTACTGGTGTATATAGAAATGCACAACTTAAAGTTTCTGTAAATCAAGATGGAAGTCAATCTACTGGCTCTATTCCAATAATTCAAAGTAATATATCTCATGATAAACAATTCACAAGAACGTATACTGTTGAGGTTTATGAGAAGTTGTATTATGCAACTGATTATACAATCAAAGGAACAATTCTTGATTTTTATAAGCAGTTGAAAGGATTCCCAGAAAATCAATGTTCACAAAATGATTTGAACTTTTCAATAGCCGATAGTAAGCAATATAAATATGTACTATCTATTCAGAGTTCCGGCAGTTGGAGGATTGTTACAGATCCTAATGCGGGTAATAATCTGACATTCAGTATGACAGAGCATGAGGGGGATCCAAATACAAAATATGAGGTTGAGATATTGGCTGCCCGTGAGGTTAAAATAGGTTGGAGCGGTATGTTTGCTGTTGAATTTGAAGATGGACAGAAGGTGACATATAATGCCTATCAAACGGGCATTATGTGGCCATTAGGTGAAAATTCGAGTGGATTGGAGCCTACTGATGTATATTACTATTCTACATTTATAATGAATAATAAAGTATGGCTTGATAGGAATTTGGGTGCAACAGCTGGTGTTGGATCAAGTGGAGAGTATTATGGGGCGGTTGGAGGTGCTTCAACGATTAAATTTGGTGATATACCCATTAGTAAAGAAGCAGCTGGTGCTATTTTTACAGAGGAGCAGGCAAAAAAGGCTTGTCCAATAGGGTTTAAATTAGGTTCTAAGGAAACTGGAAGTGGAGAATGGGACTGGATTTTAGAGAAAAATACTAATGGTGCTTATACCCGTTTAAAACACAATACTACAAAAACCATGGTTGGGAAGTATAATATCTGTTATGTATTCTATGTACAATATAGTTTTTCTCCAGAACAATTTTTCTATATACCAAATTCTTCAGTATTTAGGAATTACCATTATTCTGGTGGTAATTTCTTTTCTCGTTCAGATGCTGTATATTATACGAAAGAGGGTTTTATTAATTTCCCTTTGAACACGGGTGTAGTAGTTGATCCTGCTATGGGATGGGTAAGGAGTGGTAGTCCTTTTCCTATTACATCTGGACTTGTTCGTTGCGTTATGGAATAATAATTCTTTGATAAAAAAATAATAATATAACAGTGAGAATAATCATTTCAATTATTATAGCTTTTAGCTGGATATTATTTCCAGCTAAAGCTTCTGCTCAAAGAGTAGCAGTAAAATCTAATCTGCTTTACGATGCTACTTCTACAGTAAATATTGGCGCTGAGATTGCTTTGAGCAGAAAGGTTACTATTGATCTTCCCATAAACTACAATCCATGGAGTTTCAGTGACAATAAGAAGATGAAACACTTTATGATACAACCGGAGGTACGTATGTGGACTTGTGAAAAGTTTAACGGCAGTTTCTGGGGTATTCATACTCAATATGCATATTATAACATGGGGGGAATGTTACCTTTTGGATTTAAAGATGGAAAGTTCTTTGGATTAGAGAACAGAACGATGAAAAACTATAGATTCCAAGGTTATCTATTAGGGATCGGTATTTCCTTCGGTCATCAATGGATGATTTCTAACAAGTGGAGTGCTGAGTTTGAAGTAGGTGTAGGTTATACTTATCTAAACTATAGAAAATATTATAGTCAGAAGTGTGGTGATAAGATAAGTAAGGAGTCGAAAAACTGTTTAGGACCTAATAAAGTTGCACTATCAATTATTTATAACATAAAATAGAAGAGTCATGATTCTGAAGAAAATTATAGCTTTGGGAATTATATTTCTCAGTGTAGGATGTCTTGCTCAAAAAAATGAAATAGTCTATTCCAAGAGCCCATTTATCCAACAACAGGGAGACTCACTCTATATTCAGATTACTTTTGATCTATCGAATGTAAAAGTCAAGTCATCAAAGAATATAGTTATCACTCCTTTTCTTGTAGGAGATTGCAAAACTCTAGAATTGCCACAATTATCTGTAAATGGCAAAGACAACTACAGGAAATATAAGCGCTCTTTAGCTCTTAATGATAAGAAGATGATCGCTTCGATTGATAATGCTTATCAAATATTCAATCTTGAAGATGCCAAGAAAGAGTCTATAACATACAACTATGCTGTTGCTTATGAAGATTGGTTTGACAATGCAAAGCTAAAGATTAAGGTTGATGACTGTGGATGCGGAAAGATAAAGGATACAGAGATAATACCCTTTAATAACAGTGATGTAAGGAACTCAAAGTTACATTATAAGTTTGTTGAACCTGATGTTGAGTATGTAAAAAGTAGAGTTGAAACTGAGAAAGCACATCTCATCTTTAATCTGAATGAATGCCGTATTATAGAATCTATCTCTAATAACAAATCTGAGCTTGACAGGATAGGAGGTATGATAGCAAAGGTTAAAGGAATAGAGGGAGTCTCAATCAAAAATATATTGATTAATGGTTTCTCGTCTCCTGAAGGATTGTACGATGTGAATATGAGGTTATCAGTAAAAAGATCCGGGTCTTTGAGAAATTATCTAATTAATAAGTATAATATTGCTGATTCTGTCTTCACAGTCAACTATGGTGGTGAAAATTGGGAAGGACTGAGGAAGATAATTGAGAGTTCTTCACTGGAGCATAAGAATAAGATAATAGATATTATAGACAACGTAAGTATATTCAAAGGACGTGAGTTGAAGTTGATGAATTTAGATAGAGGAGATTCATACAGATATATGCTTAAAAATATATTTCCTAAGTTGAGAGTGGTAGAGGTCAAAGTCATGTACGATGTCGATAATTATGATAGCCGACAAGCTGATGGCTTTATTAATAGTTGTCCGAAGAACCTAAGTCTTAGAGAGATTTATGATGTAGCAAACATGTATCCCGAAGGAAGCGATAAGTTTAAGTACTGTATGCTTATAGGTGCAAAATACTTCCCTGCGAATTCTGTAGCAAATATTAATGCAGCACAGGCACAATTGATTAATGGCGATATTGATAAAGCTTACTCTTATCTATCTAAAATAGACAAGGAGAAATATAAAGATTACTACTTAAATATCTATGGAATGATTCTTCTTAGAAGTGGAGATTGGAGTACTGCAAAAAAGATATTTGAAGCAGGAAACAGCAAATCGCTATCTCAGATAAAAGAGAACCTTGAACTATTAAACTCATTGAATACTATTGAAGAAATTAAAAAGAGCATGCACAAATAGTTGTGCATGCTCTATATATTTTACCTTTCAAACTCATCAATAGTATAGTTGGTGAAATCGGCAAAAGGTTTTGCAACCTCGAAGATATGACCTACTCTTTTCATCAACGTATCAATATCTTCTGTGAAGAACCTATCCGGCAGATTGCAGTTTATGCTATAATCTTTCGGTTTCAGATAGTCTATATGTTCCCAGTTTTTATCGAATCCCTTTGGTGCAGAAAGAAGACGCTCATCACCAACAATAGGATAATATTTCTTGAATTCAGGATTCTCTACTATCTCTATATACTGATCTATATTATCAAAAATAGCTTGTCGTACATCCTTAAGCAGTTTTGTTGGCCAACATATGCTTCCGGCACAGAGCATACATCTGCCTGGCTCCAGGTGAAGATAGTATCCACAATGATTGGATTTCTTTCCACGTGGATTCACGTAAGCTCCCATATATGTTTTATATGGAGTCTTATCGGATGAGAAACGTACATCTCGGTATATTCGGTATGTACATTGTGATGGCTGCATACCTTTTACTCCAGGCTCAAATGTAGAGATAGTCTCTATTAGGGCAGTAGTAAGTATATCAAACTCGTTCTTTGCCTTCTCATATTTATCCTTGTTGGCAGTGAACCACTCTCGGTTGTTGTTTGCCGCTAATTCCTTTAGGAAGTTTATTACATATGCTATATCCATATTTTTATTTATATAATTTTTTTGGTTATTGCTCTCCACTGTCTTTGGAGATTGATACAAAATTAAAAAATAGAATCTAGTTTATAAACATTTAAATAATTAATCTGATTTAAATAATATTTTAATTTAATTTTGCTTCTCACAGTTAGATATAGACAATGAAAGATCTTCTGATAGTTGATTTACAGGATGCTACTTCTATAGGGATAAATACTATAGCAAGACAATGCAATATTTTCTCTTCCATAAGTGAAGGTATTGACAAAACAAGTATTGTTCACTTTCTGAAGAATCATTCGGATGGGGTGGTGATTGTAGATTATACTATGGTTGACCTTTCGGAAGAGTATCTTATTGTACTTCATGCCCGATATCCCAAAGCTTGTTTTATTCTCTTCAGTGATTCTCTAGTTACAGATTTCATTAAGAGATTAGTATACTTCTCAACATGCTTCAGTTTTATTTTGAAGGATAGCTCTAGGAAGGAGATTGAGAGTGGATTAAAGGATGTATCACTTATGAAACAGTTTATATGTGAGAAGGTTACAAATCAGATTGCTCAGGCCGATTCTGACAAGCATGAGGCTGAGCCATCTCTGCTAACATCTACAGAGCGTGAAATACTAAGATTGATGGCATTGGGAAAAAGTACGAAAGATATTGCTTCTATCCGATTCTCAAGTGTATACACTGTAATGACCCATAGAAAGAATATCTTTCGTAAATTATCTGTTAATAATGTGCATGAGGCGACAAAATATGCTATGAGGGCAGGTATTGTCGATCCTATGGAATATTATATCTGATCAGACCCTTATTTCACCGCTGCCTACACATATTTTTTCATCCTTGTCATATAATACACCGAACTGTCCTGGAGCAATACCTTGTACAGGAGTGGTGCTATGTATATGAAGATGGTCACCTTCGCGTGTAAGTATACCCTTTTTGAAAGAGTCGGTATGACGAATCTTGAATGCTATCTCAACATTATCCTCACCCTTCCATAAATCATCAGTTATATAGTTGAAGTCCTGAAGAAGGAAATCTGTGCCATACTGTTTCTCGCAGTCGTAGCCTTTGGATACATATATAATGTTCTCGTTTATATCTTTGTTTATAACAAACCAAGGGCCACCACTAAGTCCAAGTCCTTTGCGTTGTCCTATAGTATGGAACCAGAATCCTTTATGCTTTCCGATTTTCTTTCCTGTCTCCAACTCTATTATGTTTCCCTCTTTCTCTCCCAGAAATTTACGGAGGAAGTCATTGTAGTTTATCTTACCTAGAAAACAGATTCCTTGTGAGTCCTTTCTTCTTGCACTTGGCAGTTTAGCATTCAGTGCAATATCCCTTACCTCATCTTTCATTAGCGAGCCAAGAGGAAACATCAACTTGGAAACTTGTAGATAATCTATCTGTGCCAGAAAGTCTGTCTGATCTTTCACAGGATCGACAGCAGTACCCAGCCATATCTTATTATCTCTCTCAACGATTGAAGCATAGTGACCTGTGGCAGTCTTATCATAAAGATGCCCTACCTTTTGTTCAAAGCAACCAAATTTAATGAGCTTATTACACATCACATCCGGATTTGGGGTAAAGCCTCTCTTTACTTTGTCGATAGCATAAGCCACAACATTATCCCAATACTCTTTCTGTAAATCTATAATATTGAATTGTAGTCCATATTTTTTTGCAGTAGCAGTTGCGAGCTCAATGTCCTCTTCTGCTGTACATGATAGATCATTTTCTCCGTCCATGCCTATTTTTATATAGAACAGGTCTGGCTTGTATCCTTGCTCACACAGTAGGTGTGTAACTACGCCACTGTCTACTCCTCCTGATATTAAAGTCGCTATATTCATTTGCTAAAAACTGTATATAAAATTTTGGCAATTAATTTTATCAGTAACCAGGTCACGATAAAATTAATTGCCAAAGATAATCATATAGTCTCGGAAAATGGAGCTATTTATATAAATATTGTTTTTTTTAGTACTAATCTACTCTCATGTGCTATCTTTTTGTAAAGCATTAAGCCTTTGTAAGAGTATCAATTTTTTATATGAAACAGCATTAGACGTTACTTCTTATAGAGGGTATTCCTCGAATGCGTAAAGTACTGTTGACAGGTATCTCTCACCTGTGTCAGGAAGAAGAACTACTATATTCTTTCCTTCATTTTCCGGAAGCTTAGCCAATTCCAAAGCTGCAAAGGCAGCTGCTCCTGATGATATACCTACAAGTAGTCCCTCTTTTTGAGATAACTCTCTTCCTGTTCGTATAGCATCATTATCCTTTACCTGTATAATTTTATCTACAACATTACCATTGTATGTGTTAGGAATGAATCCTGCACCTATACCTTGTATTTTATGTGGAGATGGTGAACCTCCTGAAAGTACAGGTGAATTTGCTGGTTCAACTGCTACAATCTGTATATTTGGATTATGTTCTTTAAGTCCTTTTCCTACACCGCTTACAGTACCTCCGGTACCTACACCGGCAACAAATATGTCTACTTTACCATCAGTATCATTCCATATTTCCTGAGCAGTAGTTTTTGAGTGAATATAAGGGTTAGCCATGTTCACAAACTGTCCTAAGATTATGCCTCCAGGAGTGTTTTCCTTAAGTTCTTCAGCTTTTGCTATGGCACCTTTCATTCCTTTTGCACCTTCCGTAAGAACAAGCTGTGCACCCATTGCTTTTAAGAGGTTCTGTCTCTCTACACTCATGGTCTCAGGCATTGTTAGTATAGCTTTGTATCCTTTGACTGTTGCTACCCACGCAAGTCCAACTCCTGTGTTTCCACTTGTTGGTTCAATGATTACAGCACCTGGCTTAAGAAGGCCTTTCTCCTCAGCATCTTCTATCATAGCTAAAGCTACTCTATCTTTAACACTTCCACCTGGATTGAAATATTCCAACTTAGCAATAACATTTGCTTTTGCACCTTTGAACTTTGCCAATCTTGATATCTCAAGAAGTGGGGTATTACCAATAAGTTCAGTCAATTCTTTTTTAATTCTTGCCATAATATATATTGTTTATAGTTTCTTATTTGTATGATGCAAAGTTATCATTAATACTATATATAGTAAATACCACGTATATGGTATATTTTACTCTTTTTGAAAACGTTCATTAAGATATGAAATTACAACTAGTTTGAAAAAAAATATACATTTTTAATTTGTGAAGATCTGCATAAGAAGAATATTTGTAAATTAGCAAAGTATATGTATCCATTATTAGATAAATATGTATATGTTTATTTATCAGTATTATATTATCTAAATAGTAAGACTAGAAGCTAGTAAGTAATAATGGCTCAAGTGACTATAGAAGATTGTATAAAATAGAACAACAGATTAATAATAATCAATTATGGCATTTGATTTAAAAAAATATTACAAAGAGTTTTATATGCCAAAAGCTATGCCAGAGAAAGTGTGCGCCAGGAAAGATGAAGACTGTGATTAGGCATCCGATAAGAAAAAAGTTATAGAAGAAATACAATAGATACTGATCATATATAACAATAATATTATGGAAAACAAAAAGAATATTGCCATCTGCGGCCTAGATTGTGAGAAGTGCGATGCTTTACTTGCAACAAAGAACAATGACGACGCTCTTCGTGAGAAGACCGCACAGCTTTGGTCAAAGTTGAATAATGTACCTATCCTACCTGAACACATCAACTGTGAAGGCTGTCGCATAGATGGTATTAAGACATACTACTGTAGTACAATGTGTGATATCCGTAAGTGCGCAGTTGACCGTGGGTTCGAAACTTGTGCAGAATGCAGAGAGATTGATTCATGCAGTAAAATAGCAAATGTTTTCGAACATAATGCTGAGGCTAGGAACAATCTAAAGAATTGTCTCTGTTCAGAATAATCCTGTTTTCTATCTATTCTCATTGAAATGGGGATATAAGTAGTCTGTTTCATTGCATACCTTTTCCTACATTTTTTCGTTCCGCAGTTTTGGGACGAATAAGCTATGTACTGGATATAGAAATCACAGTCTGATAAAAAGATACATTCATGGGGTTTCTTATTAAATTCCATGATGATATGATTTTTAGTTGAGAGTAAAAACTATTATTAGGTAAGGCAATAAAGCTCTTTAAAATAGAAGGGGTGCATCCCATTGTGAGATGCACCCCTTTAATATTATTTACTGTTGTAACATGATTATTCTTCAAGAAGAATGTCCATGATCTGGCAAGCTGCCTTTGATACAGAAGTACCAGGCCGAATATAGCCACAACACCTGCTTTATAAAGGAAGTCATAGTCTTGGGCAGGGATAACACCACCTGCAAATACAAGGATATCTTCACGACCAAGTTTCTTAAGCTCTTCAATGATCTGTGGGATAAGAGTCTTATGACCTGCAGCCAAAGAAGATACACCTACTGCGTGAACATCATTTTCCACTGCATCACGTGCTGCTTCTGCAGGAGTCTGGAACAATGGTCCCATATCTACATCGAAACCGCAGTCAGCATAACCTGTTGCTACAACTTTGGCACCACGGTCGTGACCGTCCTGGCCCATCTTTGCTATCATGATACGAGGACGACGTCCCTCTTGTTTTGCAAACTTTTCGGTCATTTCGCAAGCTTTCACGAAATCCGGATCTTTCTTACTCTCTGATGAATACACTCCTGATATAGTTCTAATTATGGCTTTATAGCGACCTACCTCCTTTTCGCAAGCTAAAGAGATTTCTCCTAGAGTAGCGCGTACTCTTGCAGCCTCTACAGCAAGTTCAAGCAGATTGCCTTTACGGGTTTTTACACATTCAGTTATAGCATCAAGTGCCTTATCTACCTCAGCCTGATTTCTTCCCTCTTTCAGACGTTTCAGGTTCTCTATCTGTTCAAGACGAACAGCAGTATTGTCAACTTCCAGAATATCTATAGGATCCTCTTTTTCAAGACGATATTTGTTTGTACCCACGATAGTCTGTTCTCCTGAGTCAATTCTAGCCTGAGTACGGGCAGCAGCCTCTTCGATTCTCATCTTAGGAACTCCTGTTTCAATAGCTTTTGCCATACCACCAAGGCTTTCGATTTCCTGTATATGTTCCCAAGCTTTATGAGCAAGCTCATTTGTAAGAGATTCTACATAGTATGAACCTCCCCATGGGTCTACGTTCTTGCATATGTTAGTCTCTTCCTGGATATAGATCTGAGTATTACGGGCAATACGTGCTGAGAAGTCTGTAGGAAGTGCGATGGCCTCATCAAGAGCATTTGTATGAAGTGACTGAGTGTGACCAAGAGCAGCAGCCATAGCTTCAATACATGTACGACCTACATTATTGAATGGGTCCTGTTCTGTAAGAGACCATCCTGATGTCTGTGAGTGAGTACGCAGTGCAAGAGATTTTGAGTTCTTTGGATTAAACTGTTTCACAATCTTAGCCCATAGCATACGTGCTGCTCTCATCTTTGCAATCTCCATGAAGTGATTCATACCAATCGCCCAGAAGAAAGAGAGACGTGGTGCGAAAGCATCGATGTCTATACCTGCTGCAACACCTGCACGAAGATATTCAAGTCCGTCTGCAAGAGTGTAAGCTAGTTCGATGTCAGCTGTGGCACCTGCTTCCTGCATATGATATCCTGATATAGATATAGAGTTGAACTTAGGCATCTTCTGTGATGTATATTCAAATATATCAGAGATAATCTTCATAGAGAATGTAGGTGGATAGATATATGTGTTACGAACCATGAACTCTTTAAGGATATCATTCTGTATGGTTCCTGCCATCTCTTCAAGTTTTGCACCTTGCTCAAGACCGGCATTTATATAGAATGCATTATAGGAAGAACGGCACCATTCATAGTCATTGATACAGACATTTTGCTCAAAGGTATACCGTCGAACAAAACTTTCATGTTCTCTAATGAACAGATAGATACACCAGCCTTACCTACGTCACCTACTACACGTTCGTGGTCTGGGTCATAACCTCTGTGGGTTGGAAGGTCGAATGCAACAGATAGACCTTTCTGACCAGAAGCAAGGTTACGGCGGTAGAATGCGTTACTCTCCTCGGCAGTTGAGAATCCGGCATACTGACGGATTGTCCAGGGACGGAATGTAAACATCATAGAGTATGGGCCACGAAGATATGGAGGAATACCGGCAGCATAATCCAAGTGCTCCATTCCCTGAAGGTCCTCTTTTGTGTAAACAGGCTTAACATTGATATGCTCTGGAGTCTTCCAGTTGCTCTTTATATCATTGTCCTTTTGCCATTGCATGCCATCCTTCTCTTTGAAAGAGGCATAAATATCTATATTTTTAAAATTCGGTTTCATCTGATTCATTCCTTAATTCCTAGTTTTTCATTGTATTCCTTTAATGTATCAAGAACATTACAACGTACATGTATGAAGTCTCAATACCTGCAGCTTTAAGGTCGTCCATACAAGCTGGTGCACCTGCTACAATAAAGATGGCACGATTATCGAGTGCTTTTAATGCTGGAACAGCATACTCTGCATATTCGTCATCGCTAGAGCATAGAACAACGATGTCGGCTTTAGCCTTCAAAGCCTCTTCAACTCCCTCCTCAACACTCTGGAATCCAAGGTTGTCAATTACTTCATAACCAGCACATGCAAGGAAGTTGCATGAGAACTGGGCACGTGCCTGACGCATAGCCAAATTACCAATTGTGAGCATGAATGCTTTAGGACGTTTGCCCGATTTCTCAGTGCTAAGTCTTAATGCTTCGAACTCACTTGCCATACGAGCACTGTCTAGAGTCTTTACAGGTCTATCACATGAATCTTTCTTTTCTCCACCGCAACAGCTTGCTCTCTCAGCAGGTTCTTTACCTTCAGAAAGTTCGTTGAAGTTAGGATATTGGTTTGTACCGAGGAGAACTTCTTTACGTTTTGATACTGCATCGTGGCGAGCTTTGTTGCTGGCATTTATCGCATCCTGTATATTACCAGTCATGATTTCGCTTAACATACCTCCCTTTTCAACAACGTCAAGGAATAGTTTCCAAGCTTCAGCAGCAATAGATACAGTAAGATTTTCTATATAATATGAACCGGCAGCAGGATCGACTACCTTATTAAAATGAGATTCCTCCTTAAGCAACAGCTGCTGGTTACGAGCTATTCTCTCTGAGAAGTCGTCAGTCTCTTTATACGCAATGTCGAATGGAACGACAGTTATTGAGTTTACTCCTGCAAGTGCAGCACTCATACTTTCTGTCTGTGTTCTAAGAAGGTTTACATATGAATCGAAAAGAGTCATGTTAAATGTAGAAGTCTGTGCATGAACCAACATCTTTGATGAACAGTTACATGTGCCATCCTCACCTCTGTTAGGGCAATTGCCATTGCATGTAGGGTTATACTCTCTAACAATATCTGCCCAAAGCATTCTTGCTGCTCTGAACTTAGCTATTTCAAGGAAATAGTTTGAACTGATGCCGAAATTGAATTTAATCTTCTTTGCAACAAGCGATGCAGGAAGTCCCGCTTGAGTAAGTTTTTCAAGATACTCATTTCCCCAAGCCAAAGCATAACCAAGCTCCTGATATATGTAAGCACCGGAATTATTCAATTCTACAGTATTTACACAGATGCATCTGAACTTCTTCATTGGAGCAAGAGTTTCGATAAGTTCCTTAGCAATATTTACAAAGTTGCTTAGGTCTTTACCTTTAAGCATCATCTTACCCATTGGGTCATAATTAACAGACCCTTTTATGTTTTCAAGGTTATATCCTTTATTTGTGAAATAGGTAACCAGCTCTTTAGCGAGTTGTACTGTATGTCCCTGGCAAGTTGAGAAGTTAAGTTCAACTTTCTCTGCATCAATACCATCCAAAAGTTCAGAAACATACTCTTGTGAAATATCTTTTTTCTTTACCGAGAAGCCTAATGAGTCTATACCTTTATTTAGTATATCTTTTGCTTTAGAGTTAGACTCTTTTGCTGAGACAACATTTATCTCTTGTCTGATAAGCCAAGTATTGTCATCCTTTTTATTACCGCGAAGGTAAGGGAACTCTCCTGGGAGTGATCCAACTGTTTTTAGTCCTTTTAAGTCTTCCTGTCTGTAAAAAGGCTTAACCTTAAACCCTTCATTAGTTCTCCAAACTAATTTCTTCTCATAATCAGCTCCTTTTAAATCAACTGTGATTTTTGACATCCAATCTTCAGTCGACACATTAGGAAATTCTGAAAAGAGTTTTTCTTTACTATCTGCCATTGTGAATTTAGTGTTAATTTAAGAATTAATATCCGACGTCTCATGAAAGAGGTCTCACAAATATACTAATTCATTTTAAAATAGGTATTCTTTACATCTGTTTTTCAAGATGTTTAGGCCGTAATTGCCTTCATCTTTTTTATTTCCCTTTTACTTCCATCCATTTTGCAAACTATAAGTTGCAAAATGCATATATATAGAAATAACTTTCCGTTTTTTGTTGGATGGATATTTGTTTATTAGTAATTTTGCGCAAATTTTTAAAAGTAATCTTACTTATATGGATTGGTTGAATACTCTTTTGTTTGATGGGAGCTCCGTAGCGCATATTGTGTTGCTATATTCCTTCGTCATTGCAGCTGGAGTGCTGCTTGGTAAAATTAAAATTTTCGGGATTTCATTAGGGGTAACATTTGTGTTATTTGTAGGTATTCTCTGTGGCCATTTTGGATTCACTGGGGACACACCTATTCTTAACTTTATTCAGGATTTCGGTCTTATCCTTTTTGTTTTCTGTATAGGTCTGCAGGTTGGTCCTTCATTCTTCTCTTCATTCAAGAAAGGCGGACTATCAATGAACGTTGTAGCCCTTGGCATAGTGGTGCTGAATATTGCGGTTGCCCTATTGCTATATTATTCTCTCAGTGGACGTGTATCATTACCAATGATGGTAGGTGTCCTTTGTGGAGCAGTTACTAATACGCCTGGACTTGGTGCTGCAAATGAGGCGCTTAGTCAGTTGGAATATTCGGGGCCTCAGATTGCTATGGGGTATGCTTGTGCATATCCTCTTGGAGTAATCGGTATCATTGGCTCTATAATTGCAGTTAAGTATATTTGTAGAGTGAACCTTAAGAAAGAGGAGGAAGAGATTGCAAATCAAGAGTCTGCCAATCCACATCTTAAACCATTCATGATGCACCTTGAGGTACATAATGAGGCTATAGCAGGAAAGAAACTTCTCGAGATAAGAGATATGCTAAGCCGTGATTTTGTATGTTCTCGTATATTGCAGAATGGTCATGTAAGCATTCCTACTAAAGATACTGTATTTAACCTCGGAGATCAGCTGTTTATTGTTTGTGCTGAAGATGATTCAGAAGCAATCATAGCATTTATTGGTTCTAGAATTGAGGTAGACTGGGATAGTCAAGATACTCCAATGGTGTCTCGCCGTATCCTCGTTACTCAGTCAAAAATGAATGGTAAACAACTTGGTGAAATGCATTTCAGAACCATGTATGGTGTTAACGTAACTCGTGTAAACCGTTCTGGTATGGATCTATTTGCTTCTCGTAATCTTACTCTCCAGATTGGTGACCGTGTAATGGTTGTTGGTCCTCAGGATGCAGTTGAACGTGTAGCAAATTTGTTGGGTAACTCTTTGAAACGTCTTGATCATCCAAACATCGTTACAATATTTATAGGTATATTCTTAGGTATTCTTTTCGGTAGTTTGCCAGTAGCATTCCCAGGAGTTCCAACTCCTGTAAAACTTGGTCTTGCAGGTGGCCCGCTAATTGTTGCTATACTTATTGGTCGTTTCGGATATAAACTGAAACTTGTTACATATACTACGCTGAGTGCTAACCTTATGCTACGCGAAATAGGTATTGCTCTCTTCCTTGCAAGTGTGGGTATTAAAGCCGGAGCAAATTTCGTTCAGACAGTAGTAGAGGGTGATGGATTGCTCTATGTTGGCTGTGGATTCCTTATAACAATAATTCCACTGCTTGTAATGGGTGTTATAGGTCGTATGGCATATAAGATAAACTATTTTACCCTTATGGGTCTTTTGGCTGGAAGTACTACTGACCCACCAGCATTGGCTTATGCAAATCAGGCTGCAAGTAATAATGCTCCTGCAGTAGGATATTCTACAGTTTATCCTTTATCTATGTTCCTGAGAATTCTTTCAGCTCAATTATTAATACTGTTCTTTGCAAGTTAATAATAAGTAATTAAAAATATCAGCCCGTCAATAGTCTGACACCTTTTAGGATATAACTCAGTATATTGACGGGTTTTTCTTATAATATAAAATAGATCTTAATATGATTTCAGTTGATGGACTGGCAGTCGAATTTGGTGGAACCACATTATTCAATGATATATCTTTCCAGATAAACGAGAAAGACCGTATTGCACTTATGGGAAAGAATGGTGCAGGAAAGTCTACTTTACTTAAAATCCTTGCGGGTGTACGTCAACCTACTAGAGGTAAGGTTACAACACCAAAAGATTGTGTAGTGGCATATTTGCCTCAGCATCTTATGACTGAAGATGGTAGGACTGTCTTCGAGGAGGCATCGCAGGCTTTTGCTCATCTAAAAGATATGGAAGATGAGATAGATGCATTGAATAAAGAGTTGGAGACAAGAACAGATTATGAGAGTGACTCTTACATGGCTCTTATTGAGAAGGTGTCAGCAATGAGCGAGAAGTTCTATGCCATTGACCTAACTCATTTCGAGGAGGATGTAGAGAAGACTCTTTTAGGTCTTGGCTTTGAAAGAGAGGACTTCAATAAACCGACAAATCAGTTTAGTGGCGGCTGGAGAATGAGAATTGAACTTGCGAAACTTCTTCTTCAGAACCCTGATGTCATACTCCTCGATGAGCCTACTAATCATCTGGACATAGAATCTATTCAGTGGCTTGAAGAGTTCCTAATCAACAATGGTAAGGCGGTAGTGATAATAAGCCACGACCGTAAATTTATTGACCGCATCACGACTCGTACGATAGAGGTTACAATGGGTAGAATATACGACTATAAGGTAAACTACTCACAATACCTTGTGCTGAGAAAAGAGCGTCGTGAACAGCAGCAGAAGCAGTATGAAGACCAGCAGAAGATGATTCAGGAGACAACAGAGTTTATAGAACGCTTCAAAGGTACATACAGTAAGACACTTCAGGTGCAGAGCCGTGTTAAGATGCTTGAGAAGTTGCAGTTAGTTGAAGTTGATGAGGAAGATTCTTCAGCACTCCGTCTTAAATTCCCTCCTTCACCACGAAGTGGAAGCTATCCTGTAACAATGGATAGAGTAGGAAAGAGCTATGGTGACCATGTGGTATTTAAGGATGCATCTCTTACTATTGAAAGAGGAGACAAGGTTGCTTTCGTTGGAAAGAATGGTGAGGGTAAATCTACTCTTGTAAAGTGTATAATGAAGGAGATTGACCATGATGGAACTCTTACTTTGGGACATAATGTGCAGATTGGATATTTTGCACAGAATCAGGCATCACTACTTGATGAAAATCTTACTGTATTCCAAACCATAGACGATGTGGCAAAGGGTGATATAAGAAATAAGATAAGAGATCTGCTAGGTGCATTTATGTTCGGAGGACCTGAAGAGTCAATGAAAAAGGTTAAGGTACTATCTGGTGGTGAGCGTACACGACTTGCTATGATAAAGCTACTTCTGGAACCTGTAAACTTGCTTATCTTAGATGAGCCAACAAACCATCTTGACCTAAAGACCAAGGATATATTGAAACAGGCACTTGTAGAATTTGACGGAACTTTGATTGTTGTTTCACATGACCGTGATTTCCTGGACGGACTAGTTACTAAGGTTTATGAGTTCGGTAATAAGAAGGTGAAAGAGCATCTTTGCGGTATTTATGAGTTCCTAGAGACGAAAAAGATGGAATCTCTTTCTGAACTTGAGAAGAAGAATAGTTGAGAATAGGATATTTATAAAATATGTTGAGAGGCTGACCAAAAAGCATGAAGAGTTTTTAGGGCTAGTCTCTTAACTTTTTTGTTTTCATAAAAGCAATGTTTATGTGAATTAATAATATATTCTCTGTAACATCGTTGAACTTTTTCACTCCACAGTTGAAGAGTATATAGCTATCAGCTGTGATCTATATACTCCACAGCTGTTGAACGAAAAAAATATCAAGACTAATTCTGTTTTAATTCTCGATCTTTTAACCTATTTATTTATATTTGTGATGAAATGCAATGTAAATATATCTCTATGTTGTAGTGATATATCCTTTAAATGAAATAACCGAAATCAGAATATAAACATCATGAAAAATTACATCTACTCTTTTCTTTTACTATTTCTACCATTATTCGCTACAGCACAGATAAAATGGTATAATCCTTTAGATGGTGACATACCAAATGTTCAGGGCAGAGCATGGAACAGCGAGATTGGCAAAAGTTTTCATCGTTTGCCGATCAGAGCCAAAGCAAATGTGAGAGGTGTTGTATGGAATCTCTCAACAAATAGTTCGGGACTTCATATAGACTTTTACAGTAATGCCCCAGAAATTATCATTAAGTACACCGTATCTGCTTCTATTAGTCAATGGAATATGCCTGCAATAGCTTGTAGCGGTGTTGATATGTATGCTACAGATAGTCATGGTGTGACTGACTGGTGCGCGTGCCCTTCAAATTTTAATTTTGGTAAAAATAGAGGAGATACTATTTTATTTCATTATAAAGGGCTGGATTACCATAATAACCATAAGGAAGGCAGCCAATACCAACTATTCCTACCTCTGCTAAATGAGGTAACATCTCTTAGTATAGGTGTACCCGATAGCTCTCTATTTAAATTTGCTCCTCTCTCTTCCGAAAAACCTATTGTGGTTTATGGGACCTCAATAGCACAGGGTATAGCAGCATCGAGACCTGCTATGTCTTGGAGTAATCAGGTTGCAAGAAAACTTGACTCACCTATAGTAAATCTTGGGTTCTCGGGTAATGCTTGATGGAACCTGCTATATTCGATCTGATGTCTGAGGTAAAGTCACAGTTATATATTATCGATTGTATGCCAAATATGTATCCTTCACATGATAGTATATATGCGCGTACAATTAATGGTGTGGCAAAGTTGAGGGCGAAAAGTAATACTCCTATTTTACTCGTTGAAAACGATGGCTATATGTATGGAACTACCAATAGGGCAATTGAGAATGAGTGTACGGTAACCAATGTAGAACTGCGTAGGGCATACGATAAACTGATAGCCGATAGTGTTAAAGGATTATATTACCTTTCGAAGGAGGAGATAGGAATCACTCCAGATGCACAGGTTGATGGATGGCATCCTTCCGATCTGGGAATGACCGAGTATGCCAATGCTTATGTGAACAAGATAAATGATATATTGGGACGTAATGTGTTACCTATATTCGAACCGTGCAGCCAAAGAAGGGAGCCACACAATTATGAGTGGAGAGAGAGACATGAGGCTGTCGTGAAAAGAAATGCAACAGAGAATCCTGAGGTCTTGATGATAGGTAACTCAATAACACACTTTTGGGGTGGATATCCTGAACATAGAACGCAGAATGGCAAGAAGTCGTGGAAGAAACTTTTCGGCAAAAAGAGTGTCACCAATATGGGATTCGGATGGGATAGGATAGAGAATGTTGTATGGCGAATATATCATGGAGAGTTGGACAATTGTTCTCCTAAGCATATATTTATGATGATAGGTACAAATAATCTCGAGAAAAACAGCAACGAAGAGATTGTATCAGGAATTATAGAACTGTCTAAACTTATACGCAGTCATCAACCTGAAACTAAACTTCATATTGTTAAGATATTCCCAAGAAAAGATCAGGAAGAGAGAATTGCCAGTCTTAATACTCTTTTGGAAGAGACACTTATAAAAGATGAGCTGACGGATATTGTTGACTGTACCTCAGCTCTTTTGAAAAATGATGGAAGTGGAAAGATAGACGAGTCGCTTTTCAGTGACGGACTTCACCCTAATGAGAAGGGATACGATAGAATAAGCACAATTTTTTCACCTTATGTCAAATAGCCGATAAATACTATCATAGGGAATCTGAATCATACAATAGCATTATG
>NZ_BAJR01000037.1 GCF_000613805.1 Phocaeicola paurosaccharolyticus JCM 15092 | reverse complement strand
ATAGATATATAAAGAAAGCTGATATAACCCCTGGGAATAAGTATCCTAAGAAATCATAAAAAGAAAAAGGTCCTCTATCCATACAATATTATTTTATGCAAATATAAACAAACTAATTAATCATTGTTTAATATCTAAAAATTATATTAAATATTGACTTCTTCAAAATGAGAACAAAAAGTCTAATGATTATCTTGAATTAATCTTTTTGTCAGAATGAGATAAGGAATTTATACAATTTAGTAGAGAAGAATGAATAATACATCAAGAAGAACGATTAATTAAAGTATTATTGAACAATCTATTAACAGCAATATTTCTAATAAAGAACTTTTAATTACTTAGCACGTCAGCAAATACATCCCTGATTCAGATAATATCTGGTAACCCAACTGTGAACAAGGATTGAAAAAGTTGCCGACTTCTTCGGATTTTCAATGGATGTCTTTTTTGAACGAGCCAAACCTTTCTCAAGAGCAGATTATCCCAATTCATCGAGAGAAAGAAAACTTACCTAAAGAATAGACTTCTTGGAAAAACTATTAGCAAAAAAATGAAAAAATGATACTATTAGATTCTGTCAATCAGAAACTTATGAGTCATTCTAATTCAAGCAAAACTCGGACAATGATTTAATAATTACTAATAAATTAAAACGGAATTCTTTGATAATCAAAATACAACTATCTCCTTTTGGATAGTTAATGAGTTCTAGCCTATCCTACCGAACAAAAGAACAGGGAGTTATAATCAAGAAAGATTGCGGCTCTTATTTTTATCCCCTCTCTTACCTCTTAGATTCATCTACAGGCATTATTCATTTGGTCTTATCTGGTGCATATAATGTACTATATAGAAAGTGTAAAATCCTTTCCCCTATTTGTCGTTATATAGCTTTTGTTCCTTAGTGCGGAATGAAAAAGCCACAGTGAGTGATGTTTATCCCGCGCTGCAAGCGCTAACTTCACTTTAGGAGAAAGAAGGAACAGTAATCATTCACTGAATAAAAATATTATGAAAAAAGATGAAAACAGACTTGGCTCTCGCACTTTTAGACATATCTTTGCATAATGAAAATAATTCTGACAATATTAGGCATCATATCTCTTATTTTGGGAATAGTTGGAATATTCGTTCCTCTTCTTCCTACAACTCCATTTCTTCTTTTATCGGCTGCAATATTTTTTCGTACTTCACCTCGACTGTACGAGTGGTTACTAAATCAGAAATACCTTGGCACATACATACGCAAATTCCGTGAAAACAAAGCTATACCTCTTCATGCAAAGATAATATCTGTAACCATGATATGGCTAACCTTAGGCTACTGCACCATATTTGTCGCACCATATTTATGGCTTAAACCACTTTTTATTATTCTTGCTATAACAATTTCGGCGCATATCCTAAGTTACAAGACATTAAAATAGATTTTCTATATATCTATTTTTCTTATAATGATTTAAAATAACGATTAAAATATTTTTTAATTTAACACTAATCATATATATTTGTGTAGAATTTAGTATAGAATGACTGACGAAGATAAACAGCTATTAAATACTTTTGATACGAAATTTAGACATTTTCTCTATTTATACGATCAATTAAAGCAAGAGAATGCTAAACTACTATCACTCATTTCTGAAAAAGACAAAGAAATTGAGGATTTAAATAATAGTTGCAGAAAGTTGGAGAAAGATTATTCTGAACTAAAGATGGCTAGGACTCTAAGTATCTATGACAAAGATATTAATGATACAAAAAAGAGATTATCTAGCCTTGTGCGTGAAGTCGATAGATGTATCGCTTTATTAAATGAATAAAGATCTTAAATTCGATACTATATGGACGATATGATGAAAATACATTTACTGATTGACAACGAGCGCTATCCATTGAAGATTCGTCGAGAAGATGAGGAGATTTATAGGGACGCTGCCAAACAGATTGATAATAAACTGAACAAATACCGTGGCATGTTCTCGGATATTGCTCCGAATAAATATTGGGCTATGGTAGCACTTGAGTTAGCTTTCGAAAAAATATCCCTGAAAGACAAAAATGATACTGAACCTTATAAGGAGAAAATCAGAGAACTTACAGAAGAACTAGAAAGCATATTAAAGGGTAAAATTAGTTAAGTTTATATTTGTAACGATGATATACACGCACGCCTTGACAAACAAGTATCCGCTTGTGAAAGAGGTTGTGCGTTTTTTATTTATATAATTTAATAAAAATGGTAACAACAATAGTAATAACAGCAATCGTTTGTTTCGCTATAGGAGGAGGGCTTTCTTATGTGCTATTCAAATATGGCCTGAAATCGAAATACGATATAATAATTAAGGAGGCTGAGACTGAAGCTGAAGTTATTAAGAAGAACAAACTTCTGGAAGTAAAAGAGAAGTTTCTTAATAAGAAAGCTGATCTTGAAAAAGAGGTATCTATAAGAAACCAGAAGATCCAGCAGGCTGAAAACAAGCTCAAGCAAAGAGAGCTAATGCTAAATCAAAAGCAAGAGGAGATCCAACGCAAACGCCAGGAGGCTGAAGCAATTAAGGAGAACCTGGAAGCTCAGATAGTAATAGTAGACAAGAAAAAAGAAGAACTCGACAAACTTCAGATGCAGGAGAGAGAAAAGTTGGAAGTTATTTCCGGACTATCTGCTCATGAGGCTAAAGATAGATTGGTTGAGTCTTTGAAGGAAGAAGCCAAGACCCAGGCTGCTTCATTCATAAACGACATAATGGATGATGCTAAACTCTCTGCCAACAAAGAGGCTAAGAGAATAGTCATTCAGTCTATACAGAGAGTGGCTACTGAAACAGCTATTGAAAATTCTGTAACAGTATTCCACATTGAATCAGATGAAATAAAAGGACGTATTATCGGACGTGAAGGTAGAAATATCCGCGCCCTTGAAGCTGCCACCGGTGTAGAAATCGTAGTTGACGATACTCCTGAAGCTATTGTTCTTTCAGCATTCGACCCAGTTCGTCGTGAAGTTGCACGACTTGCTCTTCATCAACTTGTAACCGACGGACGTATACACCCTGCACGTATTGAAGAGGTTGTTGCCAAGGTACGTAAACAGGTGGAAGATGAGATTATCGAAACAGGTAAACGTACTACTATTGACCTTGGTATCCATGGATTACATCCTGAGCTTATACGTATCATCGGTAAGATGAAATACCGTTCTTCATATGGTCAGAACCTATTGCAACATGCCCGTGAAACAGCCAACTTATGTGCAGTTATGGCATCTGAACTTGGTCTGAATCCAAAGAAAGCAAAACGCGCCGGTCTGCTTCATGATATTGGTAAAGTGCCTGATGAGGAGCCAGAATTGCCACACGCATTGCTTGGTATGAAACTAGCTGAGAAGTACAAAGAAAAACCAGATATCTGCAACGCAATCGGTGCTCACCACGATGAAACAGAGATGACAAGTTTGCTTGCTCCTATCGTTCAGGTATGTGATGCCATCTCAGGTGCTCGTCCAGGTGCTCGTAGAGAAATTGTAGAGGCTTATATCAAACGTCTTAACGACCTTGAACAACTTGCAATGTCTTACCCTGGAGTAACTAAGACTTACGCTATACAAGCTGGTCGTGAACTTCGTGTAATTGTTGGAGCTGATAAAATTGACGATAAGGAGACTGAAAACTTATCAACAGAAATCGCTAAGAAGATTCAGGATGAAATGACTTACCCAGGACAGGTTAAGATCACAGTTATCCGTGAAACTAGAGCAGTAAGCTTCGCAAAATAAAGATTACTTAATAGAAGAAATACAATCTCTTTCGGTCATAATTGATCGGAAGAGATTTTTTATGCCCGATAATCATTGAGATGATGCATAATCTATTACTATAATTAAGGCTCAATCCGTGACAATGGGACTTAACAAATTCTATCTCTTCTTGGTTAATAATAGTATCTTTGTTTCATGCAAAGAAAAGAGAGGAACAATTATTTTCATTGTTCACAAAAGGAATCGTGATAAACTGTTCAACCGATCATGATTCATTATCCAACAGATCGTGATTCATTGATTAACCGGTCATGATTCATTATCCAACCGATCATGATCGGTTCATTATCCGATCACGACAGATTATGTGACACAGATGGATCATAGGACTTATCTGATGAAGAAAAGAGCAACTCCTATAACACTTATAATAGCACCGGCAACCTCTTTTATTGTAATCTGCTGTTTGAATATCATATGTGCCGGCCATATAATCATTACAGGAGTAAGAGCCATAAGTGTTGATGCAATACCTACTGCTGTATATTGAGTTGCCATCAGAGAAAGGGAAACTCCTATGAAAGGACCTGTTACGGTAGCCCATAAAGCTGCTTTCATTCCTTTCTTATCACGCATTGCAACAGGAAGAGTATGGAATTGTCTTCTTATTGCCATAAGCAGCACAAAACCTATTGTTCCGGTTATTGCACGTATAAAGGTAGATGAAAAAGGAAGAGTAGTATGAATATAACTGTTACCTTCACCTAAAGAAAGAGCATAGTAATCCATACCCACCTTACTGAGTACCAACCCTATACCCTGTCCCATACCGGCACCAATACCGAATAATACACCTTTGAAAGGGAGTTTCAGAGAGAACTTGTGCTTCTCTCCTTTTCCAAGAACAGACATTCCAATACCGGTAATGGTTATCAGCATACCTGTCCAAGCCAGCAGAGAAAGTCTCTCTCCAAGCATTATCCATCCAAAAAGAGCAGCAGTGGGTGGCGCCAAAGTCATAAAAAGTTGCCCAAACCGAGAGCCAATTATAACATAAGAATTAAAAAGGCAGAAGTCCCCTAAAACATACCCCACAAAACCAGATAAAGAGAGCCACAGCCAAGTGTTAGAATCGGTACCAATTGGCAAGAAACTGCCAGAGAGAAAAAAAAAGTGCAACCGAAAGCATAAAAAGAGATAAAACCATCCTTATCACATTCAATTGCAACGAACCCAATCTTTTACTTGCAACTTCTGCAAAAAGAGCTGTAATTGTCCATGATACTGCTACTACAATAGCAATAGATTCTCCAAAATAATTCATCGCATTTTATAATTATGAGCAGTAATGTATCATAAGATAGACACATCCCGACTATATACCTATTCTTTATCTGTTAGATAGAAGAGAGTACCTGTTTAGCACACTCATATCCCTCTTCGTAGAGAGCTGTGAGTTTATCAATATCAGTAGTAATCCTGTCTACCTCAAGAGGTTTCATAGGACGTATTACAACTATCTTTTTCTCTTCTTCCAACTTATCTATTAAATCCAGCTGGTCATCATAAAGTTTGCAACGGGTACTAAGTACAACCCGCAAACGTGGATATTTTTTATATATGAACGATGGCACCTTTCTATCCTTCTCATCACTTCTAAAACCTTTGTTACGAGTTACTACAACAATATTCTTTGTATAGCCTTGTTCAAAAGCTCGCATAATAGGAATAGAGTCTACAATACCACCATCAAGCATAGGAACGCCGTCAATATATACAATAGGGCAGACAAAAGGGAGACTGCTTGAAGCCCTGGCTATTTCCACAACTTTCTTAATGTCTCTCTTTTCTTCAAGATAACACGCTCTTCCTGTTATACAGTTAGTTGTTACCATTTCAAAACGCCCATTGTTTCTTTGATACGCTTCAAAATCGTAAGGAAGTATAACCTCAGGAAAGTCCTTGTACAACAACTCCTGATCAAGTATACTATGATTCCTCCAAAGATGTTTTATACCGATATAATGATATTTATCTAGCAGGTCAATATTACTAAATTTAGCTCTTCCTCTCTGGCGAGACATATATGACAGTCCGTTGCAAGCACCAGCTGATACTCCTACACAATATGGGAACCACAAATTGTTGTCCATCATATAGTCTAGGACACCACATGTGAAAACACCTCTCATGCCACCTCCTTCAAGAACTAAACCAGTTTCATTGTCTATTTCCATATTTTATCAAAAAATCTTAATAAAATTAAGTAGACTACAAAGTTACCTTTTTCCAAGAATTAAAGAGTAAGATTTATAATTTTAATTATTACTTTTGCGTAAAGGTCATTAGTTTAGAACAATCAATAATTTAAACTTACTATGTTCAATTCTACAATTTACAAAAACCGCAGAGAAGCTTTAAGAAAAAAAAGTTGACAGCGGGTTAATTTTATTCTTAGGTAACAATGAAGCTCCGGCAAATTATCCGGACAACACATACAAGTTCAGACAAGATAGCTCATTTCTCTACTTCTTTGGTCTGCAGAACCCTGGTTTTGCCGGCGTTATTGATGTTGACAATAACGAAGAGTATCTTTTCGGCAACGATTTCACAATGGACGACATCATCTGGATGGGAAATCAACCAAGTGTGAAAGAGTTGGCAAAAGAGGTAGGCATAGAGAAATCCTACCCTTTCAGCAAACTTAAAGATTTAATATCATCCGCTATAAAGGCAAAAAGAAAAGTTCACTTCAACCCTCCTTACCGTTATGACAACATGATGCTGCTTGAGGAGCTTACAGGTATTAAAGCCGCTGTTACAAAAGAGTATGCATCTATCGAACTTATTAATGCTATAGTCTCTTTGCGCTCTACAAAAGAGGCTTGCGAAATTGAGGAGATAGACAAAGCATGCAACATAGGATATGAGATGCATACTACGGCTATGAGACTTTGTAAACCAGGAGTTGTTGAACAATATATTGCAGGAGTACTTGATGGAATAGCCTCATCATACGGATGCATGGTCTCATTCCCTACAATACTTACTCAGAACGGTCAGACTCTCCATAACCATTATCATGGAAATATACTTGATAAAGGAAGAATGATGCTTACCGATGCAGGTGCCGAGAGAGTTAGCAACTACTGTTCTGACCATACACGTACAGTTCCTGTGGGAGGAAAATTCGACAGCCGCCAAAAAGATGTATACAATATTGTCCTTGCCTGTCATGACAAAGCACTTGAACTCGCAAAACCAGGAGTTACATATATGTCTGTCCATCTAGAAGTTTGTAAGGTTCTCGCTCAAGGTCTGAAAGAGATAGGGCTGATGAAAGGTAATGTAGAGGAAGCAGTGGCTGCTGGTGCTCATGCACTCTTCTTGCCTCACGGACTAGGACACATGATGGGGCTTGATGTACATGATATGGAAGACTTAGGTCAGATACATGTTGGATACGACGACAAAGTACGCCCATCAACTCAGTTCGGGCTCTCTGCTTTACGAATGGGACGCGAACTTCAGGAAGGTTTTGTTATCACAGACGAACCTGGATGTTACTTCATACCTGCCCTCATTGACAATTGGAGAGGAGATAAAATGCATACCGACTTCCTATGCTACGATAAGATAGAGAAATTTAAGGAGTTCGGTGGTATTCGTATAGAAGATGATATACTTATCACTCCTAATGGATCTCGCTTTACAGGTGAGAAAAGAATTCCGCTTACAGTCAGCGAGATTGAAGATATTATGAGCATTTAACCTATAATTAATTTTTAATGAAACGATTTACTTTATTTGCCGCCGTTGCGGCACTAGTCTTCTCTTCTGTTTCTGCTCAAGAGGCAAAAAAAGACACAACAAAACAGGAAGGTTTTATTTTTACTACAGTTAAAGAACTACCTATCACATCTATAAAGAATCAGAACCGTGCAGGAACTTGCTGGAGCTACTCTGCTATAGCATTCTTAGAGTCAGAACTTCTGCGTATGGGCAAAGGAACTTACGACTTTTCAGAGATGCACATGATTTACAATACCTATATGGATCGTGCTGAAGCAGCTATTCGTACTCATGGAGACGTTTCTTTCTCGCAGGGAGGATCATTTTACGATGTTATCTATGGTATGAAGAAGTTTGGTCTGGTTCCTGATTCTGAAATGCCTGCAGGAGCTATGTATGGCGATACTTTGAGCAATCATACTGAACTCTCAGTTGTAACCGATGCTATGGTGAATGCACTTTCAAAGAGCAATTTGAAGAAGCTTCAATCAACTCCTCAGCACACACCGGTTTGGAAAGAAGCTCTAAAAGGAGCCTTCGATGCTTATCTTGGCAGACGCCCTGATAAATTTACCTATAAAGGAAAAGAGTATACCCCAAAGACATTCTTTGAATCAACAGGTTTAAACCCAGATGACTATATTTCTTTGACATCTTACGCTCACCACCCATTCTATGAACAGTTCGTTATCGAAATTCAGGATAACTGGCGTTGGGCTAAATCATACAACTTGCCTATTGACGAACTTATGCAGGTATTCGATAACTCTATCAACAAAGGTTACACTATCGCTTGGGGCTCTGACGTAAGTGAGGATGGTTTTACACGCGATGGTATTGCCGTACTTCCTGATGTTGATAAAGTTCAGGAACTATCCGGATCAGACATGGCTCATTGGTTGAAACTTACACCTGCTCAGAAGAATTTGACAACAAAACCACAGCCACAGAAATGGGTTACTCAAGAAGAACGTCAAGAGGCATTCGATAATTGGGAAACTACCGATGACCATGGTATGCTGATATATGGTATTGCTAAGGATCAGGAAGGGAACGAATTCTACATGGTGAAAAACTCATGGGGAAAGAGTGGAAAATACAACGGTATATGGTATGCTTCTAAACCATTTGTTCGTTACAAAACAATGAACATTGTTGTTAATAAAAATGCCATCCCTAAGGAAATAGCTAAAAAGCTAGGTATAAAATAATTTACTTAAAAATAGAGCATTACCGCTAAGTCTGTAAAATATATACAGATTTAGCGGTATTTTTATTTGTTTTTTCATAACTTTACAAATTAAATAAAGGTGAAAAATATAAGTTTTTTTCATACTTTATCTTGAGATAGAAAAAGAAAAAACAATATATAAAATGAACCATAAATGGAATTATCAACCTCCAACACAAGAACTAATAGAAGCAGCTAAAGCTCTAGGTAAGGAAATAGGAATAAGTCCTATACTTGCCAAACTATTACTTGAGAGAGGAATAACATCTGCTGCAGATGCAAAACGATTCTTCCATCCACAGCTTAGCGAACTTCATGATCCTTTTCTGATGAAAGACATGAACATTGCCGTAGAAAGGCTTAACCAAGCTATGGGAAGGAAGGAACGTGTGCTCATATATGGAGATTACGACGTTGATGGAACAACAGCTGTAGCTCTGGTCTACAAGTTCATACAACAGTTTTATTCCAATATTGACTACTATATTCCCGACAGATACAACGAGGGGTATGGAGTATCTGTACAAGGTATAGACTATGCTGCTGAAACAGATGTAAAACTGATTATTGTACTCGACTGCGGTATAAAGGCTGTTAATGAGATAGCATATGCCAAAGAAAAAGGTATAGACTTCATTATTTGTGACCACCACGTTCCTGATGATGTCCTTCCATCTGCTGTAGCAATACTTAATCCTAAAAGAGCTGATTCAACCTATCCATACGAACATCTCTCTGGATGTGGAGTTGGCTTTAAATTCATGCAAGCTTTCGCCATAAACAACGGAATAGAGTTCTCACAACTAACTCCTCTACTCGACCTTGTGGCTGTTAGTGTTGCATCTGATATTGTTCCCATCATGGGTGAAAACCGCGTGTTGACATACCATGGATTAAAACAATTGAACTCAAATCCAAGCATCGGACTAAAATCTATTATAGATATTTGCGGACTAGCAGAAAAAGGTATTACTGTAGGTGATATAGTATTCAAAATAGGGCCACGAATAAATGCTTCAGGTAGGATTCAGAACGGAAAAGAGGCTGTTGAGTTACTAATCGAGAAAGATTTCTCGGCAGCTTTGGAAAAGGCGAACCAGATAAACCAGTACAACGAGACACGTAAGGACCTCGACAAGACCATGACTGAAGAGGCAAACAATATCGTTGACAGACTTGAAGGATTGCAAAGCAGAAGATCTATTGTGCTCTTTAATGAGGATTGGCATAAAGGAGTTATTGGTATTGTGGCATCAAGACTCACTGAAATATATTATCGTCCTGCTGTTGTTCTTACCAGATCAGATGATATGGCTACCGGATCAGCTAGATCGGTATCCGGATTTGATGTTTACAAAGCTATAGAGAATTGCCGTGACTTGCTCGAAAACTTTGGCGGACATACTTACGCTGCCGGGTTATCTATGAAAGTTGATAACGTACCTGAGTTCACACGCCGATTCGAAGAGTATGTTGCACAGAACATCCTTCCCGAACAGACCAGTGCAGTTATATACATAGACGCAGAAATTGATTTCAGAGATATTACTCCTAAATTCCATTCCGACTTAAGGAAATTCAATCCATTTGGGCCGGATAATCTGAAACCTATTTTTTGTACTCATAATGTATACGACTATGGAACAAGCAAAGTTGTAGGAAGAGAACAGGAACATATCAAGTTGGAACTTGTAGACAACAAATCGAATAATGTAATGAATGGTATCGCTTTCGGGCAGAGCTCTCAAGCACGATATATCAAGACGAAACGTTCGTTTGATATATGCTACACAATAGAAGATAACACCCACAAACGTGGAGAAGTGCAACTTCAAATTGAAGACATAAAGCCAAGCGAAGACAGATAATAAATCTCTTTCTCTATTTCATAGACTATGACATACAAAGAGATTCTAAAAAAATATTGGAACTTTGATAACTTCCGCGGCATACAGGAAGATATCATTGAAAGCATAGGGCAAGGGCATGATACATTAGGATTAATGCCCACGGGAGGTGGTAAGTCAATCACCTTCCAGATACCTGCTCTCTCTAAACCTGGACTCTGCCTTGTCATTACCCCACTTATTGCACTGATGAAAGATCAAGTGCGCAATCTTCGAGAACGCGACATAAAAGCCGTTGCCGTATACTCCGGCATGACACGTGAGGAGATTATAGTAGCTCTTGAGAACTGTATCTTCGGTGATTATAAATTTCTATACATATCTCCTGAAAGACTTGATACTGAGATATTCCGTACTAAGCTGAAATCAATGAATATAAGCATGATTACAGTCGACGAATCGCACTGTATATCACAGTGGGGATACGACTTCCGACCTGCCTATACGAAGATTTCCGATATTCGCTCTCTCCTTCCAAACGTACCTGTGTTAGCACTTACTGCTACGGCAACTCCCGAAGTTGTTGACGATATACAGAAGCAACTTGATTTCAAGGATGGAAGGGTCTTCAAGATGAGTTTTGAAAGGAATAATCTTGCATATATCGTCAGAAATACCGAAAATAAGCAGGCGGAGATTCTTCACATACTATCAAGGATGAAAGGTTCGGCAATAATCTATACAAGGAATAGAAAGAAGACAAAGGAGATAGCAAACTTTCTCAACATGAATAATATCACAGCAACATTCTACCATGCCGGTCTGAATAATGATGTTAAAGATGCTCGGCAGAAAAGTTGGCTTGAAGATAAAAGCAGAGTAATGGTTTCTACCAATGCTTTTGGCATGGGAATAGACAAACCAGATGTAAGAATCGTAATCCACGCAGATATGCCGGACTCTCCTGAAGCATATTTTCAAGAGGCCGGTAGAGCAGGTAGGGATGGAGAAAAAGCGTATGCTGTGTTACTCAATTCAAAGAGTGACAAATCCACACTGCAGAAACGTGTAGCCGACACTTTCCCAGAGAAAGATTATATACGCAAAATTTATGAAGATATAAATTACTACTACCAAATGGCTATGGGCGACGGATTGGAATGTACAAAGGCATTCAATATTGATGAGTTCTGTCGCAACTTCAAGCATTTCCCTATACAGACAGACAGTGCACTTAAGATACTGACACGTGCAGGCTACCTGGAGTACACAGACGAACAGGATAATGCATCAAGACTTATGTTCACGATAAGACGTGATGAACTTTACCGACTGGAAAGTAAAGACCCCGATGCAGATAAACTAATAAATGTTATTCTGCGTTCGTATACTGGACTTTTTACAGATTATGCATTTATAAATGAAGAGTCACTCTCTATTCGAAGCGGACTGACACGACAAAGAATATATGATATACTGGTTGCTTTTTCAAAGAGTCACATTCTGCACTACATACCTCAGAAGAAAACTCCATATATTATATATACACGTGAAAGACAGAATGCAGATAGGATCATTTTCACACCCGAGGTTTACGAAAAGAGAAAAGAAAGCTATGAGAAGAGGATAAAGGCTATGATAGACTACGCCTCATCAACGGACAATTGCAGAAGCAGAATGCTGCTTGACTATTTCGGAGAGAAGAACAAACACAACTGTATGATGTGTGACGTATGTCTTGATAAGCATAATACAGGTATCAAAAAAGGGGAGTTCAAAGAGATTGAAGAGAATATCCTGAGAGTAGTAGGCGACAAAAAGATTGCAGCTGCTTCACTTTTCGACTTGCTTGAATATGACAAAGAGAAGATACAGAATGTTATAACCTATCTTACACATGAAGAAATTATACATGTAAAAGATGGATTTATTTTCATATAATACTAAATTTGTAATATTAACGAAACCATTTAAGATAGAGAATATGAATTTTATTAAATCACTATTTGGAATCAAGGAATCCAAAGAAAACAACAAAGAGACAGACAATAATAAGAACTTCGATATCCTAAAATACGATGGTATCCGAGCACTTAATATTCAAAAAATTGCTTATGCAATAAGATGCCTAGAAGGCGCTTTAGAGATTAAGAATGATGTAGAGACAATGGAGTTATTAGCTAATGCATATATAGCTGACAACAACAATAAAGGAGCTATAGCTGTACTCGAGAGAGAATGCGCCTTTAGTCCTAATGAAATAAAGCCTCTGTTGTCTCTTGCTTCGGTCTTATTCTTGGAAGAAGATTATATAAAAATGAATGAGGTTTGCAATAAGGCTATTGAATTGGATGATAATGATGCTTCAGCGCTATATCTGAATGCCAAGCGCTTGTGGGATTAAATGATGATATAATGGCAATAGCAATGCTTACTAAAGCAATTTCACTGAAAGATGACTATATAGAAGCACGACTTCTTAGAGCAACTACTCTCAACTCAATGAAGCAGATAAACGATGCAAAAGAGGATCTTGATCGTGTCTTGTCAATTGATGCAGACAATGAGGCTGCTCTATTGCTTTTAGGTGAGATTTTAGCATCAGAAAATAATATAGAAGAAGCTACATCTATCTTGGATAATGTATTGTCTATAAATCCGTTTAATGAAAAAGCATACATTATAAAGGGAAACATGCTTGCCGAAAGCAATGATTTTGATAGAGCTATTGAGATGTATGATGAAGCAATTGAGATAAACCCTAATTTTGCTAAAGCTTTCCATGAAAGAGGTAGGATAAAATTAATAAAAGGTGATAAAGAGGGCTCTATAGAAGATATGAAGAAAGCCATGGAAATTGCACCTGAGAATGAAAGTAAAATTGACGGTCAGTTCAAGAACTATGATAGTATCACCAAAAATGTTCCTTGGTAATTTATATACAAAATATAAAGACATAAAAGAGAAGAGGTAGAGTATCGTATAACTATACCTCTTCTCCTTTTATATAAATAATAATTCTTAAAACATATTTCTTCAAATAGCCAACACATCAATGGTCATATCACTATTTGTGAAGATAATATTAAAATCGTTTTCTATACGCAGCTTCAAGTTGGTTCATAGCTTTCTCAATAACGCTCATAGGTGTGGCAGCATTAAGTCGCATATACCAATGCCCTCCTTACCAAAAATCTTCCCATTATTTAGAGCCAGATTAGCCTCATCCGAGAAAAAGTTGTTCAACTCAACTTGTGAAAGTCCAAGTTCCTTACAATCCATCCATATAAGATAGGATGCCTGTGGGCGTATAACCTTTATCTTTGGAGTATGTTCTTTTGTAAACTTATCTATATAATCAATATTCTTCTGAATATAAGCCAGACATTGATCAAGCCATTCAGTACCGTTGCTATATGCTGCTGCTACTGAAATAAAAGCAAAGACATGTCCCATATCTAGTTCGCAAGCATCAATGAATTTTTTGAATCTGCTACGTATATTCTCATTATAAATAATCACATGAGAGGCAGATAGTCCAGGCATGTTAAATGCTTTGCTAGGCGACATGAATGTAACGGAGTTCATCTTTGCCTTATCACCTATCATTGCAAAAGGAGTATGTTTCAAAGGAGGAAAGGTAAGATCTGCATGTATCTCATCCGAGAAGACCAGAACACCTTCATCGTAGCATATTTCTGCCAATGTTTCAAGCTCTTCCCTACTCCACACTGTTCCTCCTGGATTATGAGGATTACACAAAATAAAGAGTGAGCATCCCTTAATATCACGCTTTAATGCATCGAAATCCATACGATAATGACCATCAATAAACTGCAAGGGATTATATACCACCTCTCTCCCATTATTCTCTGTCACTATTCTGAATGGATGATAAACAGGAGGTTGAATCATAACCTTATCGCCTTTGTTAGTAAGAGCATTCATAGCCATACCTATTCCAGGGACAATTCCAGGGATAAAGTTTATCATATCCTTTTCAACATGCATTCCATATCTATCCTTTACCCACGATATTATTGCACTATAGTATGCATCACTTTTACATGTATAGCCAAACACACCATTGTCACATCTTTTTCTTATGGCTTCTGTGACAAAAGGAGCAGTCTCAAAATCCATATCAGCTACCCAAAGAGGAATAAGGTCTGTACGCCCCCATATTCCCTTCATGAAATCTACTTTTATGGCATCAGAGCTACTTCTATCAATAATTTTATCAAAATTATATTGCATATTCTTTTATCTTGATTGATATTCAAATATAGAGATTTTACTTTTAAAATGCTTTTCTTCAACTTAATTGTTTAAGTTGTATGGAAATAAAAATATAGCCAATCTTAAAAAAAACTTTATTTTTGTTTGTTTTTGCAATTAATGTATTACATTTGCAGCGAAATCATTAATAAAAAGAGCAAAATGAAATCATTGTATAATACATACTTCTTCTTTTATTACTTTTACTTTAGCAACAAAGTGAAGCGGGAGTTTGTATGTGTACGTTAAAATAGAATTTTTAAGAAATAAAATAACAACGAAATCCCGCTTCAAGACATGAAGTGGGATTTTTTTAATATAATATATTCATGAAAAGAGTAGCAATACAAGGAGTACTTGGTTCGTATCACGATATAGCCGCACATCAGTTCTTCGAGAATGAGGAGATAGAATTGATATGTTGCACCACCTTTGAAGAAATTTTTGCCAAGATAAAAGAAGATAGCAATGTTATTGGCATGCTTGCTATAGAGAATACTATAGCCGGGAGCCTTCTGCACAACTATAATCTACTTCGTGAAAGTGGTACCACAATTGTTGGAGAGCATAAGCTAAGAATAAAACATAGCTTCGTTTGTTTGCCTGAAGACAATATAGAGAATATAACCGAGGTTAATTCTCACCCGGTGGCACTGGCACAATGCAGAGAATTCTTACAGCAGTTTCCTAAAGTAAAAATTGTAGAGACCGATGATACTGCTGGAAGTGCACAAGCTATCAAAGAAGAAAACCTCAGAGGCCACGCAGCAATATGCTCACACTATGCAGCCGACCTATACAATATGAAAGTACTTCAGGAGGGAATAGAGACAAACAAACATAACTTCACTCGTTTTCTCGTTGTCACCGACCCATGGAAAGCTGATGAACTACGTCAAAACAACAAGTCTAACAAATCCAACATTGTATTCTCTCTACCTCATACAGAAGGCAGTCTTTCTCAAGTCCTCTCTATCTTTTCATTCTATAACATAAGTCTCACTAAAATACAGTCATTACCAATCATAGGACGTGAATGGGAGTATATGTTTTACGTAGATGTTATATATAGTGACTATCTTAGATATAAACAGTCTATTGATGCAGTAAGACCATTAACAAAAGAACTAAATATATTAGGCGAGTATGCAGAAGGAAAATCTAAAATATAATATTAAACCAGCCGAAAGAATTGCCAACGTCAGTGAATACTACTTCAGTAAGAAACTAAAAGAGGTAGCACAGATGAATGCACAAGGAATGGATGTTATCAGTCTAGGTATAGGAAGCCCTGATATGCCTCCTTCGGAAGAGACTCTTAACACACTATGTGAGAATGCACGCCGTCCTGATGTTCATGGATATCAGCCTACAGTGGGAATACCTGAGTTACGTAAAGCTATGTCCAACTGGTATAAAAGGTGGTATAATGTAGATTTAAATCCAGACACAGAGATACAACCACTTATTGGTTCTAAAGAGGGCATATTGCATGTGACACTTACTTTTGTCAACCCAGGAGATCAGGTATTAGTTCCAAACCCAGGCTACCCTACCTATACATCTCTTAATAAAATATTAGGAAGCGACATCGTAAACTATAACTTACGTGAAGACAATAACTGGCAGCCCGATTTTGATGAGTTGGAGAAGATGGATCTATCGCGGGTAAAACTTATGTGGACCAACTATCCTAATATGCCCACAGGAGCAAATGCCACAGTAGAACTTTACGAAAAGTTGGTTGAATTTGCCTTGAGACACAATATTGTTATTGTCAATGACAACCCATACAGTTTTATACTTAACAAGAAACCATTAAGTCTCTTGAGTATCAAAGGAGCAAAAGATTGCTGTATAGAATTCAACTCAATGAGTAAGAGCCATAATATGCCAGGATGGAGAGTAGGAATGATTGCGACAAATTCTACATTCATTCAGTGGATACTTAAGGTAAAGAGCAACATCGATAGTGGTACTTTCCGCCCAATACAGCTTGCCGCTGCAAAAGCTTACGAAAACAGTGATGAATGGCACGAAGAGGCTAACATAAATGTATATAGTCGACGTCGCTCTTATGCAGAGGAGATTATGAAAGAACTTGGTTGCACTTTCGACAAGAATCAAGTCGGCATGTTCCTTTGGGGAAAGATTCCAGAGAAATATAATGACGTTGAGGAGCTAACTGAAAAGGTTCTTCATCAGTCGAGAGTATTTATAACTCCTGGATTCATCTTCGGAAGCAACGGAAAAAGATATATACGTATATCGCTATGTGCTAAAGAAGAACTATTGGAGAAGGCACTAGAAAGAATAAAGAAAAACAAATAAAAACATATAGTCATGGAACTAGATTTAAAACCATTAGCGCTTACTGGAGTTGAGAGCAAACGACCTGTAATCATTGCAGGCCCATGTAGTGCAGAGACAGAAGAACAAGTTATGACCTCTGCAACTCAACTTGCAGGCAAAGGAATAAAAATATTCAGAGCAGGTATTTGGAAACCTAGAACAAAACCTGGAGGATTCGAAGGTGTTGGAGTAGATGGCCTCCCTTGGCTGAAAAGAGTTAAAGAAGAAACTGGAATGCTTGTTTCTACTGAGGTGGCAACAGCAAAACATGTATACGAGTGCCTGAAAGCAGGTATTGACATTCTTTGGGTAGGTGCCAGAACAACTGCAAATCCTTTTGCCGTTCAAGAAATAGCAGATGCTCTTAAAGGAGTAGACATACCAGTACTTGTAAAGAACCCGGTCAACCCGGATCTTGAGCTATGGATAGGTGCTCTTGAAAGAATAAATGGTGCCGGACTAAAAAGACTTGGCGCAATACATAGAGGTTTCTCTTCTTACGATAAAAAGATATACCGCAACCTTCCACAATGGCATATACCTATTGAACTGAGAAGACGTATTCCAGATCTTCCTATCTTCTGTGACCCAAGTCATATAGGTGGTAAGCGAGAACTGATAGCTCCACTTTGCCAACAGGCTATGGACCTTGGTTTCGATGGAATATTGGTGGAGAGCCATTGTAACCCTGATGCAGCATGGAGTGATGCTTCTCAACAAGTAACTCCGGATGTGTTGAGCTATATTCTTAACTTACTTGTGATAAGAAAAGATGCACAGACAACTGAGAATCTTAATGAACTAAGAAATCAGATTGATGAGTGTGATAACAATATCATTGAGATTTTATCAAAAAGAATGAGAATATGTCGTGAGATCGGTACATTCAAGAAAGAGCATGACATGACAATCCTTCAGACAGTCAGATACAACGAGATTCTTGATAAGAGAGGCGCTCAAGGTGCTCTGTGCGGTATGGATTCAGATTTCATCAAACATGTGTTCGAGGCTATACACGAAGAGAGTGTTCGTCAACAGATGGAGATAATTAACAAATAAAATTAGAGAGATGAGAATTCTTATTTTGGGAGCAGGCAAAATGGGCTCCTTCTTTACAGATGTCTTGAGTTTCAAACATGAGACAGCAGTTTATGATGTAGATCCTAAACGTCTGAGATTTGTATACAATACATATCGCTTTACCTCTCTTGATGAGATAAAGGAATTCCAGCCAGAATTGGTTATCAATGCAGCAACAGTGAAATACACTATTGATGCATTCAATAAAATACTGCCTGTATTGCCAAAGGAGTGTATCATTAGCGATATAGCTTCCGTAAAGACCGGCATTCAGGAATTCTATAAAAAGTCTGGATTCAGATATGTCTCTACTCACCCTATGTTCGGCCCTACATTTGCAAACCTTGACCAACTAAGCACAGAAAATGCTATAATAATCAATGAGGGTGACCATCTTGGGAAGATATTCTTCAAGGATCTTTACCAGGAACTTGGCTTGAATATTTTTGAATATACTTTTGATGAGCATGATACAACTGTAGCATATTCGCTTTCAATACCATTCGTCTCTACATTTGTCTTCGCAGCAATCATGGAACATCAGGACGCTCCCGGTACTACATTCAAAAGACATATGTCTATAGCAAAGGGTGTACTCAATGAAGATGATTATCTGCTACAAGAAATTCTATTCAACCCACGCACGCCTGCTCAAGTTGAAAAGATCAGAACAGAGCTTAATGATTTGCTTGATATAATCAGCAACAAGGATGCAGACAGAATGCATTCTTACCTAAGTAAAATCAGAAATAATATTAGCAAGTAATCATAGTTCTTTTTCAAATATAGTATCCCTCTAAAGATGCCTTATATAGTAACATTTTTAGAGGGATAATTATTATTTCTTCAAAAACTTACATCACTTTTCATGTAACATACTCCCTTTTTGGTAAGCAAAAAAGACTGAGGGAACAACACATATATTACTCAGAATATACCCAAAAAGTAAACGTGTAACATAAGAGAGAGAAAATGATACGTAAAGTATATATGTATTAACGTAAGATAATATTTTAGAAACATAGATAAAGTTTAGAATGATAGTTAATTATTACTTTTGTTAAGTGCAGCTTTGGCACACTATAAAACAACAACTTTTTAAACTTAAAAATAATATGCTGAAAAAAAGAATCAATTACCTATTATTCTTTTGCATGGTTGCTTTTTTAAATGCACTTGCAATAGATAATAAAGGCATCACTTTCCAACAGATCTCATCTGAGCGTTTTACTATCATTGATGCCAACAGACCCTTACCACTTCTTGTGGACAAATCTGATAATATTGCAGTAAACATTGCTGCAGAAAACCTATCTAAGGATTTCGAACGTGTATGCGGTAAATCTGCTAAGATCTTGGAAAAACCTGATGGTAGTAAAAGCTTGATCATCATAGGTTCACAAAAAAGCAGTTATATATCTCAGCTCGCAAAAGCAAAGAAACTTGATATCTCTTCACTGAAGGGAAAAAATGAGATGTACATCATGACAATGGTTAAAAATCCATTCGATGGTGTTGATGAAGCACTGGTTATAGCCGGCAGTGACCGTAGAGGTACAGTTTATGGTATATATGAGTTGTCGGAACAGATTGGAGTATCACCTTGGTACGACTGGGCTGACGTTCCTGTTGTCAAGAGTAATAACATCTCTATTATTCGTGGTAGCTATACAGCAGGTGAGCCGGCTGTGAGATATAGAGGAATATTCCTCAACGACGAGGCACCTTGCCTTACAGGATGGGTAAAAAATACCTACGGCACAGATTATGGTGATCACCGTTTTTACGCACGAGTTTTTGAACTATTATTACGCCTTCGTGCAAACTTCCTATGGCCTGCAATGTGGAGTTGGTCGTTCTATGCAGATGACCCTGTAAACAGCCTCACAGCCGACAACATGGGTATAATAATGGGAACTTCACATCATGAGCCTATGGCACGTAACCATCAGGAGTGGGCTAGAAAAAGAAAAGAGTATGGCGTATGGGATTATAACACCAACCAAGCTGTAATAGACCGCTTCTTCAAGGAGGGTATTGAACGTTCTGTCAACAATGAAGACCTTGTTACTATAGGTATGCGTGGAGATGGAGATACAGCTTTGGGGGGCCAAGAAGGTCAGGATGACAAATATGTACCTAAAGATGAGGATAATCTTCGTCTTCTCGAGAGAATAATCAAGAACCAAAGAAAGATTATTAAAGATGCAACAGGTAAAGCTCCTGAGAAGAGACAGCAGGTATGGGCACTATATAAGGAGGTTCAACGTTTCTACGATATGGGATTAAGAGTTCCTGATGATGTTATTATATTGTTAAGTGATGACAATTGGGGCAATGTACGCAGACTTCCAAATGCTCAGGAACGCAAACGTTCAGGAGGATGGGGAATGTACTACCATGTAGACTATGTAGGCGCCCCAAGAAACAGTAAGTGGCTTAACATTACTCCTGTCCAGAACTTATGGGAGCAAATGCAGCTAACATATAGCTATGGAGTAGATAAATTATGGGTACTTAACGTAGGTGATTTGAAACCTATGGAATATCCTATAAATCTTTTCCTTGATATGGCATGGAGTCCTAAAAAATACAATGCTGAAAACTTGAAAAAACACACCATATCTTTCTGTAATAATATATTCGGAGAGAAAGATGGTAAAGAAGCAGCTAGGATACTTAACCTTTACAGCAAATATGCCGGACGTGTTACAGCTGAGATGCTTGACGCTGAGACATACAATCTGGAGACAGGTGAATGGAAACAGGTCAGCGATGAGTTTATAAAACTTGAAGCAGAGGCATTGAGACAATATATTACTCTCGATACTCAATATAAAGATGCATATAAGCAACTTATCCTATTCCCAGTTCAAGCTATGGCAAACATTTACGAAATGTACTATGCTCAAGCTATGAATAAGAAGCTATTTAGTGAAGGAAATCCTCAGGCAAACTTTTGCTGATAAGGTGGAACAGACATTTGCAAGAGATAAGGCTCTTTGCGATGACTACAATAATGTTATGTCAAATGGTAAATGGAAAGGTATGATGACGCAGAAACATATAGGTTATCGCACTTGGAATGATAATTTCCCTCGCGACATTATGCCAAAAGTATCCAGAATTGAAGATGTAAAGAGTGCTGAAGGAGGATATGTATTCAACCATAGCAATGGATATGTATCTATTGAAGCTGAACATTTCTTTGACAAACAGGCTCCAGCTGATATGAAATGGACTATAATTCCTGATATGGGAAGAACTTTGAGTGGAATAGCTCTGATGCCATATATTAAACCTGTTAACGAACAGACCAATGCATTCCTTTCATATAAGATGCAGTTGCCTACTGATGTTAAGAGTGTGAAAGTACGTATAGTAGTTAAATCGACTCTTGCATTCAGCAATATTAAGGGACATAAGTACGCAGTAGGCTTCCAGGGAGGAAAAGATAGTGTAGTAAACTTCAACCACGACCTCAACGAAAATCCTGAAAATGTATACAGAATATTATATCCTACAGTCGCACGTCGTGTTATTGAGAAAGAGGTTGAGTTCACTCTTCCTGCATCAAATGATGGAATGCATACCCTCACTTTCAGACCACTTGATCCTGGAGTCGTTTTAGAGAAGATAGTTGTAGACTATGGTGGTTACAGAAATTCATATCTTTTCATGAATGAGTCGCCATGCAAACGAAAATAATCAGCAAATAAAAGTTCAACAATAGGTATTTCATAAACAAACTCCGGAAGCATATTAATTTATGCTTTCGGGGTTACTTTTACTAATTCCTTAATATATTCGGTTATAGATTCCTTCACATTTCATTATTGTCACTTAGCAGCAGAATTAATTTCAACATTATTCATTTCAGAATTCATCATTTCAGCATTGTTCATTACTACATAACCGCCGAATTATATCTCTATAAGATTATTTTAAGCCTTTGCTCTCGAATACTGTTCCAGGATAATTCCTATATCTTCACTTCTTTTCAAAGAAATATTTTGATGGACACTTTCTCTAACACATTTATCTGTATGTTAAGTAGTGAAGTTCTCCATGAGGAACATTTTGTACTATGTATACACCTACATTTGATATCTTAGTAAAATTACTTTGAAATTATAATTAGGGGAAATAAGCTTGTCACAAGTGCTTTCTTTTGAAGTTTACTCTATCTTTTTGATGCTCGAAACTTATGGGCATAAAAAAAGGGTCAACGCCTTGACCCAACCTTTGTTAACCTTAAATCTAATACTATGAAAAACACACTACAAATATACGGACATTTTTAATACATACAAATAAACTAGCAAAAAAATCATGCTAAATAACATATATTAATCTTTGGCGTTCTAATATTTAATATTTTGTTAAATCGGGATTTGTACGGATATATTACAAAACCATTTCGTAATAAAGTTTAAATATATAATCAAATTGTTTACTTAAGTTAAATATACACTTATTTTATATGTTAGAAAACATATTTTCTCAAATAATAGCTATCTTTGTATCGTAAAAGAAAGAAAAGTAAAAATCGTTCTTCAAACGGAAGGACACAAAAAGATGTAATTATGGAAACAAAAAAGACAAATTCAACTATTGAGATGTTACAGTACCAATTGAGAAGATATAAATCAATGAGAAAAGGTGCTGAGTGCCAGGCTTTACAAATAAAGCTAAACAAATTAAGAAGCCAACATGCAAATGCATAATGGCATTACAAAAGAGACTACACAAATAACTAAATAAAGAAGGATGACCTTATTAAAGGTCATCCTTTCTCTTTATATAAAGATTATATTATTCTTTTACTTCCCATCCTAAAGCACTAGCTCCAAGAACTGCTGCATCTGCATCCTTCAACTCAGATATAAGAAGTTTAGTCTTACCAGAGAAGATTTTAAGGATGTTATCATCAATAGCCTTCTGTATAGGTTTCATGATATAATCACCTGATTTTGCAAGACCACCAAATAACACCACAGCCTCTGGACTTGAGAATGCAATGAAATCAGCAATAGATTCACCGAGGATAGTACCAGTAAACTCGAAGATATCTTGAGCTAATTTATCACCTTTAACAGCTGCATCGAATACATCTTTTGAAGTTATATCTTCAGCAGAAATCTCTCTTAGCAAACTTGGCTCAGGGCGAGCAACTAAGAACTCACGTGCAGTACGAGCAACACCTGTTGCTGAACAATATGTCTCAAGACAACCTTTACGTCCACAACCGCAAAGACGTCCACCACGATGAACGATAACGTGACCTAATTCACCTGCGAAACCGTCGTGACCATAAACCAACTGACCGTTGACTACGATACCACTACCAACACCTGTACCTAATGTAATCATGATAAAGTCCTTCATACCACGTGCAGCGCCATAAGTCATTTCACCGATTGCAGCTGCATTTGCATCGTTAGTAAGAGCTGTAGGAACACCTATCTTCTCCTCGAACATAGCAGCAAGTGGAATAATACCTTTCCAAGGGAGGTTTGGAGCAAACTCAATAGTTCCACTATAATAGTTACCGTTTGGAGCACCTACTCCCAAACCTTTAATTTTTGAGACTCCACCTACAGATTTAATTAATGGGATTAGTTTCTCGCTAACAGCTTCCACATAATCCTCTATCTTTGTATATGATTGTGTCTTTACTGAGTCAGTAGCCAAAACATTTCCGCGCGAATCAACAATACCAAAAACTGTGTTTGTGCCACCAATATCCATGCCCACTACATAGGGCTTTTCCATTCCTGTTACCATGATATCTATTTTATTTAGGGTTAGTTATTGTTACAAAAATAAGCAATGCAATATGAGGGTACAAATTATTTTTTATTTTTTTATCCAACCTATGCAACTTTTTGTACTTTAACAACGTCAAACTAAATATGACTTTAAAAAAGAATAATTTTATTCCTATACAAAATGATACAATTAGAGAATATCAATAAGACTTATAACAATGGATCGCCACTGCACGTTCTCAAAGGTATAAATCTTGATATCAAACGAGGAGAATTTGTTTCAATCATGGGAGCCTCCGGCTCAGGTAAATCCACACTGTTAAACATTCTTGGTATACTTGACAACTATGATTCTGGCAACTACTATCTTAATGATGTACTTATAAAGAATCTCAGTGAAACAAAGAGTGCAAAATACAGAAACGAGATGATCGGTTTCATCTTCCAGTCTTTCAATCTCATAACCTTCAAAAATGCAATGGAGAATGTAGCTTTACCTCTATATTATAAAGGAATAAGCCGCAAGAAAAGAAATGCCATGGCAATGGAGTATCTGGAAAAGTTGGGACTTAAGGAGTGGGCACATCATATGCCTAACGAACTATCCGGTGGACAAAAACAAAGAGTTGCCATAGCAAGAGCTCTAATAACAAAACCTGAGATTATTCTTGCTGATGAGCCAACAGGTGCTCTCGATAGTAAGACATCTGTAGAAGTAATGGAAATTCTGAAAGAGCTGAATGAAAAAGAGAAGATGACAATTGTGGTAGTAACCCACGAAAGTGGTGTAGCAAACCAAACCAACAGAATCATCCATATAAAAGATGGTATCATTGAGAAGATAGAGGATAATATTGAGCATAACGCATCACCATTCGGAGTGAATGGTTACATGAAATAAAAAAGCATATGATAGATTTATTTCAAGAAATTTATGGAACAATAAGAAGGAATAAGCTTCGTACTTTTCTGACCGGTTTTGCTGTAGCATGGGGAATTTTCATGCTTATAGTGCTCCTTGGTGCAGGAAACGGACTTATTAATGCATTTTCTAGCAGTTCGGGAGATATGATAATGAACTCAATGAAGATCTATCCTGGATATACTACTAAAGCTTTCAAAGGATTGAAAGAGGGAAGATCAATAAAACTCAACGAGCAAGATATCAATATCACCAACTCATTCGATGATAATGTTGAGAGCGTAGGTGCTACCCTTGAAAAAGGAGGCATTATTTTGAGTAAAGGAGGCGACTTCGTCTCAATAAACTTCACCGGGGTTATGCCAAACTACAATGAGAGCGAACCTATGAATATGAAACATGGCAGGTTCATAAACAAGAAGGATGTTGATGAGTCCAGAAAGTCTATAGTTATCCATGAGAATACCGTGGAGATGCTATTCGGAAGAAAAGATGCCAATGTTATCGGTAAAGATCTTAATGCTAACGGATTGAAATATCAGATTGTAGGAGTTTATACTGATCAGGGTAATTATTCTCCTGGAGCATACGTACCATACACTACATTAAGGACTATATACAATCTTACTAATGAAATAGGTACTCTGGTATTTATAACTAAAAATCTCAACGACCTAAAAAGCAATGACCAATTTGAGACTAAATATCGCTCGGCTATTGCAGCCAATCACCAATTTGACTCTTCTGATAAGAGTGCAATATGGATTTGGAACAGAATGGAGGATTTCATTCAGCAGCAAGATGGTATAAGTATCCTGAAGAATGCTATCTGGATAGTTGGACTTCTTACTCTTCTTAGTGGAATAGTAGGAGTAAGTAACATCATGCTTATTACTGTTAAAGAGCGTACTCGCGAATTCGGTATCCGAAAAGCACTTGGAGCAAGACCAATGTCTGTTCTATGGCTTATTATTTCTGAAAGCGTTGTTATTACAACAATATTTGGATATATTGGTATGGTTGCTGGTATTGCTGCTACCGAGTATATGAATAAAGTAGCAGGTAATCAAGTTATGGATATTGGAATTGCACAAGCAACAGTATTCGAAAATCCGACTGTTGGCATAGACATAGCCATACAGGCCACTTTGACTCTTATTATTGCAGGTACACTAGCTGGATTCTTCCCAGCTCGTAAAGCAGTCATGATTCGACCTATTGAAGCACTTAGAGCAGATTAATATGAGAATAGATTTAGATAAATGGGAAGAGATCTTTATTACAATAACCCGTAATAAAACTCGCAGTTTTTTAACAGCTTTCGGAGTCTTCTGGGGTATATTCATGCTTGTTGTATTAATGGGGGGAAGCCAAGGTGTAAAAAATATGCTAAGTGCAACCTTTGATGGCTTTGCCACAAACTCCGGATTCATGGCAACAAATAATACTAGCAAGCCATATAAAGGTCTGAAAAAGGGAAGATATTGGTCTATTACAAATGCGGATGTCGACCTTATCAGAAAAAGAGTGCCTGAAATTGATGTTATAACCCCCAATATTGCCAAATGGGGAATGAATGCTGTTTATAAGGAGAATAAGATAAGTTGCACCCTCAAAGGGGCATATCCTATATATGATAAGATTGAGACTCCTAAGATTTCTAAAGGAAGAACACTGAATGAAGTCGATCTGAAAGAGCAAAGAAAGGTATGTGTCATAGGTAGCCGTATCTATGAAACCCTATTCCCTCATGCAGAGAATCCGTGCGGTAAGTTCATCGAAATAAATGGTATATACTACAAAATTGTAGGTGTGAACTCAAACTCAGGCAATATGAGTATTAACGGTAATGCCAAAACAAGTATTACTATTCCATTCACAACCATGCAGAACAATTACAATTTCGGGAAGAATGTTGATATGATAAGCTATACCGCTAAGGAAGGATATGTTATATCTGATATACAAGAGAAAGTAGCTGCCATACTTAAGAAAGAGCATATCATTCATCCTGAAGATAAACAGGCAGTAGTTAAGGTAAATGCAGAGGCTATGTTCGGTATGATAGACGGCCTTTTTAAAGGTATCAACATACTTAGCTGGATGATTGGTTTGGGAACTCTTCTAGCAGGAGCAATCGGTGTAAGCAACATTATGATGGTTACTGTTAAAGAGAGAACAACTGAGATAGGCATACGTAGGGCTATCGGTGCCAAACCTAATGACATCATGAAACAAATTCTCTCTGAGAGTATGGTACTGACAATTGCATCTGGTATGGGAGGTATCTGTTTTGGTGTCCTTATCCTGCAGATGATGACAATGGGAACGGCACAGTCGGATACACCCGGACAGTTCCAAATATCATTCTGGACAGCAATGATTGCATGTATAATACTGATTCTTTTAGGAATGTTGGCTGGACTTGCACCTGCTTACAGAGCAATGGCTATCAAACCTATAGAAGCTATACGAGATGAATAAACAGACAATTATTTACCAAGAAATTTAGTACAAATAAAAAAACAATAAAATATACAGATATGAAAAAGTATTTCAAAATCGGATTATTAGTAGTCGTTGGACTTATATTCATTGGAACTTTTGCCTTCCTCTATAATAATTCAAAACCAAAAGAGGTAGTATACGAGAGCTTCAAGAGTACAATAAGTGATATTGAGAAAAACACAATCGCCACAGGTAAAATTGAACCAAGAGATGAGATCTTAATCAAGCCACAAATATCAGGTATAATTGATGAAGTATACAAAGAGGCTGGTCAACCTATCAAACAGGGTGAGATTATTGCTAAGGTGAAGGTAATACCTGAACTTGGACAATTAAACTCAGCTGAAAGTAGAATACGTATAGCAGAAATTAATGAGAAACAAAGTCAAACAGACTTCACCAGAATGAAGAAACTCTACAATGACAAACTGATAAGCAGCGAAGAGTTTGAGAAGAGCCAAGTAAGTCTGAAACAAGCAAAAGAGGAGTTACAGTCTGCTAAAGATAATCTTCAAATCATTAAAGAGGGTATAACCAAAAACAGCGCATCATTCAGTAGCACACTCATACGTTCAACTATTGACGGACTTATCCTCGATGTACCAGTGAAAAAAGGTAACTCTGTAATTATGAGTAACACATTCAATGATGGTACTACTATTGCGACAGTTGCAAATATGAAGGACCTTATATTCAGAGGTAATGTGGATGAGACTGAAGTAGGTAAAATTCACGAAGGAATGCCTGTTAAGATCTCTCTTGGTGCACTTCAAAATGTTGACTTCGATGCTACCCTAGAGTATATCTCACCTAAAGGCGTTGATAATAATGGAGCTAACCAGTATGAAATAAAAGCTGCTATCACAGTACCTAAAGATGTAACAATAAGAGCCGGATATAGCGCAAATGCTACTATAGTTCTTGAGAAAGCTTCTAAAGTTGTTGTAGTTCCTGAAAGCTCTGTTGAATTCAGCGGTGACTCTACATTTGTATATGTTATGACAGATAGTGTTCCTCAGAAAAAATATAAAAGAACACAAGTTACAACTGGTATAAGTGATGGTATTAATATTGTAATTAAAAAGGGTCTGAAGGTTAACCAGACTGTAAGAGGTCCTAAAATCGAAAAATAAAATGAGAACTAGAATAATTACAAACAGCTCTTTTATTTTCTTCCATACTCACTGTATCAGTCAGGAGGAGTGGACACTTCCAAAATGCATTGAATATGCAATAGAGCACAACTTGAACATCAAACAGCAGGAAGCAAATAAGATGACAAGCGAAATTGAACTTAACACATCTAAATGGAGCCGCCTACCTGATTTGAACGGAAATGTAAGCCAGTCGTTCACATATGGACGTTCTCTTCAGATGGATAATACATATGCAGATAGAAATACAAGAAGTTCATATTTCTCTCTATCTACAAACGTTCCAATCTTTACAGGATTTCAGATTCCTAATACTATTGCGCTGAACAAATTAAATCTAAGTGCTGCAATAGAAGATCTGAACAAAGCTAAAGAAGATATAAGCGTACAGGTTGCATCAGCTTTCACTCAGATTCTCTACAACCAAGAGTTAGCTAAAGTAGCACGTAACCAAGTTGCATTGAGTCAAGAACAGCTTAAGATGAAACAGGCTTACTTTGAAAATGGCAAAGCTTCTGAAGCAGAAGTGTATGAGGCTAAAGCAAGAGTTGCACAAGATGAGATGTCGGCTGTACAGGCAGAGAATAACTATAAAATTTCTCTGTTAGACTTATCTCAGATGCTTGAACTTCTTCTCCTGAGAACTTTAATATTAAAGTACCTGAGATTAAAGATGACTTTAGAGAGATCTCAATGCCTGATGCTATATATAATGAGATCGTTATGAATAAACCGGTTATTAAAGCTGCTCAATATCGTGTTGACGGTGCTGACAGAAGTATAAAGATAGCAAAGAGTTCATATTATCCTCAACTGAGTTTCAGTGCAGGCATTAATACAAATTATTACGCAACTAATGGTATGGAGAATAAATCCTTCAGTACCCAGTTTGATAAGAATGTCAGCAAGAGTTTCTCATTCAACTTGAGCGTTCCAATATTCAATAGATTCTCTGTTCGTAATAGAGTGAGAAATGCAAAAGTGCAGAAGATGGCTTCTGAATGGAGATTAGATCAGGCAAAGAAGGACCTTTATAAAGAGATCCAGCAGGCATATTACCAGGCTGTTGCAGCAGAAAGCAAATATAAAAGCAGCAATATAGCACTTGATGCTGCTGAAGTATCGTTTAAGCTTATGAACGAGAAATATATAAACGGAAAAGCTAATGCAACTCAATATAATGAGGCTAGGACAAATATGCTAAAAGCTCTTTCGGATAAAATACAAGCAAAATATGAATATCTATTCAGAACTAAAGTACTCGATTTCTATAAAGGTGTGCCGCTGAATATATAAAGCATGAGATAAGTAAATAAAAGTATTTTATCTAATAACATTACTAGAAAATAACTAATTTTGCAGCCTGTAATAATCTTAAGTTTTTATGACTGGAAGGATTAAAAAGGCTGCAATTTTTGTGCCTATTTTATTAGCTATATTGTTCTTAACTCTCTTTTTGTTCAGGAATAATATACTGCATTATATAGTTGACAAGAAACTAGACTCTCTTAGAAAAGAGTATGATATGTCTGTTGACTATGACAAACTGGAAATGGAAGGACTTAATGCAGTCCAACTCCAAGGGTTTAATGTTGTACCAAATGGTCGCGACACTCTTCTTACTCTTAATTCACTGGTAATACATCTTAAACCATTATCTCTGATGCAAGGCGATATTGAGGTCTATAAAGCTTATATAGATAAGCTGCACCTTAATTTCATCAAGAAGGACTCTATCTCCAATTATGATTTCCTCTTTAAGAAAAAAGATAAAGAGGCTAAAGTAGAGAATGGAAAAAGAAACTACTCTCAAAGTGTAAGAAATCTACTCAACTTACTATTTGGATTTCTTCCCGAGAATGGTGAGATCACAGACATGTACATTAAACAGAGACGTGATTCATCATATACTGACTTCGCTATACCATCACTATTAGTTAAAGATAGCAATTTCAATGGCAATATCTTTATTGATGATAATGGAACGAAAAGCGAATGGGGCACAAAAGGTTATATAAACTCTAGTGATAAAGAGATAGAGGCATCTATATTACCTGTTAAGCCAACTAAAAATATCGTTCTGCCATACATTAACAGATACTACAATGCAGTGGTCAGCTTTGATATGATATCTTTCAGTCTGAAAGCAATGAAGAACTCATCTGTAGAAAATCTCTCTGGTATTGCAAAGATTAAAGGGCTGCACCTCTTCCATAAACGGCTATCGCCCGATACTATAACAGTTAATAATGGTAGCCTGTCGTACAATCTGAATATAGGCGAGAACTACATAGAGGTTGACAGTGCAACTGCTGTAACAATAAATAAACTTACTTTCAATCCATATCTAAAGGCTGAGAAAAATGAGAAGTGGCATATAAGAACATCTATCAACAAGCCTCCTTTCAATGCTCAAGACCTCTTCTCTTCTCTTCCTGCAGCACTATTCCAACATCTTCAAGGAATAGAGACAACGGGAGAACTTAAATACAACTTCCTACTGGATGTTGATTTTGCTAATCTTGACAGTCTTAAATTTCACTCTATACTTAGAGGTCAGAATTTCCATATAACTAACTATGGAAATAGTGAACTCACAAAACTTAACCATGAGTTTCTGTATACAGCATATGATCATGACCGTCCTGTGCGTACATTTAGCATAGGTAGTTCTAACCCGAATTTTAGAACTCTTGACAGTATCTCTCCATTGTTGAGAAATGCAATAATTCAATCTGAAGATAACGGATTTATGTATCATAACGGGTTCCTACCTGGTGCCATACAAGAGGCACTTGTACATGACTTTAAGGTAAAACGTTTTGCTCGTGGAGGAAGCACTATTAGCATGCAACTTGTAAAGAATGTATTTCTTACAAGACATAAGAATATAGCAAGGAAACTTGAAGAAGCTCTTATGGTATGGCTTATTGAAAATCAACACATAACTAGTAAAAGCAGGATGTTCGAAGTATACCTGAATATCATTGAGTGGGGACCAATGATATACGGAGCTAAAGAGGCTGCAGAATACTATTTCGATAAAGAGCCAGCAGACCTTACTCTAAATGAATCAATATTCCTGGCTTCTCTAATACCAAGACCAAAACAATTCAGGTCTTTCTTTAATTCGGACGGTTCATTGAGAGGAAATGCAGGCTACTTCCAAATGATTGCACACAGACTGTTCAGAACTGGTATTATAACTGAAGAGGAAGCAATGACTGCGTCACCTTCAGCTGTACTCAAAGGGAAAGCAAAATTTGATATCATTAGAGATACGATTCCTACAGATTCTGTAATTATTGAACCAATCACCAATATTGAGGATATAGCACAATAATATAGTAAATAGTCTACAGATAATGATTAGAGCTTTATATAATATAAAGCTCTATTTTTTACATGCAAACCTGAGAAGACTATTATAGTATTAATTCATCCTTACAAACATTTACACCTCAATCATTATTTTGATACACCCGATAATACGAACTAAAAATGATGTATATAATAATACTCAACCAAATATATTGGAGGTGGTGCTACATAATATTTATTGGATATAAAAAACAGACGAAATATTAAGTTTTCAATTATTGTACAAAGTAAAAAGTCTTTAAATGATCATAGATATTATATATCTCAACTAATGTTTTTAACTCTAGAAATTGATCCCTTAAGATTGAGACGTTTTTTAAGCTATTTTGTGTTAAGCAGAATATTCAGACAGAAACTAATCCAAGCTATCATCGAAAGTGATATAAACTATTCCGTACAGAGCTATCGACTGCTTTCATGGATTTGGTTGAGTAAAAAAGATTGTAAGATTATATTATGGAAGTAGGAGTATTC
>NZ_BAJR01000038.1 GCF_000613805.1 Phocaeicola paurosaccharolyticus JCM 15092 | reverse complement strand
ATCTTTTTAAGGTCATCACCTCTTTTTCTTTGAAAACATTTATATATTTACTAAATATAAATATAAACATTGTATATTATGAGTTTTACTAAGGAAGAAATTAATAGTCTGATAGCTAAACAGAGAGATGAACTAACGGAGAGCTTAGTATATGAAGCACTAGCTGATATTGAGAAAAATCCGGCCAACAAAGAGGTTTTCCTGACCCTTTCACACCAGGAGAGATCTCATGCGAACATACTTAAAAAGTATACTAATGCAGAAGTGAAACCTGATCTATTCAGGGTAAAAAGGACGGCTTTATTATCCAAAATCCTTGGAATTACCTTCACTGTAAAGCAGATGGAGTCAAAAGAAGAAGGAGCTCAGGAGTTCTACAACAACTTCAAGGATAATGAGGACATGATGAGAATAAACGAAGAGGAGAACGAGCATGAGAAGAAACTCATCGAGATGATCGACGAGGAGAGACTTGGATATATGAGTTCCGTGGTTCTTGGCCTCAACGATGCTCTGGTGGAATTTACCGGTGCTCTTGCTGGTTTTACTCTTGCACTTAACAATCCATCACTTATTGCGCTTACAGGTAGCATAACTGGTATTGCTGCTGCATTGTCTATGGGATCTTCGGAATACCTCTCTACCAAATCGGAGAAAGATAGCAAGAAACACCCTGTTAAGGCATCAATATATACAGGAATAACATACCTATCAACCGTACTTGTTCTTGTTTCTCCATTTATAATTCTAAATAGCGTTATTTCTGCACTTGTGGTAATGCTTATACTCGCTCTGATAATTATCGCCCTATTCAACTACTACTATGCAGTAGCCAAAGGTGAGAGCTTTAAACATCGATTTGCAGAGATGGCAATATTAAGCTTCTCTGTTGCCGGAATTAGCTTCCTTATTGGTTACGCATTGAGAACTTTCACAGGTATTGAAGCATAATCAGAGTTCAACTACTTATTATAAAATGAATAGTCCTGCCGGAATCACTCAGGCAGGACTATCTAATTTAAATATTGATCTAATTATAAAACATTAGATTCATAGTTTGGTTTAGTTATTTTACTATTGGACCTGCTCCCCATTGTGGAGCATTAATATCTTGCCACACACGTTCATTGTTTAGTACGCCCTTTCCAGGAGTTGTTGAGAATCCCTGTGATTTATAAGCACCTACCTTTATCTGGTACATCAAGTCTGTCTCCAAAGGAGGAGAAAGGAATGTACGACGTGGATAGTAGTTTGCAGGCATTTGGTTATCTGTGTAGTCCTTACGGGCAATAAGACTAGAGCCAAACTTAGGACAACCAGAACGACGTCCTGTCACAAATTGCTCAATTGGCTGGAATGTAAAATGAAGCATCTGCTGAAGATATACTGTCTCCAAGTCATTAGCTTTGTTTCCGGTCAATTTATAATCAGCCTGTGCAAGAAGAGTTGCAACTTCACCATCTTTCAAATCAATAGCCTTTTCATTTGGATCATATCCATAGTTAGTACCATAATATGGTATCTTATTAAGAGAAGCAAGTCTATCATACTCTTTTACTGAATGTTCAACAGCTTTTGCAAAATATACCGAAGCACTCTGCAAGCCAGGAGCACCATAGAGGGCAAACTCAGCAAGGTAAAGATTTACCTCTGCAGTGCTAAGGTATAAACCATACCAAGAATTGTCGTTCTTATCCTCGATAACCGGACCTTTAGGAGCTACCGGAAGAGTGAAGTCTATTCTACCCCTTAACATCTCCTCCTGGAACATTGAGTATGGACGGTAAATATGACTCTCATCATATCTGCAACGGTTAGAATAATCGAACCAATCACCGAAGTGACTTGCATCTTTCTGTGCGTCAAATGAGTCAGGAAGACCATAGTAACGTACCCATGGTTCGCCAATGCCTATCCACTTATCAAACACCTCTTTGCCATCAACCAACTTAGTCTCCATATTTGCGAGAATATAAGAAGGAATATCACTCTTGCGATTTGCAGCTAAGAAGATATCAACAATCTTTGAGTTCCAGCTATTCTTAGTGTAGAAGAAACGTACACGTGGATCCTGGTTCTTAATAAGGAAATCTACAACATTTTTAGATGAAGCTGATGATGCCAATACACCATTGTTCCAGTGGTATACATAATCATTGTTTCCAGTGTGAGTATCTGCTTTGTGGAATAACATATCATCTGCTGTTCCATCAATAACTCCACATGGCTCTGCTACAACTTCTGAAGCAATCTGTTTAGCCAAGTCAAACTTCTGTGAGATAAGTCTCGCAGCAATCTTTAGCTTAACAGAGTTTGCCAATTTAGCCCACTTCTTCCAGTCACCATTATAGATAACATCCTGATTTCCTAAGTTATATTGACCGGTTGCAGTAGTGAAAGATGTAATAGCTGCATCCAATTGAGTCAGCCAAAGGGTGTAAAGATCTTCAACACGATCATATTTTGGTTTAAGAGTTCCACCAAGATGTCCCATACCTGCTTCTGTATAAGGAATATCACCGCAAAAATCTGTATCGAATATACCCATATAGATAGTAAGTACATTAAGAGCCGCCTCTACATTCTCGTATTTAGCGCTAACGTCAGCAGCCATCAAAGAACGCTCATATTTCAATGAATTGAGATATTTCAATACATCTATACTCTTATAACCTTGCTGAGCTGAACCTTCAATAACCGACTCAGTAACACTTCCTGTAGGAACGCTCATCTGTGTACAGTTATAGAAATCAGCAGCATTGAAGAACCAATATTGGTAGTTTGATGGTTCAAAATCAAGAACCGCCTGCGCAAACAGGTATGCTGGTTCACCTGTATTGACCGCATCTTTCATAGAGTTGGTCTCCGCAAAATCATCTTGACATCCGGTAGTAGTAAGCATTGCTCCTGCCAGAAGAAGATATGGTATTATAAATTTATATTTTTTCATTGTATACTGATTGATGTTATTATTAGAATGATGCATTAACAGTAAAAGTGAAACTTGATGTTACTCCGTCGAAAGAACGTACACGGAACTCTGCAGCTGCTGTACCTCTGACAGCCTCCGGATTTTCACCGTTAGGCATTGAGTTCAACAGGTAACCCAAGTTATGACCTGATAGAGTAAGGTTCATGTTCTTTGCTCCAATCTTGCTGTATATTTTAGAAGGCATTCTGTATGAAAGTGAAACATCACGAAGTGCTATGTAATTCAACTTTTTGAACCAAGCATCATTAACAACACCTCTGTCGAATGAAGCATTAACCCACTGATTGTTTCTATATGTCCATCCTGATGAATGAGTAGGTTCTATATAACCCTTGTCTATAAGTTCTTTATAGGTCTCACCATTAGTAGAAACAGAACCAACACCTACTGTATATTTTGAACCATCAGGCTGTGCGATAACAGTTCCTTTAGCTATAACACCTTCAGGAATCACGCCATCATAATATGTAGTATTATCCCATTTTGATATCCATGATAAACCACCATATTTAGCACTTGTATAATCAAGTGATTTCTTGGTGTAACCATAAGCTGTACCATATTTACTACCGTAAGATGCTACATATCCTCCGAATCTGGCATCAAGTCCTACGTTAAGTGTCCAGTTCTTGTACTTCAAGCTTGTAGATACAGATCCAAGGAAATCAGGGTTAATAGAACCCAGCTCCTCAACTTGACCCGAACGAGTGTAGTAACCTGTACGAGTTGAAGCATGGTATGAAATGTATGGAAGACCAGTAGAAGGATCTATCTTCTTACCTGAGTCAGTAAGTATAAGACCATATGCACCACCTACTTTAGCTACAGAACCAACACGATAGTTACCATAACCTACATCACCTTGAAGAACGATGTAATCGGCTACGTTCTCGTGAAGAGAGATAATCTTTGAACGGTTACGTGTATATGTAAAGTTTAACCCCCATTCAAAATCATTAGTGCGTACTGGAACTGCATTAATAGCAAGTTCTATACCAGAGTTCTGAATGTTTCCGGCATTTACATACTGATATTTAATACCTGACATATATGGAACAGAGATCTTCATGATCTGATCCTTAGTATTTTCCTTATAATATGTGAAGTCAACACCTATTCTGTTCTCTATAAATCTCCAGTCAAGACCAACCTCCCATGAGCTCTTTCTCTCAGGCTTAAGATCTTTTGAATAGCTTGTATCACCGATAACAGCTCCATAAATATTATTACTTCCTACAGTTGAAGAACTCAGGCTGTAAGCAGAGTTGATGATATATGGTTCTGTATCGTTACCTACCTGTGCCCAAGATGCACGCAACTTAGCAAATGAGATCCAAGAAGGAAGCATTTCACGGAATGTACTTGTGATAAGCCATGAACCAGAAATAGATGGATAGAAGTATGAGTAGGTTCCATGACCATCACCATAAACAAGTGATGAAGACCAGTCATTACGTCCTGTTACATCAATAAACAACATATCTTTATAACTTGCACCAACCTGTCCTACTACAGACAACATAGTCTTCTCACCATTGATGCTACCTGAGTATTTAGCTGCCTTCCTAGAATTACCAATGAAATATTGATTTGGAACTATAAGACCGCCATCTGTTTCAAGTTTCATAGTCTGACCAAATGAGTGATAATACTCACCACGGATAAAACCATGTAATTCTAAATCTTTCAGCTGTTTGTTAACATTAAAATTGACATTAAGGTTAGTCTGTTCCTTAGTAGTATTACTCATTGAGTAATAACCGCCGGTACCTTGGTTTGCATAACTTGAATCCGGCCTCTTATTTTCATAACGAGTATAGTAGTAGTTATAGCTACCTTCAGCTACAAACTTCAACCAACTTGTAATATCTGCATTTATTTTCAACATAGGACGAACTACAGTCTCTTTCTGGCGGAAATCATTTTCGAAAATTGACCACCACAAACCTTTACCTTGGATGTTAGCATATTCATCGCCATAAGCACTACTTGCTAAACCGCCATGAGAACCTTTATATCTATGCTTATCCGTATTAGGGTCATAAAGACGTGAGAATGTACCATCAATAAAAGACTCACCAATATTTATCTGTGCATTTTTGGGTGAAGAATTGGCAAAAGTAAAACCTGCCTCAAGTTCAACCTTATCACTTAGTTTGTGACTAGCTTTACCTAAGAAAGAGATGCGGTTGAAAGAGTTATTATCTATAGTACCATCTGCATATTTATATGACAAAGATGTATAGAATGTTGTCCTATCATTTCCGCCGCTTATTGAGACATTTGTATTTGAGTTGAAACCCGTCCTGTGAGCATCTCTATAGTTATTTTTTTGTGCAGAATATGGACGAATTGAACCATCGTAGTATTCTATCGGACTACCATCGAAAGCAGGACCAAATCCCATTCCATATGAACCGATAAGTGTGTGTTCATCTTTTGTGTTTAAGAAGAACTGGTTGAAGTTATCAAATGCCTTGTATTCTCCATATTGATCTTTCTCACCATAATCAACGTAACCGGCAAGATAACCTTCACCGTAAACATTCTGAAGATCCGGCTGTGCTGTTATAACATCAATACCTACAGTCTGAGAGAAGTTAATCCCCAAACCTTTTTTACTTTTTCCTGATTTTGTTGTGATAACTACGGCACCATTCAAACCTCTTGAACCATAAAGAGCTGTTGCAGCTGCACCTTTCAAAACAGATACTGTTTCGAAATCGTCTGGATTAAGGTTCTTAAGTTCGTTTCCATAGTCATTACTGTTTGAATCCCAATCGGCAGATGCATCATTGATTGAATTATCAAGCAAGACACCATCTACAACATAAATTGGCTGATTGTTTTTACCAAGAGTTGATGCGCCACGGATAAGGATCTTGTTGCTACCGAACAATCCACCATCCGATTGGCTGATTTCAACACCTGCTACTTTACCTTGAAGAGCTGATACTGGGTTGATGACATTCGAATTAAGGTCTTCACCTTTCATCTCTGTCATTGCATAACCCAACGCTTTCTTATCGCGTTTCATACCAAGTGCTGTTACAACAACTTCACTAAGTAATTGAGTGTCATCGCTCAAAGAAATGTTCAAAGGTTCTCCATTCCATTTTACCTCCAGTGTCTTATATCCTATATATGACACTACAAGAACTGCACCTTTGTTAACATTGGCTATAGAGAAATCTCCATCAAAACCAGTGATTGTACCATTTGTAGTTCCTTTTACAACTACAGAAGCTCCAATAATAGCTTCTCCTGTCGCATCCTTCACAATACCTGTGCATGTAGATGCCTGTTGAGTTATCTTCAACTCCGATGCTGAGTTTGCTGGTAAAGCGTATGCTATTCCGCAAGAAAGACCGAAGCATAACAATAACGTACCAACTGAACGTAGTGGCTTTTGCATAATTGTGATTTTAGTGATTAATAGTTTTTATGAATTAAAATTTAGGCTTAGATTTACACTTTATTTACTGTTTTCTCCGCAAATATATAATTATTTTAATATAAATGTATAAGGTTTATTAATTTTTTTTATTATTTAGGATGTACTTTTGCGATTTATTCGATACAATACTAAAAAATTCTTATAATACTTAAAAACAAAATTCAATATATTTTTAAAAAAAATAATAATTGCCTGAAAATATGTTAGATAATATTATATAAACACCCAACATAACATTTCTGTTTTTTGATAAACGAAAAACATTTCATAATTTTGAACTATCAAAAATGAATCTTTTATATGAACACCATTTCAAATTCAGAACTAACTCTGAACATTTCAAGTCACGGAGCAGAATTACATAATATTATTAAAGATAATAAGGAATATTTATGGCAAGGCGACCCTAAGTACTGGGGCAGACATTCTCCTGTTCTATTTCCTATTTGCGGAAGAGTATGGAATAATGTATATAGGAATAATGGAGTTGAATATTCATTAGAACAGCATGGTTTTGCCAGAGATATGGAATTCGAGGTGCTTCAAAAGGATGAAACATCTATAGAATATGTATTGGAGAGTAATGAAGAGACTCTAAAGGTGTACCCATTCAAGTTCAGACTCCTTATCAGCTATATATTAAAAGGTAATAGAATAATAGTAAGATGGAAAGTACAAAATATTGGAGATAAAGATATGTACTTCCAAATTGGCGCACATCCGGGATTCCTTTTTCCTGATTTAGATACCACAATAAGCGAAAGAGGATATTTTGCACTATTCGGCAAGAAAGATCTTGTATACAACGTTCCACTTGAGAAAGGCTGTGTAGGCGACAATTATCAGGAACTTCTTACAAATAAAGGGTTAATGGAGGTTGATACAAAAACTTTTGACTGCAACACTTATATTTTTGAAGATAACCAGTTAAACAAGGTTACATTCCTTGACAGAAAACATCACCCTTACGTAAGTGTTGAGTTCGATTCTCCTGTGCTTGCTCTTTGGTCACCGACAGCTACTCACCCTGATGCACCATTCTTCTGCATAGAACCTTGGTACGGAGAGAGTGATCATGTTGATTATAATGGTGAATTCAAAGATAAGAAGTATATGCAATACATCGCACCAAAACACAATTTTGAAGTTAGTTACACTATTATAATTGAATAATTGCATTCAGGAGTTTACTGGATAAAATTAGTTCGGTTTCGGCCAGGCGCGATTTCAGTCTGTTGACAATTATTCCGTCGATTGTGATTGTACCACTCTTCAATTTTTCAAAACCCGCCATCACGTTTAGTAGATTTGTTTCCATTATTCAGAGTTAAAATAAAAGAATATATCGATAGAAAAGGAAGAAAAATTAGGAATTATCTATAATATTACCATGCTTTTAAGAGATTAATATTCTAACAACAGTTCAAAAACAGACTTTAAAAAGAATGGCACAAATTCAAACCCTGGATGATACAGACATCCGCATACTAAGAGAATTGCAGCAGAACAGTCGACTAACAAACAAAGAACTGGCAGCACGCATACACCTCAGTACTACCCCCACCTTCGAAAGGCATCGTCGACTGGAGCGCGAGGGATATATAAAGATGTATACAGCCATAGTGGACGCCGACCGCATTGATCGGGGATTCACAGTGTATTGCAATATAGGCTTCAAACAAATCAACCGCTCACTTACCGATGAGTTTCGCGAACAGGCGAACAGTTGGGACGAGGTAACTGAGTGCTACAACGTGAGTGGTGACTTTGACTTCATAATGAAGGTTAGTGTGCAAGGTATGAAGGAATATCAGGAGTTCATCTTACACAAGGTTGGTGCCCTTGAATACGTCAGCCGTATTCAAAGCATTTTTGTGATGGAGACACTTAAGCAGTCGTATGGTGTGAGGTTATAGACAGACATTCTCTTCATATAACCTTATTTCATGGCAATGGAAGAGGAGTTCACTTTGGCTCTATAAACGATGTCTTTTGAGCTTGAATTATTCATTACCAATAATTACTCTTCCAACCATTTAAGGTTGAATCTATAATGCAGACGACTGCTAACGATGTGAATCATCCCATCTGGCGACTGCACCGCAGCTAAATAGCCTCTTGGCTCAGCATTATTTTTATCCATAATAAAGTTGCCTGTCCATGCTCCTCCATCGAGAAATCGTTCCTTACCATCAGTAAGAAGCTTTTTCACCTTCCAACTCTTGCCATCATCATAAGATAGAGCGGCATACATGCCGTATCCCTTGTATGTGGTTCCATCGGATTTAGTAAATAGCATTCCTCTCTCACTCTTTGAAGTACGCTGCGGGTGATCTGTAAATGACACAAGCAATATAGGCCCTTCGTTGAGACGCATCAGGATAAGTCTCTGGCCTCCATCAATAGGAGGAAATTCCGATGCTGAATAAGTCCAACCCCGACCTCCATCTTGCGAGATACTCATAGGCATCTTATTTATACCGTCGTTGTTCTTTATACTATTTCCTCTTCCCAATGCCATTATACTACCATCTTTCAGGCCTACTACTCCTGCATGAATGCCCGCTATAGTCGTTCCCTTCTTACCCTGACTAAAATCAGGCATAACCGCTCCATCCCATTCATCTTTCCAACTTATGCCGCCATCCTTACTTATAAGCAGAGCTGTTCCGGCATTTCCATCGGGACCGGCATCACAAGCCTGAAGTATCCACTCTTTTGATGTATAGCTTGTCCCGGATATGATCTGATGACGTTTTGAGTGCTCCGCAGCTATGATCTTTGACTGCGACCAGGTAAAGCCATTATCATTACTCTTTCGCATAACAACCATAAGGTTCTGCCAGTCACCTGCTGCCTCAACCCCATTGAAATGGTATATCTCACCCTTCTTGTTATTAAATATGGATGTACCTGTCATATTTCTATCCGGAACTTTGTAAAATAGTTGAGCAGGTTCCCAGCTATCAGCACCTTTACGAAGTCTTGAAGAGAGTACAACCATACCACGTCCGTTCTCTTCGTTTGCCGAGAACCATGCAGCTATAATATCACCATTATCACACCAGGTAACAGATGGCTGATGATTGTGACTATAGAAAGGAACACTTTTGTCCTTTGGCTCAATAACAAAAGGGATAGGCTCTAAAAAATAGGCTTTCTCCTTGTCGATGACATTTGACACAAGTGATATTTCACTCTCAACAACTCTGAATCCAGTAAGTGAATGTTTATCTTCCGGAATCATAGCCATCCTATTCGCACTTCTAAGATACCTCGCAGGAGTATTATGACTGCCACCCCTTGTCACCCTATATTCACCGTTAGCCGGACCTATAGGATCTATCTCTTCTTCAGAGCTATATGCACCATACCAGTCCATGCACCACTCCTCCACATTCCCATGCATATCATATAATCCGAAAGAGTTAGGAGGAGTAACACCTACCTTAAGTGATACAGGTTTATAATCTCTGGCGATAGTCTGATTACGTGACATTGAGGATGGTATTCCATCTCCGGTATAATATTGTGTATAAGTGCCAGCACGACATGCATACTCCCACTCAGCCTCAGTGGGAAGCCTATAATTCTTATTCTCTTTTTTACTTAGCCAGCGGCAATACTCTAAAGCATCATTATAGGAAACATTTACTACTGCATCATCATCTTCTGTTGAAACACCATTTTTTCCTCTCAGCTTACTATGTTCCGGGCGGAATATTTCATACTGCCTGTTTGTAATCTCGGTCTCACCCATACGAAACGAGTGTGATATAATTACTTTATGAATAGGAGCCTCATCATAATCCTCCCCTTCTCCCTTGCTACCCATATAGAATGAACCGGAAGGAATCTCAACCATCTTTATATCTTGTGCCAACAATGTTGATGAAATTGGGAAAGATAATAGTGATAAGGTGAAAAACATTTTTAGAATAGGTTTGTACATATTAATTTCTGCTTAGGTATATATCATAAAATCATTCAAAAAAATAGTGCCCACTAAAATAGAAATTTTATTAATGGGCACTACTATTATTTTTGATTATATGTATCCAGCCATCATAATATATGAGAATAGTAGACTCTTCTTTATCTAATATTGCTTTTCATTTTACTTTGATCCTACAACAATAGTAATTTATAGGTTATCGCGTTCCCAAATATAAGAAAATCATACCTATAAGCACTAAAGCAAGATCGGCTGCCTTATTCTTAAGATTTTTCTCATGAAACCATATCGCTCCGAAGGCAAATGATACCAAGACACTTGAACGTCTTACCATAGATACAATAGATATCATTGCTCCATCAAGACTTAGTGAATAGAAGTATACAAAGTCTGCTGCAGAGAGGAATATTGATATGAGCAGAATTGACCACTCCCAACGAAAAGGTGTAGTCTGTTTATGCTTAGGCCACCATAAAAGTATGAGCATAGCTCCCATCATGAAAAATTGATATATGTTGTACCATGATTGTACAACCATGCGGTCAAGTCCTATACCTCCTTCGCTTAATGGGGCCATAAGATATTTATCATACAACCCGCTTATTGCTCCAAGAATAGCAGCTCCTACAATAGAGTATATCCATTTGTTGTGCTTGAAATCTATTCCCTCTTTTTTCCACTTCTGCTTAGAAGGAAAAATGAAGCTATGGCAAGCAACACACCTATCCATTGATAAAGATTAAGTCGCTCTCCAAAGAAAAGCAATGCACCTACAAGAACCATTACCGGACGAGTAGCATTGATAGGACCAACAATAGTTAATGGAAGATGCTTCATTCCGAAATATCCCAGTATCCAAGAAGAGAGTACGATAAAAGATTTAAGTACTATATATTTCTGTACCTCCCATCCTACCGTTGGAACAAAGAACATCGTCTGATCAAGTAATGATGGAGAGAGATAAGATACTAATATAAAGGGAAGAAAAATGAGGCTCGAAAAGAGTGTATTCAGGAAAAGAACCGGTATAACAGCATTACCCGATAGGGAATGTTTTTTAAATACATCATAAAAGCCAAGCAGAGTTGCCGAAAGAAAAGCTAATAATAACCACATATCTATTTTACCTATTTTTAATGGCTGCAAAGGTACAATAATATGAGCAAATAACTAAATTTGCAATCATCTTATCACAACAGATATGCTAAACGAGAACGTACTTGCAAAAGTTAAGACCCTCACTGAATCAGCTAAATATGATGTATCATGTTCGAGTAGCGGTACAGTAAGAAAAGCGGAAAAAGGCTTTTTAGGCAATACTGTTGGTGGAATTGGCATTTGTCATAGCTTTGCTGATGATGGAAGATGTGTCTCCTTACTCAAAATAATGCTCACTAATAATTGTATATACGATTGTGCCTACTGCATAAACCGTAGGAGCAATGATATACCGAGAGCTACTTTATCGGTAAACGAGCTGGTAACTCTCACAATGGAATTTTATCGCCGTAACTATATTGAGGGTCTGTTCTTATCATCGGGTGTGGTAAGAAATCCTGACTACACCATGGAAAGGCTGGTTAGAGTAGCAAAAGATCTGCGACTGATTCATAAATTCAATGGATATATACACCTTAAAAGTATTCCTGGTGCAAGCAGGGAACTTGTTAATGAAGCTGGATTGTATGCTGACAGAATGAGTGTTAACATTGAGATTCCAAAGGAGGAGAGTCTGAAGCTACTGGCACCGGAGAAGGATCATAAAAGTGTATTCACACCTATGACCTATATAAAACAGGGAATACTTATCAACAAAGAGGATCAGAAAAAATACAGACATACTCCACGATTCGTTCCTGCCGGTCAGAGTACCCAGATGATTGTTGGAGCTACTGCCGAATCGGATAAAGATATACTATATCTCTCATCATCACTATATCATACCCCTACTATGAGAAGGGTATATTACTCGGGATACATATCGGTGAATACCTACGACAAAAGGTTGCCTGTACTTAAACAGCCACCTTTGGTTAGAGAAAACAGGCTCTATCAGGCTGACTGGCTGATGAGATTCTACCAATTCGATGTGAAAGAAATTGTGGATGATACAAACCCTAATCTTGACCTGGAGGTAGATCCTAAACTGGGATGGGCATTACGTCACCCGGAATTTTTTCCTGTAGATATAAATAGTGCCGATTATGAGATGATATTGAGAGTCCCTGGTATAGGGGTTAAGTCGGCTATGCTGATAATAAGTTCAAGACGCTTTTCAAAACTTGGTTTCTACAGTCTCAAAAAGATAGGTGTAGTAATGAAAAAAGCTCAATACTTTATAACATGTAATGAGCTTCCCACTATGACTATAAATGAAATATCTCCAGAGAATGTACGTTCGCTGCTCCTGCCTCGTCCAAAGAAAAAAATTGATGAGAACCAACTTATCATTCCTTTTTCTGACGATAATTGATGATTATCTCTATAAGCGATAATTAAAAGCTCCACGGAGAAAAGAAGACTTAGCAAAAATAAAAATGCTTTCTAATTTTTCTATTCGTCTTATTAAATATACCACTATCGCTGCTTTTCTGTTATATATTTCCAGTATCTCACAGGCATATCCTGCTTCTGTTTTCTAGGATTAAGTCGTTCTTTAATACAAACAGACTTGAAATATGTCTTCCATAACTTCTGGAACATAAGTTCATCATCATCCATCATGGTCTCCTTAAGTTTTCCTGTAATCAGATGCAGTTGTTCAGGATTCTGAAATGTTACCTGTTGGAGCTCATTTGTATCGTAATAGTAGCCATACTCACGATGAGTATCATATATCAACCAAGGCTGATCATTGAAACGATCCTTGAAATGTGGTACTATAAGCGGAAGGACATTATATTGAGTATCTATTGGGGCAAAGTAGGTACCATCGGCAGCTTTCTGAAAACGAATAAACTGAATCATGCGTCTGCTCTCATACGACATTCTCTTAAAAAGACGAGAAAGGTAAAGCACATCACCATCAGCAAAATTAGTCTCTATAGAGATTGGAGAGTCAATAGTTTTTCTAACAAAACGGAAAAGATAATCCTCAACACCATCCTCTTGTGACATCCAGCAATAAGAAATCATAGAGAGTGCTGTTGCCGACAACTTCTTATCAAGTGCTTTCCAAACTCTTTTTGCCTTAGTCTCATCGGTTGCTATTGTAATCTTGGTATCATAAAAAAGAGGTAGCTGACTTCCCTCACGCAAAAGCATATCAGGAAATATTTTGTTCGAGTAGGCATCAAAGAGTGAAGTTAGAAAGCCCTCGAAAGTATAATCATATAGAAAGACTGTCATCTTAAATCTATTATAAAGCCAAACAATATTAGTTCCTAACAGGATAAAAATATATCGTCATTATATCCTATATCTACCAAGAAAAGTCCTTTACCAGGTACTGAACTACCAGCTTGACTCCTATCCTTATTCTCAATAATACAGCGGAATCCCTCAATAGAAAGTTTTCCCCACCCTACATCAACCAATGTTCCAACAATAGCACGTACCATATTCCTAAGGAATCTGTCGGCTGTTATTGTAAAGACCAGTTCTCCATTCTCCTCTTCCCAAAGAGCGTGCATAATCTTGCAGTTGTTTGTCTTTACATCTGTATGCAACTTACTAAAACTTGTGAAGTCAATGTAATCAAACAGTGTAGCTGCTGCTTCATTCATCTTATCGACATCGAGTTTCTGATGAAAGCACCATGTATAGTTACGGTTGAATGGATTCTTGTGAGGTGTGATATAATATTTATATGTACGATATGTAGCATCAAAACGGCTATGAGCGTTCTCTCTCACAGGAACGACCTTATAAATAGATATATCATGAGGCAAAAGCTTGTTCATCTTTTCGCATACCATCTTGCAGTCCAAACTCTTATGAAAGTCGAAATGTGCCACCATAAGTCGAGCATGCACTCCGGCATCAGTTCTTCCTGCTCCTACAACCTCAATATCCTCTCTTAAAAAGGTTTTCAATGCTTTCATCAACTCTTCCTGCACACTATTCCCATTTGGCTGTATCTGCCAACCATGGTAGTTCGTGCCATCGTAAGCTAAATAAATAAAGTATCTATACATATATTATTAATTTCAATGCAAATATAAACTTTATTAGCCATGATAGTAAACAAGTTATTGCTAAAAGCGTTAATATTATAATTCATAAACCTTTAAATTTATATCATGGAAGAAGATAATATGACTTACTACATTAAAGTCAAAGCTGACGGCCCATACCTTGTTTACGGTAATCCCCCAATAGATCAAGAAATCATAAGACCTAACGAAGATGGGAAAGCATGGCTTTACGAAAAAGGAATACATTTTGAGACAGAGCCTAAAGAAGATGGACATATATCATTATGCCGATGCGGGGTATCAAAAAATCCACCTTTTTGTGATGGTTCGCACAGGCATGCTCAATGGGACCCGAAAGAGACTGACAATAAAAAGGAGTTTGTGGATGAGGCAAAAAAATATCCAGGACCTGAATATACATTAGAGGACAACAGTAAATTCTGTATACATGCCCAGTTCTGTACCACTAGTGGCTTAGCATGGGCTCTTGTCAGAAAGAAGAGTGATACTGAAGGTCATGAGAAACTATTACATGAAGTATGCCACTGCGCAAGTGGACGACTTATGCTAAGGAATAACAGCACAGGGGAGATTATTGATAAACCATTTCCTCCATCAATAGGGATTATAGAACAACCTGAATTAAAGATAAGTGGCCCTATATGGGTAAAAGGCGGAATAACTATTATCGATGAAGACGGCAAAGAATATGAGATAAGAAACAGAGTTACTCTATGCAGATGCGGTAAATCAAAGAATAAACCATTTTGCGACGCCTCTCATATAGGAGAGAAATACAACGACGGTCTTCCAACAGATGGAGGAAGTGAAATATGGTAGAGAAGTAATCAGGGCATAATCAAAGAGAGATTATCTACTCCTGCAGAGAGTTATCTCGCTGTGATATGAAAACAGCCCTGCTTTACCTCATACTTTATATAACATTTCTTGTTTTTCTGCATATCATAAAGGACTTCGGCAAGTACTAATTTCAATGTGTCCTGGCTAACATCCTGCATAGGACGTCCGTCAGGGTCTTCAACCTTTTTGAATCGGGCATAAGCTACATCGAAAGTAGTACCATAGAAATGTGCTGAGTTCAAAGAAGCATTTCCATTACCTTTTCTAAGACGCTTCACATCATCTTTAGTGCGCAATACTGAAGTGACAACAATCTGATTTGGATTAAGACCTTTGTTTGATAGTGAGTCGATGAATATGGTTCCAAGTTCATCCAATAAGTTATAAGCTCTTGGTACTAGAAAAGGTATAGAGTGAGTCAAAGAATCCATTGCAAAGTGCTCGTTGGGGATAAGTTCAGTGAGTTGGTCCTTCATTTTCTCTGCCTCTTCAGTAGACTCAATAGGGGTGATACCATATTTTTGGGCAACCGCCAGATGAGCATCATTCATGTCATTGAATGTTCTTTGAAATCCCACTATTCCATGAATATTTCTGGGTTCATTCATCTTCATTGACATATCTTTTTTGCAACTAGAAAGCACTGTTATTGATAAAATAGAGAGGACAAATGTCGTGTATTTTATATAGTTCATCGGATTCTTTGTTTGTTTATAAATACAAAGTTAAATTTCATGTTTTACAAGTATGAAAAAATAAAAAATAGAGAAAGCCAATAACTATAAGAAACCTTTCACTAAATTTGCACTTATTAAAATCAGGCCTGATATAGGATACATAAATTATTTAGATGATAGAAAAACATATTGTGCTTGAGGATATTGATCCTGTTATATTCTATGGTATCAATAACTCAAATATCCAGATGATAAAAGCTCTATATCCTAAATTAAGAATTGTCGCAAGAGGCAATATAATAAAGGTTTTGGGTGATGAGGAAGAGATGTGCGCTTTTGAAGAGAGTATTACTGCTCTTGAAAAGTATTGTGCGGAATACAATTCACTGAATGAAGAGGTCATTCTAGATATAATAAAAGGCAAATCACCAAAGATTGAGAAGAAAGGTGACACAATCGTTTTTTCTGTGACAGGAAAGCCTATTACTCCCAGAAGTGTTAACCAGCAAAAACTTGTTCAGGAATACGAAAAGAATGATATGATTTTTGCTGTCGGACCGGCTGGTTCAGGTAAAACCTACACAGCAATAGCTCTTGCCGTGAGATCACTAAAAAATAAGGAGAAAAAGAAAATTATCTTGAGCCGCCCTGCCGTTGAGGCTGGAGAAAAGCTAGGTTCCTACCTGGTGATATGAAAGATAAGATAGACCCATATCTGCAACCTCTTTATGATGCACTTCAAGATATGATTCCGGCTGCAAAGCTTAAGGAATATATGGAGTTGAATATAATTCAGATTGCTCCTCTGGCTTTCATGAGGGGAAGAACTCTTAATGATGCTGTGGTGATACTGGATGAAGCTCAAAATACTACAACCCAACAGATAAAGATGTTCCTTACACGTATGGGTATGAACACAAAGATGATTGTCACAGGTGATATAACTCAGATAGACCTTCCATCCTCACAAACTTCGGGACTTGTTCAGGCAATGAGAATACTTAGGGGAGTGAAAGGTATTAGCTTCGTTGAACTCAATAAGAAAGATATCGTACGTCATAAAATTGTAACTAGGATTGTAGAAGCCTATGAGAAATTTGACGAGAAGATAAAAAAAGAGATCATCGAGAAGAAAGAGAATTCTAAGAAATAAAATATTCATTTAATTGTAGAGACATGAGCAAAGCATTAACAAAAACCGACTTTAATTTTCCCGGTCAGGTAAATGTTTATAATGGGAAGGTACGTGATGTATACAACATCAATAATGAGAAACTTGTAATGGTTGCCACCGACCGTATCTCAGCATTTGATGTCGTACTGCCTAAAGGTATTCCTTACAAAGGACAGATGTTGAACCAGATTGCAGCAAAATTCCTTGATGCTACTAAAGACATATGTCCAAACTGGAAACTTGCTACTCCAGACCCTATGGTTACTGTGGGTGTAATGTGCAAAGGTTTCCCTGTTGAAATGATTGTACGTGGTTATCTTTGTGGAAGTGCATGGAGAGCATACAAAAGCGGAGTACGTGAAATCTGTGGCGTGAAACTTCCTGAGGGAATGAGAGAGAACCAAAAGTTTGAAACTCCTATCATCACTCCTACTACTAAAGCTGAGATGGGACTTCATGACGAAGATATATCTAAAGAGGAGATCCTAAGACAATGTCTTGCTACTAAAGAGGAGTATGAAATTCTTGAGAAATATACTCTCGCACTTTTCCAACGTGGTACAGAGATTGCTGCCGAAAGAGGACTTATACTTGTAGATACTAAATATGAGTTCGGTATGCACAATGGTGAAATATATCTTATGGATGAGATTCATACACCTGACTCAAGCCGCTACTTCTACTCTGAAGGTTATCAGGAAAGATTCGAGAAAGGTGAAGCTCAGAAACAGCTATCTAAAGAGTTTGTTCGCGAATGGCTCATGGAGAACGGATTCCAAGGTAAAGAGGGACAGACAGTTCCAGAAATGACCGAAGAGATAGTAAACTCTATCAGCGAGCGCTATATTGAACTTTATGAACATATCACCGGTGAGACTTTCTTAAAGGCAGATACAGACAATATATCTGAAAGAATAGACAAAAACATTAAGAACTATCTAAAATAAATTTATATCGGAAGCGGCTGATTACCGCTTCCGATAACAACTTACATTTTTATTAGATGAATTATCCTCAAGAAAATATTAAGCCATATAACAGTGATGAAAAGAAAGGCAGACAGGTTGAAAAGATGTTCGACAATATTGCATCTGCCTACGATAAACTTAATCACACCCTCTCTTTCGGAATAGATAAAATCTGGAGGAGAAAAGCTATAAAGTTCCTGAGACCCTTTGCTCCACAAAAGATGATGGATGTGGCAACTGGAACCGGAGACTTTGCTATTCAGGCTTATAAAATACTAAAACCTGAAGAGTTACTTGGGCAGATATTTCAGAAGGGATGATGAATGTTGGCCGTAGTAAGGTTAAGGAACTCGGATTATCAGACAAGATCAAGTTTAAAAAAGAGGACTGTTGCTCACTGACTTTTCAAGACAATAGCTTTGATGCTATAACCGTAGCTTTCGGAATACGTAACTTTGAGAACCTTGACAAAGGACTTGAAGAGATGTGCAGAGTATTGAAAAGTGATGGACACCTTGTAATCTTGGAACTATCGGAACCGGAGATGTTCCCAATGAAACAGCTTTATTCCATATATTCAAAAATTGTAATACCTAGTATAGGAAAACTTCTTTCGAAAGATGATAATGCATATACTTATCTTCCTGAATCAATTAAAGCCTTCCCACAAGGAGAGGTTATGAGTAAGATTATTGAGAAAGCAGGATTTAAGAAAGTGGAATTCAAAAGACTTACTTTTGGAATCTGCACACTATACATGGCATCAAAACAGAGCAAGTAATGAAAAAATTTGGCTTAATAGGTTATCCATTAGAACACTCATTCTCTAAGAGTTTCTTTAATGACAAGTTCCATTCAGAAAAGATTGATGCGGAATACGTTAACTTTGAGATTGCTAATATTCAAGATTTTACTAAAGTCGTGAATAATAATAAGGATATTGCCGGTTTAAATGTAACTATACCATATAAGGAACAGATTATACCATATCTTGATGGCATCGATAAAGATGCAGCAGATATTGGAGCCGTAAATGTTATTAAGATTACTGTTGATAAAGGAGAAAAAAAACTTATAGGTTTCAACTCGGATATTATCGGCTTTACCAAATCTATCAAACCTCTTCTCAAGGAATATCATAATAAAGCATTAATTTTAGGGACTGGAGGGGCTTCAAAAGCTATATTCCACGGATTGAAAAAATTGGGAATAGAGTCAACTTTTGTTTCAAGAAGTCCTAAAGAGGAGATGATTTCATATAAGGATATTAATGAAGAGATTATGCAGGAGTATAATGTTATAGTCAACTGTTCACCTGTAGGCATGTTTCCTAAAGTTGATAAGTGCCCTGATATCCCATATTCTCTTCTTACTGAAAAGCATTTACTATACGACTTGATATATAATCCTGATGAAACTCTATTCATGAAAAGAGGAGCTGAACATGGAGCTACCACTAAGAATGGATTAGAGATGCTTATATACCAGGCATATGGAGCTTGGGAGATATGGAATAGATAATTTATGAGAAAAAAGAGACTGATAATTCGTTGCATTATTGCATTTTGCATTGTCTTGTTAATCCCATTTCTTGGCGGACAATATATGCTTGACTATTCGCTCAAGCCCGAAAATCGTGGGCGTGATTTGGACAGTTCATGGCAATATATGTTCGAAGAATATCCATATCTAAGCTTTTGGAAAGATAGCCTTGAAAAAGCAGGCGCACTGAAAGATACATTTATTTACTCCCCTGATGGAGTAAAACTCCACTCCTATTTTGTCCCGGCAAGTGATGAAACAAAGAAGACAGCGTTGATCGTTCATGGTTATACAGACAATGCCATAAGGATGATGATGATAGGTTACATGTATAACAAAAAGCTCGGATTCAATATTCTTATTCCTGACCTTCGCAATTCAGGTCTTAGTGGTGGCAATAGCATTCAGATGGGATGGCTAGACCGCATTGATGTGCGACAATGGATGGATGTTACCAATAGCATGTTCGGAGATTCAACAGAGATGGTTCTACATGGTATTTCAATGGGAGCTGCAACTGTCATGATGGAGTCAGGAGATCCACAGCCAAAGTATGTAAAATGCTTTGTTGAAGATTGTGGATATACAAGTGTATGGGACGAGTTCAAGCTACAGTTAAACGATGAGTTTGGATTGCCTTCTTTCCCTATCCTAGATGCTGCAAACATATTATGCCAGATGGAGTATGGATGGAACTTCAAGGAGGCATCTGCTTTGAATCAAGTTGCTAAGTGTAAACTTCCTATGTTTTTCATACATGGTGATGGAGATACCTATGTACCAACAAGTATGGTATATAAACTTTATGAGACAAAAGCTGCACCGAAGGAGTTATGGATAGTACCCGGAGCAAAGCATGCAATGTCATATTATGATTATACTGAAGAGTATACTAAAAGAGTTAAAACATTTGTAGATAAATACATCAGATGAAAATATTAAAGACTTTTATTTTAATCTTATTTACCCTGTCATGCTTCTCAATAGAGGCAAAGGAGTATAAAGTAGATGAGATACCTATCGTTCACCTGCAAGACAAGAGTAGATATGTAAGTAACCCAGACAATATCATATCTGCTGAGGCAGTGATGGCGATGGATACCACTCTATATGCCCTTGAGCAGAAGACCGGAATACAAGCCCTTGTGGTGGTGGTATCAGGAATAGAGGGAGGCGACTGTTTCGACTTTGCACAGCAACTTGGACAAAAGTACGGAATAGGTGAAAAGAAAAGAGATAATGGTTTGGTAATACTTCTCTCTACAGACGAAAGATGCGTACAATTTGCCACAGGATACGGCATCGAGGGTGATCTGCCTGATGCTTTATGTAAAAGAATACAGACAAAATACATGGTGCCGTACTTCAGTGAAGGAGATTGGAGCAAAGGTATGGTTGAAGGTGTTACTGCTGTAAGAGGATACCTTGACGGATCTATGAAGAGAGAAAATAATCCGGAAGTTTCTGGTGATGCTAAATTTTTCCTCACGTTTGCCTTTGGTCTTACAGCTTTAATTTTTGGTGCACTATTTGTTACATGGTGGAACAAGAGGTGTCCGGTATGTAAGAAACACAAAATACAACGTGTTTCATCTGCATTGGTATCAAAAGAGAATGGAATCAGAATTGATGCAGTGAAATACAAATGTTTAAACTGTGGCCACACATTCGTGAAGAATGAGAGGTCATCGGATGATGATTACAGAGGACCTAGAGGAGGTTCCGGAGGTCCAATAATCTTCGGCGGTTTCGGCAGAGGCGGCGGAGGTGGAGGCTTCGGTGGTTTTGGCGGAGGTAGCTACGGCGGAGGAAGTTTCGGAGGCGGTGGAGCAGGAAGCCGTTTCTAATATCTTTTACATCTAATTGCAAATAATAGGAAAAATATTACTATAATTGAGAAACAAAAAAAAATAAGATGAATAAGAAACTAATTACAATCGGAGCAATTGTGGCATTCGTTGCCTTATTGGTAATGTGGAGTGTATCATCATATAACTCATTAGTAACTATGGATGAGTCAGTTAGCACATCATGGGGTAATGTTGAAAATCAATATCAACGCCGTGCCGACCTAATCCCTAACCTAGTGAACACGGTAAAAGGATATGCAGCACACGAAAAGTCAACATTCCAGGCTGTTGTGGAAGCAAGAAGTAAGGCTACACAGATGACTATAGATGCTGACAATCTTACTCCTGAGAAAATAGCTGCTTATCAGAAAGCTCAGGGTGAAGTAGGTGCTGCATTAAGCAGACTGCTTGCTATTACTGAAGCATATCCTGAACTTAAGGCAAATCAGAACTTTCAGGAACTTCAGGCACAACTTGAAGGAACAGAAAACAGAATAAGTGTTGAACGCAAGAGGTTCAATGATACTGCTAAAGAATTCAACACTAAAATCCGTAAGTTCCCAACTAACATTGTAGCAGGTATGTTCGGTTTCGAGAAACGTCCATATTTTGAAGCAGAAGAGGGAGCAAACAAGGCTCCAGAAGTTAAATTCTGATCAAAATCCTCTTTTTAAACTCTAAAGAGTACATTATTTTATTACATTTTTAATCAATAAAATAGTTAATACTATGTTCAACTCATTCGGTAATATATTCAAAGTTACAACATTCGGTGAATCCCATGGCATGGGAATCGGCGGAGTAATTGATGGCTTTCCAACTGGTATAAAGATAGATACAGACTTTATTCAGAGCGAGCTAGACAGACGCAGACCAGGTCAGTCTCTGCTTACTACAGCCCGTAAAGAACCCGATAAAGTTGAATTTTTATCAGGTATATTCGAAGGGAAATCAACAGGATGTCCTATAGGTTTCGTTGTATGGAACCAGAACCAGCACTCCAATGACTACGATAATATAAAAAATATATTCAGACCGTCGCACGCTGACTTTACATACATGCAGAAGTACGGTATTCGTGATTATCGTGGTGGAGGACGTTCATCTGCCAGAGAGACAATATCTCGTGTGGTAGCAGGTGCTTTGGCAAAGATTGCACTCAAGCAGATTGGAGTAAGCGTGACCGCTTATACATCTCAGGTAGGAGCAATAAAACTTGATAAAGATTATAATCAATACAATCTTGATCTTATCGAGTCAAATGGTGTACGCTGCCCAGATCCAGATAAAGCAAAAGAGATGGAAGATCTTATAATGAAGGTTAAGGGTGAAGGTGATACAATTGGAGGTGTAGTAAGTTGCGTTATAAAAGGATGCCCAATAGGACTTGGCCAACCTGTCTTCGGTAAGCTTCATGCTGCACTTGGCGGAGCCATGCTCAGCATAAATGCAGTAAAAGGATTCGAATATGGTCAAGGATTTGACTCTATGGAGTTAAAAGGAAGCCAGCAGAACGATGTATTCTATAACAATCAAGGGAGAATAGATACCAGAACGAATTTCTCTGGAGGTATTCAAGGAGGAATAAGTAATGGTGAGGATATATATTTCCGTGTTGCATTCAAGCCTGTTGCTACTATACTTATGGAACAGCACACTGTGAACATCGATGGAATAGATACAACCATGAAGGCAAGAGGAAGACATGATGCATGTGTTTTACCAAGAGCGGTACCTATCGTTGAGGCTATGGCAGCTATGACCATACTCGACTACTACCTGCTTGATAAGACAACTCAGTTGTAATAATCTTATGAATTAATATGGAAGTAAAGAGATATATTCAAGAAAACGAATCCAGATTTATTGAGGAACTTTTCTCACTAATACGTATACCAAGTGTTAGTGCCATGCCTGAGCATAAGAAAGATATAATTGCTTGTGCCAACAGATGGAAAGAGCTACTTCTTGAAGCTGGAGCAGACATGGCTGAGGTGATGCCCACAGAGGGAAATCCCATAGTATTTGCACAGAAGCATGTTGATAACAATGCTCCTACAATACTAATTTATGCTCATTACGATGTAATGCCTGCAGAACCTCTTGAACTATGGAAAAGCACTCCATTCGAACCGGAGATAAGAGATGGCAAGATTTATGCTCGTGGTGCAGATGATGACAAAGGACAATCAATGATTCAGGCGAAAGCTTTTGAGTACTTGGTAAATAACAATCTTCTTAAGAATAATATCAAATTTATATTCGAGGGTGAAGAGGAGATTGGCTCCCCTAGCCTAAGCACATTTATTAGTACCCATAAGGAACTTCTTAATTCAGATATCATTCTTGTTTCGGACACAAGTATGCTTGGTGCCGAACTGCCCTCGCTTACAACAGGACTTCGCGGCCTTGCTTATTGGGAGATAGAGGTTACAGGACCAAACAGAGACCTTCATTCAGGTCATTTCGGTGGTGCGGTGGCAAATCCTATAAACACACTATGTTCGATAATATCTAAGATAGTCGATGAGGATGGGAAAATAACAATCCCTCATTTCTACGATGACGTAGAGGCTGTTCCTCAAGAGGAAAGAGATATGATTGCCAATATACCTTTCAACGAGGAAAAATATATGGAAGCCATAGGCGTCAAAGCGCTGAAAGGTGAGAAAGGTTTCTCTACTTTGGAACGTAATAGTTGCCGTCCATCATTCGATGTTTGTGGTATTTGGGGTGGCTATACGGGTGAAGGTTCTAAGACTGTATTACCATCAAAAGCTTATGCTAAAGTCTCATGCCGGCTTGTACCAAATCAAAAACATGAGGAGATATCTAAACTATTTGTCGACTATATAAAGAGCATTACTCCTGATTATGTTGATATTAAAGTAACGCCAATGCATGGAGGCGAAGGTTATGTATGTCCTATTTCACTTCCTGCATACAAAGCTGCAGAAAAAGGTTTTGAGAAAGCATTTGGTAAAAAGCCTCTTGCTGTACGTCGTGGAGGAAGTATACCCATTATTTCTGATTTTGAGAGAGTACTCGGCATTAAAACGATATTAATGGGATTTGGCCTTGAGAGCAATGCCATACACTCCCCTAATGAAAATTTTTCGCTTGACCTATTCCGTAAAGGTATAGAAGCAGTAGTAGAATTTCATCTAAATTATAGAAGATAAATATCTTATCTTCTATAATTTACACTCTTCATTGCAAAAATAAAAGAGGAGAACTGTAATATCCTCCCCTCTTATCCTTTTTACCAATAAACTTTTAAACCACTAATACTTTTTGACTACTAAAAATTAAATTATCTTCTTCTTGCACCTTCGTTTCTTTCTCTTGAACTATTTTCACTATTACTGTTAGATGAGCTATTGCTTTTGCTTTCTCTAACACTTGAAGTGCTGCTAGTTCTAGCTGACTCATTCCTGCTGTTGTCTACTCTTTCACTATTATCTCTTGTAGATGAAGGTCTGCGTACATCTGCTGGTCTAGCTGAATCATCTCTTCTATTTTCTACTCTTGCAGGACGGGTTGATTCGTCTCTCCTTGTCTCTACTCTTGCAGGACGGCTATCATTATTTGATCTATAGCTGTTATTGTTGTCATATCTACGGTCGTTATTGTTTCTATAGCTATTATTGTTGTCATAACGATTGTTATTATCCTGGCGATAATCTCTTCCCTGACGGTTATTGTTATCATTTCTTGGATTTACTTCAGGACGTCTGTTATTATTTCTATCATAACCATTATTAGGGCGTACATTTACTCCGAAATCGTGTTTACGGTAAGTATCGAATCTTCTGTCATCACGTATAGCATAGCGATCGTGATATCTGTCACTGAAATTATATCTCTTACTCCAACGGTTCTGATAGAAACTTATGTTATTATAATGAGTTCTATAGTGTCCGCCATTATAAGAAGAATAGTGATATGGTCTGCCAAAATAGAAGAAGTTTATATTAGAATAGATATCATATATTCTAAATGTCCACCTTCTGTTTTCTGTATAGATAGGACGATAGAAATAATCTATATCGATAAATCTTGAATATTGTGATGGAGAAAGTATCCATCTCAAATCATCATTACGTACATCAAGGAAGTCATAATACCTGTCAATAGCATAATAATCACCTCTTGAAACATTGCTCATTATGTATCGAACATTATTTATGAAATCATAGTTTACTTCGTAAACATCATCGTATTGATCTTGTGACAAATTCAGTTCATATGCCATGCGGTCAGTTAGGAATCTTGTATTCTTCCTTACATTACCAGTACTCATAGCTCCTAATGCAGGTATTGTAACAGCTAACATTACAACAACCATCAATATTTTATTAAGTTTTCTCATGACTGTAGGTATTAATTGTTTGTTTTTCTTGAATCAAAAATAGGGAGAAATAATTCCCCCTACAATTTAAAATTCCTATAATTCATTAGGAGAATTCCTATATTTATTAGGGAATTCCCTCAATCTATTCTAAATAAGATATATTCCGTCATCTGAGATTCTTATAAGATGTCTCTTATATAGATCTCCAACGCCCTTTTTGAAAACCTTCTTGCTTACACCGAAAGTATCATATATATCCTCAGGGTCAGACTTATCATTCAGATTAGTATGTCCGCCATTCTCTTTAAGATAACCAAGAAGTGTTGCCGAGAAATCCTCAATGCCCTTCACTCCCACCTTCTGGATAGAGGCATCTATTTTTCCATCTTCACGAACATTCTTTATATATCCTTTAAGTTTCATACCTAATTCCAAAGGTTGGAACACCTCATTTGAATATATAAGTCCCGCATACTTGTTGTCTATGATAACCTTAAATCCAAGTTCTGTTCTCTGCCATACCATCATGTCAACCTCTTGGCCACTCTTGTACTTAGGGAACTCCTTGCTAAGATATTTCTCAACTTTTGCTGTTCCCATAATACGGTAACTATCGGAGTCGATCATTACATAGACAACATATTTCCTTCCTTTATCCATTCTCATCTTCTGTTCGCGGAATGGTACGAAAAGATCCTTCATAAGTCCCCAATCCAAAAATGCTCCGAATTCATTTACCCATGCCACTTCAAGACATGCAAACTCTCCTACCTGTGCGTAAGGATGAAGTGTTGTAGCTATTGTTCTCTCATCTATATCGAGATATATGAAAACTTCAATCTCATCGCCTACATTTAGTCTTTCGGGTACGTAACGAGTAGGAAGAAGTATCTCTCCCTCTTCACCTCCGTCAAGGTATACACCGAAATCTACCTCTTTTACTACTGTAAGCTTATTATATTTTCCTAGTTCTATATTCATTTCCAATTTTTATATATTATATGTATATAACACTCTATCAACATATTTTGTTGATGATTGTTATTAATTACAGTCCGATATTTTACCATCAATGATGTGTATCGTTCTGTCAGTTAGTTTGGCCAATGTCTCGTCGTGAGTCACGATAACAAAGGAGTGTCCTAATTTATCACGCAGATCAAAGAATAGTTGATGCAACTCCTCCTTATTCTTTGTATCAAGACTACCGGAAGGTTCATCAGCCAATATAACAGATGGTTTGTTTATCAAAGCACGTCCCACAGCAACTCTCTGTTTCTCTCCACCTGAAAGTTCTGCAGGCTTATGTGCGCCTCTCTCCTCAAGCCCCAATATCTGAAGAATCTCTTCTGCTCTCTCTTTAGCCTTCTTAAAAGATACACCGTTTATCAACGCCGGCATCATTATATTCTCCAAAGCTGTAAACTCAGGGAGTAGCTGATGAAACTGGAATACAAAGCCGATGTTTCTGTTTCGGAACTTGGATAGTTCTTTTTCTTTCATCTTTTCAACATTGACACCATCGAACAGCACTTCGCCGCTTTCCGGTTTGTCAAGTGTTCCCATAATCTGAAGAAGAGTAGTCTTTCCGGCGCCACTAGGGCCTACAATACTAACTATCTCTCCTTTATCTATAGTGAGGTCAATGCCCTTGAGCACTAGTAAAGAGCCGAAGCTCTTAGTTATTCCCTTAAGTTCTATCATAATTACAACTTCTTTATCACATATTCTGCCAGGTAGCATCCGAATACTGCCGGCATATAGCTAACAGTACCGCATGTAGACTTTTTATTTCTCTCATCAACAAGCAGCACTGCTTTTGGGTCTGCCTGTTCAGAGCTGAATACCACCGGTAATTTCTTTTTCATACCCATCTTCTGCAATCTTTTTCTTACAGCCTTGCTAAGTCCGCAGTGATATGTATCCCATATATCTGCAAAGCCTACTTTTGTAATATCCGATTTTGCGCCGGCACCCATGCTGCTAACTATTTTAATCTTCTTCTTCAGACATTCAAATATCAGAAAGCATTTAGGAGCAACAGTATCTATAGCGTCAACTACAAAGTCAAACTTCTCCTTTTCAAGAAGCTCAGGTATAGCCTCATCCTTAAGATATTCCTCAACGCTAGTCAGTTCCAGATCAGGATTGATATCTTTGAGACGCTTACTTAGTGCTTCAACTTTTGATGAGCCTGTATTCGAGTGTAGTGCTATAATCTGTCTGTTTATATTGCTAGGTTGAATAGTATCTGCATCAACAATGGTCATCTTACCTACCCCTGCTCTGCATAACATCTCAGCAGCATACCCTCCGACACCTCCGGTACCTACAACTAATACATTCGCATTGCGTATCCTAGATATTTTCTCATCACCAAACAGAAGGGCTGTTCTCTCCTGCCAACTATAATCAACCATTCTTTTCGTCCTTTTTAAATAATCTATAAAACCATCTTCCTACATTGCCATATACATCTGAGTTGTTAGGACGTCTAGGATCAGAGAAATGAAGTACATCTTGCGGTTCACCAATCTGGTCAGGATATAGCATCATAAAACTGTTATTTGAGAAATATTTTGTTATCTGCATAGGAAGTTCCTCAAACGAAGGCTGGTATGATATTGAGCCCTTTCTTGATGAAACTATTACAAATAGATGATCATAGTTAACTTGTGAAGTGAGCATCAAAAGGTCATCCCAATACTCCAAAAGAGATACCTCTGTGAAAGTCTCTCCTTGTTGTCTCTTCACAACTGCAGAGATCTTCTCTCCTGTCTCTTCGCAAGCAAAGAAATGCACCCTACATCCCAACTGTTTAGCCACTCGGCAGAGTTGATTGACCCATTTCACGAAACCCACCTCATATTCAGATTTAGGAGGAACGGCTACAACTATTCTCCTAAGAGTATTAACAGGCATCAGAAGCTTCAATATCATTATCTGCCTATGGTTGGTCTTCAACAAATTATCTGCAACGTTTCCATAGAAGCTATCCATTATATTAACCTTGCGATGCAGACCGATAATCAAATCAGTAACATCATTTTCACGCATGGCATGAGTAATACCTTGTGAGATGTTAAGACTATATCTAAGCATTGTTTTTAATTCCACATCAGCAGATGCAGCTATCATTGCCGCATTATCAAGATTCCTCTTAGCAACAATCTCCTTTGCCTCTGAGCTATTATTATCATTGATAACGCTCAATGCTATCATCTCCTCCTTGCTCTTCGGCTTACGCATCACGAGAGCCATCTCTATTAGCCCTTTTATGCTATCAGGGTTGGATACAGATATAAGGAATTTCTCACTTTCACTCTTCTTGCTGTCTTTATCTGTTATCTCGTTAACAATCATCCTCTTTGCAGCACGTTCAGTCTCAATAGAACTGATGATACATGTTATAAGAATCATGACAACAGTACCATTAAGGACATCATCATTCAGCAATCTCTCGCCATTCTCCATTATTATTTCATGTCCGATAAGAACTGCTGCAAGTGTTGCTGCAGCCTGAGAGTTACTCAGACCAAACATCATCTTTCTCTCTACTTTAGTATAATGATAGAGTTTCTGTGTAAACCATGCAGAAAGCCACTTACTGAAAGTTGCAACAACCGACATCACTATTGCCACTTTAAGCACCACTCCGCCCTTAAGGAAACAGTTTATGTCAATTATCATACCCACTCCAATAAGGAAATATGGTATGAAGAGGGCATTACCCACAAACTCTATTCTGTTCATGAGTGGTGATATCTGAGGAATGAATCTGTTAAGAACAAGACCGGCGAGGAAAGCACCAAGTATTCCCTCCATACCAACAAGTTCCATCAAGCCACCTCCAAGGAACACCATTGCCAGTACAAAGATGAATTGCATCACAGGATCCTCATATTTTCTGAAGAACCAGCGAGCTATACGAGGCATGAAGAATATTATCAATCCACAAAGTACAAATACCTTAAGCAGTAGCTGCACCCAGAACCAGCCACCTATATCCTCTCCTTTATACATACCACTTATCACAGCCAATACAGCCAAGGCCAAAGCCACAGTTACTGCAGTACCACCAATGGTAACACTAACAATTCTTTGGCGAGAAAGTCCGTAGCGGCTAACAATAGGATATGTTATGAGGGTATGACTGGCATACATACTGGCAAGAAGAACAGAAGTAATAAGTGAGTAATTCAAGAACTGCATGCTGCTCCAAATACCCAATATCATAGGAACAGAAAATGTGATTAAACCAAATACCAGACCTTTTATACGGTTCTTCTTGAAATCGTCCATATCCATCTCAAGTGCGGCAAGGAACATGATGTAGTAGAGACCTACTTTTCCAAATAACTCAAAGCTGCTATCGCGTTCCAGAATATTGAAACCATATTTGCCAACAATTACACCGGCTAAAATCATACCGATGATATGTGGAATACGCAAACGCCCCATTATTATTGGTGCAAATAATATTATTACCATCACCAGGAAAAATATCCATGTTGGGTTGGTTACCGGAAGGTCAAAATCAAAATTGAATAAATCCATTATTAATATTTAATAGTGCATCACATTTTATCTACAAAATTAAGAAAAAACTTTCTTTTATACCGAATATATTATATAATGTTTTAATTTTGTATCCGTATAATAAGGCTCGGTAACTAGCCTTAATACTATTATTAATCATTAATTTAGACAAGTAAAAATGAAAGTAGCAATTGTTGGTGCGAGCGGTGCTGTTGGACAAGAATTTCTGCGCGTGCTCGATGAAAGAAATTTCCCCGTAGATGACCTGTTATTATTTGGTTCTTCACGTAGTGCAGGCCAGAAATACACTTTCCGCGGTAAACAGATTGAGGTGAAACTTCTGCAACACAATGATGACTTTAAAGGCGTAGACATTGCTTTCACATCTGCAGGAGCAGGAACCTCTAAGGAGTTTGCTCAGACTATAACTAAGTTTGGTGCAGTGATGATTGACAATTCAAGCGCATTCCGTATGGAAGAAGATATTCCATTGGTAGTGCCTGAAGTTAACGCTGAGGATGCTTTGACCCGCCCACGTGGTATCATAGCTAATCCTAACTGTACAACAATCCAGATGGTTGTTGCACTTAAAGCCATCGAAAAGCTTTCACAAATAAAACGTGTGCATGTAGCTACTTATCAGGCAGCAAGTGGTGCAGGAGCCGCAGCTATGGACGAACTTTACGAACAATATCGTCAGGTTCTGGCCGGTGAGAGTGTAACAGTTGAGAAGTTTGCTTATCAGCTTGCCTTCAACCTTATCCCTCAGATTGATGTATTTACAGATAATGGATATACAAAAGAGGAGATGAAGATGTTCAATGAGACAAGAAAGATTATGCATTCAGATATTAAGGTAAGTGCAACATGCGTTCGTGTTCCTGCCCTTAGATCTCACTCTGAAAGTTTGTGGGTAGAGACTGAGAAACCAGTTAGTATAGAAGAGGCTAGAGATGCCTTTGCTAACGGTGATGGTCTTGTACTTATGGATAACCCAGAAAAGAAAGAGTACCCAATGCCTCTGTTCCTTGCAGGTAAAGATCCTGTTTATGTAGGCCGTATCCGTAAAGACCTTACAGATGAGAATGGATTATCATTCTGGATTGTAGGTGATCAGATTAAGAAAGGTGCAGCTCTTAATGCAGTACAGATTGCTGAATACCTTATAAAGGTTAAGAACGTAGGATAATAATTATATCATACCATAAAAAAACCTTACCGATAAAATCGGTAAGGTTTTTTA
>NZ_BAJR01000039.1 GCF_000613805.1 Phocaeicola paurosaccharolyticus JCM 15092 | reverse complement strand
TTCCTTTATTATAAACATATACATATCTGTCACCGGAACCTGCGCGTTTTACTACAGCCATATCAGGAACTACAACGTGGTTAAGAGTTCCAAAATTCATTGTAACACGGCCAAACATTCCTGGGCGAACACGCATATTAGAATTCTGAAGTTTAATCTCAACAGGGAAAGTATGTGTATCTGCGTTGATTGTTGGATATACTATTGACACCTTTCCTGTAAACTCCTCATCTCCGAAGATATCAAATTTCACAGATATAGGCATTCCTACTTTTATTTTTGTGAAGAATGACTCAGAGACATTAATCATTAATTTTATAGGTACAATCTTCTCTACAACAAGTACCGGATTAGCAGCACCAGAATATAGATCACCATTATCAAAGTTACGTACTGTTACAACACCATCAATAGGACTTACAAGCTGAGTGTTCTCAAGAAGATTTTTATACGATGTATTGCGGACATCAAGATTCATCTTGGCTGCATCCCATTCAGATCTTGAAGCACCACCTACCTTATACAACTCATCAATACGCTTGAACTCTATCTTCTGATTGTCAAGTTGTAGTTTCAATTGATTAAGACTTGCAGCATCCATCTGAACAAGTTTCTGACCTTTTCTTACTCTGTCGCCAACTTCTACATATATCTTGTCTATACGTCCTGGAGCTGTAGGAGCAATGTTGTTAGTTGCATCAGCCTCTACAGTAGTAGTATACTCCTGTGTCTGCTCTACGTCGCGTGAAGTTACAGAAGCTAACTTTACCAATGGTTTCTCTTCTTTAGTAACTGTCTGTTTTTCGCTGTTACCAGAACAAGCTGTAAGAAGCATTGTTCCAAGTAGAATAATTGAGTGTAAACTCTTTCTCATATTATCTAGAATTTTATTATTATTCATTAATTTTTGAATCATCACCAACAACAAGGTCAAGATCTGCCTTAGCAATAAGATAATCGTATATAGACTGATTATATGTAAGTTGAGATTGAGTAAGTGCAACCTCCGAACTATTCAGTTCAAGTATTGTACCCTTACCTACCTCATATCTCTTACCGGCAATAAGTCTTCCCTTTTCAGCCTGAAGAACAGCCTCACGGTTACTTACTACCTGTTCAGTACTTGCAGACATATTATCTATATATGTGTTCGCCTGCATAACCAACTGTCTCTCAGTATTGATACGGGTCTCACTTAATTGCGTAAGCTTAATCTTTGTCTGTTTCAACTTAGTAAAATTAGTTGCCCTGAAAATAGGTATACTCAGGCTCAAGCCAAAAGTAGAATAAGGATTCCATATATAGCGTGAGAATTTGAAATCATTGTTCATTGATGTATACATATACTGGAATGATGCTGAAAGAGTGGGCAAGAAATTAGCACGCTGCAACTTCAAAGTCTTGTTCAATGCATCTTTGTTCAAGTCTAACTGCTTTAGAGTAGTATTATTGATAAGATCATTTGGATTTGGTCTTGCCATACGGTTGAACATAGACACCTCATAATCCTTCAGGTTACCATCTATAGAAATAGCTGTTGATGGCTCGAGACCAAGAAGAACTTTCAGCTGAAGATTTGTAAGACCTATAGCGTTCTTAGCAGAAACAACACTAGGCTTTATATTTCTCATCTGAACCTCAGCACTGATTTTGTCATACTCACTTACAGTTCCCTGTTCATATTTAGCCTTTACAACATTATAGTTATCTTCGCTCTGTTTGTAACTTTTCTGAAGTACTTCATAGCTATCCTGAGCAAGAAGCAGTTGATAGAAAGCTTTTGTAACCTGATTTACCATATCAAGTTTCGAAGCTCTTGACTTCTCTACAGAGAGTTCTATATCTGTTTTTGTTAGACTTATACTTTTATAAAGAGCCGGAGCAAATACAGGAAGACTTATAGTAAGACCACCACTATATGTATTGTCGGTACCAACCTTTATTACTTGTCCTTGCATTGCAAAAGATTGCTTTTCGATAGTTCTAGAATAATTTCCAACCAAAGAAGCTTCAGGGAGAAGACCTGCATATGCCTCCTGCGATGCTACCTTCTTAAGAGCTATTTCTTGTCCAGCAACCTTTATTGTCGGATTATCATTTAATGCTATTTTTATAGCGTCATCCAACTTCAATTTCAACGTATCTTGCGCGTTAATACTATTGAAACAAAGAGTTCCCCCTATAAATAAGGAGAGGAATACTTGTCTACATAGAAAAAATCTCATACTAAATTGTTATTTGTTATTGTTATCACTTACCTTATCTTGTTTTAACCTCATATTCGAAAGAAATTCATCAACTTTTTTTAGCCCTTTTTCTGTAGATATACCTCTAACGTGCATTAATACCAAATTCTCATAGATCTCAACCAAAGGGAATTTTTCATTCGATTTTGATCTTATAAGTATATCAACCTCTTCAACCATTAAAGACCTGATTATTTCATAATTCATATCTTCACGGAATAATCCTTGTGTCACTCCTTTCTTAAGATTGGACATAGTAATTGCAGCCATCTCATCTCTGGAAAACTGCATATAGCTTATAACTGAAGGATATTTATTGATTTCTTCAAAAAAGAGTTTGTTGACTTTCTTTATCTCTTTAACATTATTTTCATAAATCTTGAAAATAACATCAAGAACATTATCTGCCTCTTTGGAAATTTTGTCGATAAATTCGCGGGTCTCTTGGGAGTGGATCTTAATTATTTCAAGGAGCAATCCTTCTTTATCACTAAAGATCTCATATAAAGTTCTTTTGGATATAGATAGTCCTCCTGCTATTGAATCCATAGTAACATCTTTAATACCATAGACACAAAAAGCATCTCTAGCATATTCGAGTATTCTACTCTTCAATACATCTCTATTTTCTTTAACTCTCCCTATAGCTTTCATCTATTCTTATTCCATTTTAATTTATTGAAATCCAGAATGTGAACATATAAATTAAATCATATTACTGTAGTTATATAAGCCTTTATTATTATGCTAAATAACCACTAAAAATCCTCTTATGATACATGAAAAAAATAAATAATTGACATAAGTCTCTTATTTTTCAAAATTCATAAAAAAAGACAAAATCAAGCTTCCAAAATATACGAATATTAGAATACTTAGAAAACTTTTAAATTAGGTTTAGTTTTTAGAAGATGCAAAAATATGAATTCTTTTAGAACCACTTAAATCTTTAGCTTTCATTTAACCATATATAACATTAAAAAATAGTCCAATTTTATAATATGATAGTATTACAAATGAATATTTACAAAATTATAATGTAAAAGTGCTTTTTAACAAAACAATTATATATTTTTTTTTCGATTTCACATCAAATTGCAATATAATTGATAAATTTGCATACTTATAGAAGAATAAAATAGTAAATATGGTTAAGATTACAAAAGAAGCGGCTTTACTTTATCATTCACAAGGCAAGCCTGGGAAAATTGAAGTGGTTCCAACAAAACCATACAGTACACAAACAGATTTATCATTGGCTTACTCACCGGGAGTTGCAGAGCCATGTTTAGAAATTGAAAAAGACCCACAAACTGCATACGACTACACAGACAAAGGAAACTTAGTAGCTGTTATATCAAATGGTACAGCAGTATTGGGCCTAGGTGATATAGGTGCCCTTTCTGGAAAGCCTGTTATGGAAGGTAAAGGATTACTTTTCAAGATTTATGCAGGTATAGATGTATTCGATATTGAAGTTGACGAAAAAGATCCTGAGAAATTCATTCAGGCAGTAAAAGCTATTGCTCCTACATTTGGAGGTATTAATCTTGAAGATATTAAAGCACCTGAATGTTTTGAGATAGAGAGAAGACTTAAGGCTGAACTTGATATTCCTGTAATGCATGATGACCAGCATGGTACAGCTATCATCTCATCTGCCGGATTGATTAATGCACTTGAGGTAGCAGGAAAGAAGATAGAAGAAGTGAAAATAATAGTTAATGGAGCGGGAGCTTCTGCTATTTCATGTACTAAACTATATGTATCATTAGGAGCCAGAAGAGAGAATATTCTAATGGTTGACAGTAAGGGAGTCATCACAAGTGACCGTCCTTCATTAACAGAGGAGAAGAAGTTCTTCGCAACTGACCGTCGAGATGTACATACACTTGAAGAGGCAATTAAAGGCGCTGATGTATTCTTAGGATTATCAAGAGGTAACATTTTGTCTCAGGATATGGTTAGAAGCATGGCAGCATCTCCAATTGTATTTGCACTTGCTAACCCAACACCTGAGATTTCATACGAAGATGCAATGGCATCTCGTCCTGACGTACTCATGTCTACAGGTAGATCAGATTATCCTAACCAGATTAACAATGTAATTGGTTTCCCTTATATATTCCGTGGCGCTTTGGATACTCAAGCTAGCGCAATCAACGAGGAGATGAAGGTTGCTGCTGTAAAAGCTATAGCAGGTTTGGCTAAATTGCCTGTTCCTGATGTAGTTAATGAAGCTTACCATGTAAACAATTTCACTTTTGGTCCAAAATATTTCATTCCGAAACCAGTAGATCCACGTCTTATCACAGAAGTTTCTATTGCTGTAGCTAAAGCAGCAATGGAATCTGGAGTTGCAAGAAAACCTATCACAGACTGGGAAGCATACAAGATAAAGCTTCGCGACTTGATGGGACAAGAGAATAAGTTGACAAGACAACTTTATGAAACAGCAAAAAGAGATCCTAAACGTGTTGTTTTTGCTGAAGGTATTCATCCAAACATGCTTAAAGCTGCTGTTGAAGCAAAAGCAGAGGGCATTTGCCAACCAATACTTCTTGGAAATGAAGAGAGAATCGAGAAACTTGCAAAAGAGTTGGATTTGAGCCTTGAAGGAGTAGAAATTGTAAACTTACGCCATGACAGAGAAGCCGAAAGACGTGAACGTTATGCTAAGATTCTTTCTGAGAAGCGTGCTCGCGAAGGTGCAAACTTCCAAGAGACTAACGATAAGATGTTCGAAAGAAACTACTTCGGTATGATGATGGTAGAAACTGGGGATGCTGACGCTTTCATTACAGGTCTTTATACTAAATACTCAAATACAATAAAAGTTGCCAAAGAGGTTATCGGTATACAAGAAGGTTTCAAACATTTTGGAACTATGCATATCCTAAACTCAAAGAAGGGAACTTATTTTGTAGCAGATACTCTTATTAACCGTCATCCTGATACAGAGACTCTTACAGATATTGCAAAACTAACATATAACACTGTTAAATTCTTCAACCACACCCCTGTTATGGCTATGCTTTCATACTCTAACTTCGGTGCTGATAAAGAAGGAAGCCCTGCTAAGGTACACAATGCTATTGAACAGATGCATACTAAATATCCTGAAATGATTATTGATGGCGAGATGCAGGTTAATTTTGCTTTGAACAAAGAGTTACGTGATTCTAAATATCCTTTCACTAAACTATTTGGAAAAGATGTAAACACTCTTGTTTTCCCTAACTTGAGTTCTGCAAATGCTACATATCAGATTATTCAGTCATTAAGTGACTCTACACAGGTTATCGGCCCTATACAGATGGGACTTAACAAACCTATTCATTTCACTGACTGTGAAGCATCAGTTAGAGACATTGTTAATATAACAGCAGTAGCAGTTATTGACGCAATAGTATATCAAAAGAAAATGAATAAAGAGTAATACCTTTATAACTTCTTAAAAGAGGTTGTCATCTTCCTAATATAATAAGGTACGATGACAACCTCTTTTTTATTTATCCAATTTAAATGTGCATCTTTATAGAAAATTGAGAGTATTACTCCATTTTTTATAACAGACAGCAAAGTTACATAAATCACATAAAAGTCAAATAATTGTTTCTTTTTGACACAAAAAAGGTTTAAAAATTCAGTGATTTGAAAACATTTTGTAACTCATTTATCATTTTAAGCTATAATAACAACATACTTTTTACCATATAACTAAACATTATATCACTCTTTTTGCAATTTTCTTTATATTATGTTGTTTTTGAAAAATAATATATATATTTTTGTCACATAAAATCAAAATGGTAATAAACCAACTAAAGAAATAGATTTATGAATGCAGCAAAAGTTTTAGAAGATCTTAAAAGAAGATTCCCTAATGAACCTGAATACCATCAGGCAGTAGAAGAGGTTCTTAGTACTATCGAAGAGGAGTACAACAAGCACCCTGAATTCGACAAAGCAAATCTTATTGAAAGACTTTGTATTCCAGACAGAGTTTTCCAGTTCAGAGTTACATGGGTAGATGATAAAGGAAATGTGCAGACAAACATGGGATATAGAGTTCAGCACAACAATGCTATCGGCCCTTACAAAGGTGGTATCCGTTTCCACTCATCTGTTACTCTTTCTATCTTGAAATTCCTTGCTTTTGAGCAGACATTCAAAAACTCACTTACTACTCTTCCTATGGGTGGCGGTAAAGGTGGTTCTGATTTCTCTCCTAGAGGAAAATCAAACGCTGAAGTTATGCGTTTCACACAAGCATTCTTACTAGAATTATGGAGACACATAGGTCCTGAAACTGACGTTCCTGCTGGAGATATAGGTGTAGGTGGACGTGAAGTAGGTTTCATGTTCGGTATGTACAAAAAACTTGCTCATGAGTTCACTGGTACATTTACAGGTAAAGGTGGTGAATTTGGTGGTTCACTTATCCGCCCTGAAGCTACAGGATATGGTAATATCTATTTCTTATGTGAAATGCTTAAGACTAAAGGTCTTGACCTTAAAGATAAAGTTTGTCTTGTTTCTGGTTCAGGAAATGTTGCACAGTATACAGTTGAGAAAGTTATCGAACTTGGCGGTAAAGTAGTGACAATGTCTGACTCTGATGGTTATATCTACGATCCAGAAGGTATCGACAGAGAGAAACTTGATTACATCATGGAACTTAAGAACCTTTACAGAGGCCGTATTCGCGAATATGCAGAGAAATATGGTTGCAAATATGTAGAAGGAGCAAAACCATGGAACGAAAAATGTGATATAGCTCTTCCATCTGCAACTCAGAATGAGCTTAACGGTGATCATGCAAAAGCTCTTGTAGCAAACGGATGTTTCGCAGTTTCTGAAGGTGCAAACATGCCTTCAACTCCTGAAGCTATCAAAGTATTCCAGGATGCTAAGATTCTTTATGCTCCAGGTAAGGCAGCAAATGCTGGTGGTGTATCTGTTTCAGGATTGGAAATGACTCAGAACTCAATCAAATTGAGCTGGACTTCAGAAGAAGTTGATCAGAAACTACTCCAGATTATGAAGAGCATTCACGAGTCTTGCGTTAAATATGGTACAGAAGCTGATGGTTATATCAACTACGTAAAGGGTGCAAACGTTGCAGGATTTATGAAAGTTGCTAAAGCTATGATGGCTCAAGGAATATTGTAATTACAGATTCCACGAATCCTAATAAATAAAAATCAGCCTTGTTGCATTTTGCACAAGGCTGATTTTTTATTACCATATACTTATTAATCAATCTTCTTTCTCCTCAGGTTTTAGTACCACTCCTATCTTCTTTTTGCCGTCCATCTTCACAACAATAGGTGATTCAAATCTGACATGTCTAAGGAACTTAGTCTCTTCAACAGCAGGAAGTCTATCCAAAAAGGCCTGATCATAGATTCCATCATTTAAATATGAGTTGATTGTAAAATAACCTACGCCAAAGGATGTAAGATTCTGGAAGAAGTGAGTTCCCTGACTAGGGTCTACCCTATAGCTACTTAGTCCGGCCTCAACAATTACTCTTGCTGCCGATATATGTGGCCATTTCACAGGAATTCCTAACCATGTATCACTACTGCCCCATCTACCTGGTCCCACAAGAACATAATGTTTAGACTCATTAAGGAATTTCTTATTCATCTTTTCAATCTCATAAGCGATTGCCTGATTATTGGATGCGCTATACCCCTCGGTTTTCACATAGACAAGATCACACATATCCTCCATTATGCCATGTCCTAATGAGTTCATGCTCTTAAGAATCACTTTATCATCCTCAATAGAATTCAGGTCCTCACTAAGAACTGCTTTTATATCTACCATAGGTCTTATCTGAAGAAGATAGAAAACTCCACTTCGCTGTGTCTGATTAAGTGTCACAGCAAACTCAATCTCCACCGGTCTTCTCATCTCACTTTGGCCATATTCTTGAACAAGCTTTAATATACTATCCAAAGGGAAGACATCATGTTGAAGTACATTTGCAAAAGTTATAAGCTTTCTTCCTCCAGGATATATACCATCTCTGATAATCATATCATAAGGATCGTATGTAGAAGCTATATAATTCAATGCACCATCATTTTCAGCCTCTTTAACAGACAGCTTAAGGAGGTTGAATCCGTCGTCAAGAGAGAAATTATCTCCCGTGTTCTTAAGGTCAAGAGCATAGAACTGAGTCTGTGTCTCACGCAGAGCAATATCCAACTCGCTAGTCTGAAGAACCTGATTTGGATGGTAAGGGCATACTCTTAGTGTAAGACCACCATCTACAATATATTTACCAAGCCCAAGAGCAAGACTTACAGTACCCTCCTCAGCTTTCTCATCATTTATAGGATAATAGTTCAATGAACGTGCCACCCCTGATATAGACGGATAAAACCTGTCTCCATATTGGTTTCCTGCAACCTCCTGAAGTACAACAGCCATCTTCTCCTGGTCGATGACATTACTTGTTGCCTGCATATATGCCTTGCTGTCTTTATAATAAACAGAAGCATATACCCCTTTTATGGCATCACTCAACATTCTCAACATCTCATACTTGTCATCCAAGTAAGGTATCATATATGTAGAGTATATACCAGCAAAAGGTTGATAATGTGAATCTTCAAGAAGACTTGAAGAGCGTATAGCTATAGGCGACTGTACCACATCGAAAAAGGCGAAGAAGTCTTCTACCAATCTGTCTGGAAGTTTAGCCCTTACAAATGTTTTTAATATAGTCTCGTCATCAGCATCGCTAAGAGCAACCTGATAGAGTCCATTTGAGTCCATAAACTCATCGAATATGTCAGTACATAGGACAACTGTCTTTGGAATTTGCACCGTGGCATTCTCGAACTCATCGAACTCAGGGTGATGTTTCACCATATTATCAATAAACGCCAGACCTCTACCCTTGCCACCAAGAGAGCCTTCACCTATTCTGGCAAAGTTTGAGTAACGGTCAAACCTATTTCTTTGAAAAACCGCCACGACACCCTGGTTCTTCATCTTTCTATATTTCACAATAGCCTCGAAGATGATACGCCTGTGGGCATCGACATCTCTTAGTGAATCCCATGTAATCTGTTTAAGGAATTCAGCAGGTGGGAACATCGCTCTGGAATATAGCCACCTGGATACATGATTACGGCTTATATGGTAGAGAAGAGACTCTTTTGGTATGGCAAAAATAATATTCTGCAGCTCTTTAAGGTTCTTCACTCTTGCAACCTCTTCCAGAGTATCAGGATTACGGAAAATAAAGTCACCAAATCCAAAGTTGTCCTTAATAATCTCACGAAGATCAATATTCATCTTCTTTGAGTTTTTATTAACGAAGCTGGCATCATATCTGCTAGCATAAATATCATTGTCTTCCTCAGACGACTGCAGTATCAACGGCACGAAAGGATCTCTTTTCCTTATCTCAGCCATGAGCTTCACTCCAGCCAATGAATCTGTCTTTCCTCCTCTTGGGAAACGAGCATCTGTAATTACTCCTAAAATATTATTGGAGAACTTATTATATAGATCCATGGCTTCCTCATAGTTCCTTGCCAATACGATTTTAGGACGTCCACGCATTCTAAGTGTACGTTGGTGAGCATTTAGAGCCTCTGTAGCAAACTCCTGACTCTGTTGCAACACGAATTTATATAGGTTAGGCAGAACTGATGAATAAAATCTTATTGAATCTTCAACAAAAAGAATCATCTGAACTCCCACTTCATTAATATCATGCTCGAGGTTCATCTTATCCTCAATCAATTTAATGATAGTGAGGAGCAAGTCTGTATTTCCAAGCCAGCAGAATACATATTCAAATATACTCAGATCCTCATTCTCCATTCTTGCTGTAATACCATGCGAAAATGGGGTAAGTACCACAAGAGGAATGTTAGGATACTTCTCCTTCACCTCTCTTGCAATCTCGAAAGTATCGCTATTATCGGAACCTGGCATACAGATTATAAGATCTGTATTATTGTATTCAAGCTGACGCCATGTCTCCTCAAGTGTGGAGACTTTTGTAAAGCGGGGAGGATATCTAAGGCTTAAGTCCGTATATTCATTAAATAGCTTTTCGTCAATTCGTCCATCGTCTTCAAGCATGAACGCATCATACGGGTTAGCAATAAGTAATACATTAAATATTCGTTTGGTCATCAGATTCACAAAAGAGGTATCTTTAAAGTAAAGCTGACTTAATTTTAATTTACTGAGCATTATAATAGTATATGAAAGATGTTATTCACAAAATACGTCAATTTTATTTTTTTATGCAACTTAATATAACACAAAGATACAATATAACATAATTAGCTAAATGAATGCATATATTATAAAGAATTATTATTGCAATAGTACAACTTAGAAATTAAAATTCAAAATCAAACATAGTAACATTTTATCACGATATGGATTAAATTCACGGGTAAATATTTTGATATTACCCCAAACAATCTAACTTTGCATAAGACTTTATTTCATTTTGTCAATTAACTAATATTATACCGATATGGACATTAATAAAATTATGACTTCTCTTGAAGCCAAACATCCTGGTGAATTAGAATATCTACAAGCAGTTAGAGAGGTTCTAATATCAATTGAATATATATATAACCAGCACCCTGAATTTGAAAAAGCATCTCTAATTGAAAGATTGGTTGAGCCTGATAGAATTTTTACATTCAAAGTGCCTTGGGTTGATGATCAAGGAAAAGTTCAGGTAAACATTGGTTACCGTGTACAGTTCAACAATGCTATCGGTCCTTATAAAGGAGGTATCCGATTCCATGCTTCTGTAAACCTCTCTATTCTTAAGTTCTTAGGATTTGAGCAGACATTTAAAAACGCGCTTACTACACTTCCTATGGGTGGAGGTAAAGGTGGTTCCGATTTCTCTCCGCGCGGAAAGAGTGATGCAGAGGTTATGCGTTTCTGTCAGGCTTTCATGCTAGAACTATGGCGTCATATAGGTCCTGAAATGGACGTACCTGCTGGTGATATAGGTGTAGGAGGACGTGAGGTAGGATATATGTTCGGCATGTATAAAAAACTTACAAGAGAATTTACCGGAACATTTACAGGTAAAGGTCTTGAGTTTGGTGGCTCACTTATTCGTCCTGAAGCTACAGGATTTGGCGGTCTCTACTTTGTAAATCAGATGCTAAATACAAAGGGCATAGATATAAAAGGTAAGACTGTTGCAATCTCAGGATTCGGCAATGTGGCTTGGGGAGCAGCTCTGAAAGCTACTGAACTTGGTGCAAAGGTTGTTACCATCTCCGGACCTGACGGATATGTATACGATCCAGAAGGTATATCAGGAGATAAGATAAACTATATGCTTGAACTCAGAGCTTCAGGAAATGATATAGTTGCCCCATATGCTGAAAAATATAAAAGCGCAAAATTTGTCGCAGGCCATCATCCTTGGGAAGTAAATGTGGACATAGCACTCCCATGCGCTACTCAGAACGAACTTAACGGAGAAGATGCACATAATCTTATCAATAACAAAGTTATGTGTGTGGGTGAGATTTCAAATATGGGATGTACTCCTGAAGCTATAGATGCCTTCATTGAAAATAAAATACTCTTTGCTCCAGGAAAGGCTGTTAATGCCGGTGGTGTTGCCACTTCTGGTCTTGAAATGACACAGAATGCAATGCATATCAACTGGACTGCTAAAGAAGTTGATGATAAACTCCATAGTATTATGCATGCTATACACGAACAATGCGTGAAATATGGTACTGAATCGGATGGGTATATCAACTATGTTAAAGGTGCTAACATTGCCGGTTTCATGAAAGTGGCTCATGCGATGATGTCGCAAGGAATCGTTTAAAATTTTCGCGAAATAAAGAAAGATTTTTTAATAATCTCGTTTAGTTGTATTTGTATTTTGTATTGTAACATACGCTGGTCACCTGTGAAGGTACACCAGCGTTTTTTTTAAATATATTCTTTTTACAAACTTTTTACAACTATATTTGTTATTTACATATAACATACCTGATTATGAAGGTTTACTACAAAATAGCATATGTCATTTCATTATGTCTTCTCGTTATCTCCTGTACTTACGATGAATATGATACCGGTATTACTGATTATAATATCTATATAGAGAGTATCACCTCTTATCAAAATGGCTCAAGAGCAGACATAATTGATAAAACAAGCTTTGGAGAAGGAGATACAATACTATTCAACTCATTTGGCAAACATACCAATCGTGATAACAGACTATCTTTCAATGGTAGCAGTTGGATTAGTGATAAACTTCTAAGATGGAATACTGAATCGGAAGATTCTTTAAATTACTCTGCTATATATCCTGCTACAAAAAATCTTCGATACTGCAAGGATGAATTGTACGATGGTGGTTCATTAAAAGATATACTCTTCTGCAAGGCACAGAGTAAGTATAAAGAGCCTATCAATCTACATATGAAGCACCTCTTCTCACTACTAAAATTCGATTTAAAGGGTATTACTGATTATGACATAGATTCTGTCTCTATTACAGTGCCTGTTACTATAGACAGCATATCAATAAATGACGGAACAATTTATATAGACAGTAATCAGAAAAAAACGGCTACTGCTTTAGTAGATTCCAATAGGAACTGCCTTTTCATAATACCACCAATAGATAATCTCTCTCTTTCAATAAGCATAAAGTCTAGCGGCAAGGTTATTGAAAAGGTTATAGAGAATGTAGATTATAAAGCTGGAAAAGTATACTCATGCAACATTATTTCGAGTAATAAACTTAAGGGAATTAAGAGTGCAGAAGATTTTATTGCATTCTCAAATCTTATTAACGGTAATGCATACACATCAAGAACCCTTGATGAATTTTACAATATAGAAAATGGGAAGAGAGTCTTTTCACTATCCAACAATATAACATTTACAGATGAGCAGAGCCAAAGAGTTAAAGTGATAGGTAACAGTATAACAAAATTCAATGACATCTTTGACGGTAAAGGATATTCAATTAATAACCTAGATGTATATGTATCTACAAGAGGAAAAGCTATTTTCGGATATGTTGGTGACACTGCAACTATAAAGAATCTTAGTATTATCAACTCCACTTTGACATTATCAGGCAAGTTAGAAGGTTCTCTTCTATGTCATAGAAATTACGGTCTGATTGATAACTGTTCTATAGATAGTTGTACTATGAATACTCCTAATGATAATGGCTCAAGCCTTGTTTCACTATATCTATATGGCACAATAGTAAACACTCGAGTTAATAATTGTACTATTAAATGTGGGGACAGATCAGGATGTGGCATATTTACAAAATTGCTATATGGAAAGATAATAAACAGCTTTGCTGCAAACAATCTTGTTACATACAATAGTGAAGATCTTGGTGTATTTGCATTAACAACATACACAGGCTCAAGGATAAGTAACTGTTATGTAAAGAGTTCATCAAAACAGACAAAAAAGATTTATCAGCTTGCAAATACAATATCTACCAACTCTATAACAAGCAGCTGCTTCATCTCAGCCCTCTTCCCTGCTTGGTATAGCACAAGTACATCAAACAGCTATTCTATTTTTGATGCTAATTTTAAAGTTAAATCCAGTGGGAATGATGTTGTAATGATGCTCAACCAATGGATAGATAATAATCAGGGATTATACCCCAATTACCATTTCAAGCGGTGGCAGAGATACACCGATGAGATTCCTGCTATACATATACAATAAAAAATCCCTGCTGCAACCATATGCAACAGGGATTTATTATTCTGTTATGTCATTAAAGAGCACCTACCTCATGAAGAGCCTCATTTGTCTTGCGAACAGCAGCAGCGCTAGCAGCAAATTTAGCCTTTTCTTCTTCATTCAAAGGAAGCTCAACAATCTTCTCGATACCATTCTTTCCTAAGATTACAGGAACACCACAACAAATGTCAGATTCTCCGTACTCACCTTCAAGCATTACTGAACAAGGGATCATCTTCTTCTGATTATGAACGATTGACTCAACAACAAATGCTCCGGCTGCACCTGGTGCATACCATGCAGAAGTACCTAATAATTTAGTAAGTGTTGCACCACCTACCATTGTAGCTGCAGCAACCTCTTCCAATTTCTCTGCAGAAAGGAAGTTGCTTACTGGCATACCTTTGTAAGTAGCAAAACGAGTAAGAGGAATCATAGTAGTATCACCATGTCCACCGATAACCATACCTTCTACCTCATTAGCGTTACATTTCAAAGCCTGAGACAAGAAGTATTTAAAACGTGAGCTGTCAAGAGCACCACCCATACCGATAATTCTGTTCTTTGGTAAACCAAGAGATTTCAATGACAAATAAGTCATAGTATCCATTGGGTTAGAAATAACAACGATAATTGCATTTGGAGAGAACTTAAGGATGTTCTGTGCTACTGATTTAACAATACCAGCATTAACGCCGATCAACTCCTCACGAGTCATACCTGGCTTACGTGGTATACCTGAAGTAATAACTACAACATCAGAATTTGCAGTTTTTTCATAATCATTTGTGCAACCTACAATGTTAGTGTCGAAGCCCAAAAGCTGAGCTGTCTGCATCATATCCATTGCTTTACCTTCTGAAACGCCTTCTTTAACATCAAGCATTACAACCTCATCGGCAACCTCATTGAAAGCCAACACATTTGCACATGTAGCTCCAACATTGCCTGCACCTACTACTGTTACTTTTGACATAATAATTTTCTATTTAAATAATGTATAACTATATTTTCTTTATTATCGTTATGCAAATGTACAATGATATAATTAATTGAAGAAAAATTTCCATATTTATTTATGTCATAAAAGACAAAATATTGTATTTTTGTCCATGAATTTTTTTATATAACAACTATGAATAAAAAACTGATTATTATTATCATCTTGCTACTAGTCATTGTGGGAGGATTGACCTATTTTTCTTTTCAACAGCATAACGAGAATAAAGAGATGGCTCAACTATTTGCACTCGACAAGCAGGAGATGGAAAATGAATATAACTCCTTTGCTACTCAATATGATGAACTTCAGGTACAGATTAACAACGACTCGCTAAAGCAGAAACTTGAGAGTGAAAAGCTAAAGACTCAAAGACTCCTTGAAGAGCTTAGACAGGTGAAGACTACTGATGCTGCCGAGATTGCAAGATTAAAGAAAGAGCTTAAGACTGTTAGAGCGGTATTACGTACTTATATTATTCAGATTGACTCGCTAAACAGACTAAATGAGGTGCTGACTAACGAGAACAAAGAGGTTAAGATGAAATATTCTGAGGCAACGAGTCAGATAAACAGTTTGTCGCAAGAGAAGAAGAACCTTAACCAAAAGGTAACACTTGCGGCACAGTTGGATGCCACAAACATATCAATCTCTGCGAAGAACAAGAGAGGCAAAGAGACCGATAAGGTAAGTAACGTAAAAAAACTTGCTATATCATTCTCTATAGTCAAAAACATAACTGCCGAGACTGGTGAAAGGACTCTTTACATCAGAATCGCAAAACCTGATAATGATATTCTGTCAAACGGTAACTCTACATTCACTTACGAGAACCGTTCTTTGGATTACTCAATAAAGAAATATATTGAGTACACAGGTGAAGAACAGAATGTCACTGTATATTGGGATGTTCAGGAATATCTTCCTGCCGGAACTTATAATGTGTATATATTTGCCGAAGGAAATATGATTGGCCAAAAATCATTCTCATTGAAGTAACAGATAATAAGTAATAAAAAAGCTCCTTAATAGTGATTAGATTTTAAATCCACGCTATTAAGGAGTTTTTCAATTTACAGACATTTAAAATAGAAAAATCAGAAACCATCATTTTTTCTTAGTATAGCCATTTTAATAGACCTATACCCTAAATGACTATTCACTTTCTCTTTATTTTACGTCTTTTTTTCAGACAAAATGATAGACTTGTCTCTTATATCATATATTTGCATGATTATTGCAAATATTGCTAAATTAATAAACGATACTTCAATAGGATGAAAAAGATAATTAGTTTTACTCTCGCTATTGTTATTGCCTCAAATCTCTTTGGTCAAAATGTCTTGAGTTTAGATAGCTGTCGTTTTATGGCTATTAAGTTCAACAAAGGACTTAAGATTTCAAGTGAGAAAATTGTAGCTGCTCATTATCAAAACAAAGCTGCTTTCACCAACTTCTTACCAAAGATTAATGCTATGGGTACATATATGCGTACTCAAAAAGAGATATCTCTACTAAGTGATGAGCAGAAAGCAAATCTACCCAATTTAGGTAGTGTAACACAGACAAAGTTGCAACAGACCATGCAGCAGTTGGTTACAGCAAACCCTGCCCTTGCTCAACTTCTATCTCCTCTGGCACCATTGATTCCTGAAATAGGCAATTCACTGAACAGTCTAGGTGGAAATCTTGTAGATGGTTTACATACCGATACACGCAATATGTATGCCGGAACAGTAACATTAACCCAACCTATATTCATGGGTGGTAAAATTGCTGCATACAACAAGATTACAAAATATGCAGAGGAACTTGCAAAGACACAGCATAACAGTGCTCTTGAAGATTTAATACTCAACACCGATCAGGCATATTGGCAAGTCATCTCGGTTGTCAACAAGAAAAAACTTGCAGAGAGCTATCTAAACCTTGTGAAAAAGCTGGAGGATGACGTTAAGAAAATGATTGCAGAGGGTGTTGCCACAACAACAGATGGACTTAGTGTAAGTGTAAAGGTGAATGAAGCTGAGATGAAGCTCCTTCAGGCAGAAGATGGAGTAAGCCTTTCAAAAATGGTACTTTGCCAACTTTGCGGTCTCCCTATCAATTCAGATATAACACTTGCTGATGAGAATATTAATGATATTACTCTCTCCTCTTTTTCTGAGGAGGGCAATATTCAGACAGCGTTGAATAACCGACAAGAGATAAAGAGTCTGGAGTATGCATCTAAAATCTATAACCAGAAGATAAATGTTGCTCGTGCTGAGATGCTTCCCTCTTTGGCTCTTACAGGAAACTATCTAGTATCAAACCCATCTCTTTATAATGGATTTGAGAAAAAATTCAGAGGTAATTGGGCCTTAGGAGCAGTTGTAAACATTCCAATATGGAGTTGGGGAGAAGGATATTATAAGATTAAATCGGCAAAGGCTGAGGCTAATATTGCAAGATATAATCTAGAAGAGGTGAAAGAGAAGATCGAACTTCAAGTTAATCAAGCGAAGTTTAAAGTTAAAGAGGCTGAGAAGAGATATGCCATGACATCTAAGAACATGGAAAAAGCTGAGGAGAACCTAAGATTTGCCAATCTAGGTTACAAGGAGGGTGTTATACCTACAAGCAACGTCTTGGAGGCACAGACAGCATGGCTAATGGCTCAGTCGGATAAGATTGACTCACAAATAGATATTAAACTTACAGAAGTATATTTACTTAAAACATTAGGAATTTTAAAATAGAAAAGATATGGCAGTAAAATCACAAAAAAGCAACATATTGCTGGCTCTGATTTCATTCACAGCTGTTGTAATTATAGTAGCTATAATAGGCTTTCTAACCCTATCAAGCAGTTCTGAAATCATTCAAGGACAAGCAGAGGCAGATGAATATCGCGTATCAAGCAAAGTTCCTTCAAGAATATTGGAGTTCAGAGTCAGCGAAGGCGACAAAGTAAAGAAAGGAGATACTCTTGTAATACTCGAGGCTCCCGAAATAAAGGCAAAGCTATCGCAGGCTGAGGCTGCACAGGAAGCTGCTCAGGCAATAAGTGATAAGGCCGATAAAGGGACTCGCTATGAACAGATCCAAGCTGCTTACGAAATGTGGCAGAAAGCTAAAGCTGGTCTTGAGATTGCTCAGAAGTCATACAACCGTGTAAACAACCTTTTCGAGCAAGGTGTAATGTCTGCTCAAAAAAGAGATGAAGCCAAAGCACAATACGATGCTATGGTAGCTACAGAAAAAGCTGCTCAATCTCAATATACAATGGCAAAGAACGGAGCTCAGAGAGAGGATAAGATAGCAGCTGCTGCACAGGTGGAAAGAGCAAAAGGTTCTGTTGCTGAAGTAAACTCATATATAAACGAGACTACCCTGCTGGCACCATGTGATGGTGAGGTTACCGAAATATTCCCTAAACTTGGTGAACTTGTCGGATCGGGTGCACCAATAATGACTATCACTCAGATGGAGAATATGTGGGTCACATTTAATGTACGTGAAGATTATCTACAGGGATTCAGCGTAGGGGAAGTTGTAAAAGCTTTTGTCCCATCGCTTAACAAAGAGGTGTCATTCAAGGTTACATTCATGAAAGATCTTGGTACTTATGCTGCATGGAAAGCTACAAAGACTACAGGTGAATACGACCTTAAGACTTTCCAGGTAAAAGCTGTTCCTGTAGAAAAGATTCCTTCATTGCGCCCTGGTATGTCTGCTGTAATTGAGAAGAAGAGAAATTAGAGTAATGATGTCACTTTTCAGACGAGTATATAATATTGCAAAACGAGAGATATTTAGTATAGTTACTAAGCCTGTATATCTTCTCTCTATGGTGATAGCACCGCTATTTTGCTACATCTTTTTCACTACATTGATGTGGAGCGGCCTGCCATCAGAGATGCCTGTAGGTATAGTAGATCTTGACAATACCGGGACAACAAGAAATGTCATCCGCAATCTTGATGCATTCCAGCATACAAAGATTGTGAATGAATATCCTGACTTCACTCACGCCCGTAAGGCCATACAGAAAAATGAAATCTACGCCTTTTTCTATATACCTAGAGGGACTACAGAGAAAGCTATTTCCGGCAGACAGCCAAAGATCTCATTCTATACCAATTACTCATATCTCGTTGCGGGATCACTTCTATATAAAGACTTGAGGACTATGTCAGAACTGGCTAGCGGTGCCATAGCACGTGCTTCACTTAGGGCAAAAGGGGCAAACGACCAGCAGGCTATCAATTTTATTCAGCCGGTGGTGATTAATACTCATGCTCTTGGAAATCCTTGGCTCAACTACTCAATATATCTTAGTAACTCTATTATCCCGGGTGTACTTATGTTGATGATATTCCTTACAACAATATATTCTGTAGGAAGCGAGCTGAAATTCGGCACACAGAAAGAGTGGCTGGATAAATCCGGAGGGTCCATTATTGTAGCTCTCACAGGAAAGTTACTTCCACAGACCTTCATATTTTTCCTTATGTCGCTACTATATAACATATATCTGTACGGATACCTCCATTTCCCATGCAACAGTGGCATAATGACAATGATACTTATAGGTCTGTTGCTGGTACTGGCATCGCAGGGATTTGGACTATTCCTGATAGGCCTTGTACCATCTCTCCGACTTGCCTTAAGTATAGGATGCTTATGGGGAGTAGTATCATTCTCCATATCGGGTATGAGTTTCCCGGTAATGGCAATGGATGCTCCTCTGCAGACTCTTGCCTATCTATTCCCGTTGAGAAGTTATTTCCTATTGTATGTAAACTTCGCACTGCATGGATACTCTATTATATATGCATGGCTACCTCTTATAATAATGATAGCTTTCATATCTCTACCCATCTTTATACTGAAGAGGTTGAAAAATACAATGATAAACTATGTCTATATTCCTTAGGATAAAGTATAATGAAAAGAAAAAATCTATATAACATAATAACTCAGGGAATATCCGACATGATGATTATCTGGATGAATGAGTTGAAGAATGTGGTAAAGGATCAAGGTATCCTCATATTCTTCATATTAGTTCCTCTGGCATATCCTATCCTCTATACATATATCTACAATAATGAGGTAATACGAGAGGTACCTGTTGCAGCCGTTGATGACAACCGCAGTAGCATGAGCCGTGAGTTTCTGAAATATGTTGATGCTAATCCCGATACGCGTATAGTCACCTATCCTGCAAATATGGAGGAGGCAAAGGAAGCAATGATGGAGGGTAAGATATATGGTATAATATATATACCTGATGATTTCACGAAAACACTTGTTAAGGGGGAACAGGCTAATGTGAGCATCTTCTGCGACTTAAGCGGTATGTTATACTATAAGGCACTGATCACAAGTGCCACCAACTCATCACTGATGATGAACAAGGAGATTAAGATATCGAAGATGGGCAACAGCACCGATCGTCAGGATGAGATTGCAACAGCTCCGATAGCCTATGATGATATAGCACTATTCAATCCACAAGCAGGATTTGCAAGTTTCCTTATTCCGGCTGTGCTCATACTTATCATACAGCAGACTCTTCTTCTCGGTATTGGCCTGGCTGCAGGAACAGCCAGAGAGAATAACCGCTTCCGTGATCTTGTTCCAATAAACCGCCATTATCATGGAACACTGAGAATTGTGCTTGGAAAGTCATTGCTCTATTTCATGTTATATGTAATTATGAGCACTTACATCCTTGTGTTTGTTCCCAAGATGTTCTCACTTCCGCAGATAGGCAATCCTTTCACGATAGCTCAGTTCATTCTTCCATATCTTCTATCGGCTATCTTCTTTGCAATGACCTGCTCTGTGTTAATTCGTCATCGTGAGACATGTATGATTGTATATATTTTCACATCAGTACCTCTCCTCTTTATTTCAGGTATATCATGGCCTGGGACTGCCATACCCGAATTCTGGAAAATAGTTTCATACATCTTTCCATCTACATTCGGTATAAACGGATTTGTTCAGATAAATAATATGGGTGCAACTATCGAAGATGTATCTACAGGGTATAAAGCACTTTGGATACAGGCGGGCATATACTTCATTACTACATTCTTTGTCTACAGATACCAGATTATTATGAGTCGCCGTCATGTATGGAGGAGATATAAGGAGATAAGTAGAAAGAAAAGAATAAAATAAAAGAGACTATAACAGCAATATTATTCCTACCTTTGCCGTAGTTATAACCAATAAGCAACATATGAAAGAGTTCCTCAATATTCTGAGAAGATTTATTCCACCATACAAAAAATACCTTATTTTAAACATTATATTCAACGTACTCTCTGCAGTATTGAATATCTTCTCATTTACACTTATAATCCCTATCCTTCAGATTCTTTTCAAAATCCAGGAGGTTACATACTCATTCATGCCATGGGATTCGGCCAGCTCTTTCAAAGATATAGCTGTAAACAACTTCTATTATTTTGTTACCGAACTTATAAAATCATATGGAGCAAGTACCACGCTGTTATTGCTTGGCCTTTTCCTTGCAGTTATGACATTCATGAAGACAGCATGCTATTTCTTATCATCGGCAACACTAATTCCTATTCGTACAGGTATCGTAAGAGATATACGTGTAAAGTTATATAAGAAATTGCTTGACTTACCACTTAGCTTCTTCTCTGAAGAGAGAAAAGGTGATATTATCGCACGCATGAGTGGTGATGTTAACGAGATCGAGAACTCAATAATGTCCTCTCTCGACATGCTCTTCAAGAACCCGATACTAATACTTTTCTATTTCTGTACATTGATAGCAGTTAGCTGGCAGCTTACTCTATTTACTTTGGCAGTTCTTCCTTTGATGGGATGGATAATGGGGCAGGTAGGCAAGAAGCTTAAAAGAGGTTCATTAGTAGCGCAAGGACAATGGAGCGATCTTATGTCTCAGGTTGAAGAGACACTGGGTGGACTTAGAATCATAAAGGCTTTCAATGCCGAAAAGAAGATGAACACACGTTTCCTTGAATCAAACAACCTTTATAGGAACACTATAGGACGTGTTAACATACGCCAGCAGATGGCTCACCCTATGAGTGAGTTTCTTGGAACTATATTAATAGTAATTGTTCTATGGTTTGGAGGAACACTCATTCTTAATAACAACAACTCTATCACTGCACCATCTTTCATATTCTATCTTGTAATTCTTTACAGTGTTATAAACCCATTGAAAGAGTTCTCGAAAGCAGGATACAACATACCAAAAGGTCTTGCCAGCATGGAACGTGTAGACAAGATTCTCATGGCAGAAAACAATATGAAGATTAAAGAGAACCCTGTTCATATCTCAGAACTTAACGATAAGATAGAGTTCAGAAATGTGAGCTTTAAGTATGATAGCCAATGGGTACTACAAGATATAAACCTTACTATTCAAAGAGGTAAGACCGTTGCTCTTGTTGGACAGTCAGGTTCTGGAAAATCTACTATGGTAGACCTTATCCCAAGATATTACGATGTCAACGAAGGAGAGATACTTATTGACGGAGTGAACGTAAAAGATACCACTCTGCATGACCTACGCTCAATAATGGGTAATGTAAATCAGGAGGCTATACTATTCAACGATACTTTCTTCAACAACATCTCATTCGGTGTTGAGAATGCTACCATGGAACAGGTTATTGAGGCTGCTAAGATTGCAAATGCCCACGAGTTCATAATGAACAGTGAAGATGGATACAATACAAAGATTGGTGACCGTGGAGGAAAGTTATCTGGTGGTCAGAGACAGAGGGTTAGTATAGCAAGAGCTATTCTGAAGAACCCTCCTATCCTTATACTCGACGAGGCTACTTCAGCACTTGATACTGAAAGCGAACGTATGGTACAAGAGGCATTGGAAAACCTGATGAAAAACCGTACTACTATTGCTATTGCTCATCGGCTCTCTACTATTAAGAATGCCGACGAGATATGTGTACTTCATGAAGGTCGAATTGTCGAGAGAGGTAAACATGAAGAACTACTTGCTCTGAACGGATATTACAAAAAACTATGTGATATGCAATCGTTCTAAATGCCAGATAATAACAGATTCATTTATATGATATATAACGATACCGCTAATACATTCATTTGTAATAGCGGTATTCTTTTTATTATTATATCCATTAAAATCGATTAATCTAATAATTTATTTTAATTAATCGTTTAATTTAATTGATTAATTAAATAAACTAATTATATTTGCACACAGATTAAAAATAAATATAGTTATGGCAAATACAGAAGAAAATATGGAGGAGAGAATCCTTCAGGCAGCAGAGGAGATGTTCATGAAACAGGGATTTGCTAAGACGACTACAGCTCAGATAGCCAAGGAAGCACGATGTAACCAAGCATTGGTACATTACTACTACCGTACAAAAGATAACCTATTCAACAAAATCTTTGAAAGTAAAATAAGCTTAGTGGTTTCTAACTTAGTCTCACTAAACGATTCAGGAAATAACATGAATTTTGAAGATAAGATATGTAAGATAGTGGAAATACATTTTGAATTCCTCACAAAGAACTCCAGATTAGTTCCATTTATTGTTATAGAGTTTGCTTCTAATCCGGGAAGATTCAAGAAAATTGTTGAGTCGAATTTTAATAGATTCAGACACATGTTCTTTGATAAAATAGAAGAAGAGATGGAAAGAGAGATAAAGAGTGGGAATATTGCCAACATAACATTAGCTCAACTAGTGCAAGATATAGTCTCTCTCAATGTAGCTGCATTTCTCACTCACGATACTTTCCAGCAAGCATTCGGCTTATCGGATGAGGCAATGAGTTCGCACATGGAAGAGCGTAAGCAAGAGATAACCAAAGTTATAAAGGCACGTTTACGACCTTAACAGAATTTTCTATCGGGACACTCGTAATTTAATCAAACAATTCGATTGCAGAGGTCTCGATTTTATTATACACGTTTATTAATTGATTGATTAAATAATATAATTAATTATGAGTATCCATAAAATTATTATTTCATTATCTCTCTGTATAAGCTGCAGTAACTTATGCTTTTCGCAGATAACGATTGAGGAGTGCTATGAAAAATCATACAGCAACTATCCTCTTATCCAACAGTTAGGACTTATAGAAAAAGCTAAGGAGTACACTATCTCAAATGCTTCGAAAGGATACCTCCCACAAATAGCAGTTTCTGCTAAAGGTTCATATCAGTCAGAAGTGACCAATATTCCAATAGATTTCTCGAAGCTGGGTTTGGCAGGTATGAATTTACCAAGCATGAGTAAAGATCAGTATGGTGCTACTATAGATATCAATCAATCTATATGGGACGGCGGAGCTATACATTCCAAGAAAGAGGTAATCAATTCCCAAGCAGATGTGGAGAAAAATAGTACAGAAGTTAATATGTACACATTGCGACAAAGAGTCAATCAGCTCTTTTTCGGTATTCTTCTTGCCGATGAGCAGATAAAACAGAACCGACTCTTTCAAGAGCTCTTGCAGACAAACCTTGACCGTATTGAGGCATACAAAAAAAATGGAGTTGCCAATCAGTCGGATGTAGATGCAATACGTATAGACCTCTTACGCTCAAAGCAGATGATGATACAGTTCCAATCAAATAGAAATGCATTTGTAAATATGTTGTCTGCTCTTACAGGAATGAAGATGGATGATAGCACCATTCTAAAGATGCCAAATTATGCCGTGACCTCTGGAATTAACCAAAGGCCGGAACTGAAGCTTTTCCAATCAGAGATGGAGCTATATAAAAGTCAGAACAGACAGCTTAGCTCCGATTTAATGCCAAGACTCTCTGCCTTTGCAACGGGTGGATATGGACGCCCGGGACTGAATATGTTGGAAGATAAATTCAAGACATATTATATAGCTGGCCTTCGTCTGTCGTGGAATATAGGGAATTTCTACACTAACAAGAACAAGAAAAGATTATTGGAGAACAGCATAGAGTCTGTAAACAACAGACAAGAGATCTTCTTATTCAATAACTCCCTTGACAAAATACAAAAGGAGAATGATTTGGGTAAGTTCCGTGAACAGATAAAATATGATGATGAGATTCTCAGCTTAAGAAAATCTGTCAGCAGAGCCTCCGAGGCAAAGATGGCCGATGGCACCATGTCGGGTACAGATTTGATGAGAGATCTTAATGCTGAACAACAAGCTGTACAAGATAAAATACTCCACCAAATTGAGTATCTGAAAGCACAATATGAGATGAAATATATTACCAACAACTAATAAATATAGATATGAAAAAGTTATATTATATGGCTATAGGCCTCACAATTATATTTACGTCATGCGGAGATGGAGATAAAGAGTACGATGCTTCGGGTGTTTTTGAGGCTACCGAGGTGATTGTAAGCGCCCGAGCTGCAGGAGAAGTCTCAAGCCTCAACATTACTGAGGGTGATGAACTGAAAGCTGGTGAAGCGATTGGATGTATAGATACAACACAGCTCCATTGGAAGAGAGTTCAGTTGATATCTAATATGAAAGCTGTTGATAGTAGAGTATATGACATTAACCGACAGATTTCAGTGATTAACCAGCAAATATCTACTCAGCAGAGTGAGCTGACTCGTTTTAAGAGATTAGTAAAGGCAAATGCAGCCAACCAGAAACAGGTAGATGACATAGAGTCACAGATTGCTATACTTAAAAAGCAACTGGATGTTCAAAAAGAGAATCTGCAAAACAGCAACAACAGCATCAACAGCGAAAGCAAAGGAATCAGTGCACAGGTGGCACAGTTAGACGACCAGATAATGAAAAGCATTATAGTATCTCCTATCAACGGAACTGTCTTGGCAAAATATGCCCAACAGGGAGAGATGGCTAATATGGGTCGTGCCCTATTTAAAGCAGCTGATGTGAAACATCTGTTTCTCCGTGCATATATCACAGCTGGACAACTCACAGATATAAAATTGGGTGAAGAGGTGAAGGTATATGCTGATAAGGGGGATAAAGATCGTAAAGAGTACAATGGTAAGATAGCATGGATATCTGATAAGGCAGAGTTTACTCCAAAGACAATACAGACAAGGGATGAAAGAGCAAATCTTGTTTATGCAATAAAGATTGCTGTCGAGAATGACGGATATATTAAATGTGGTATGTATGGAGATGTCAAATTCAACAAAAAGTAATATAGCTCTTACTATTGACGGGCTTAGTAAATCTTATGGAGAGGTTAAAGCCATACGCTCACTAAGTTTCACAGCCGAGAAGGGTGAGATATTCGGTATCATAGGGCCTGACGGAGCCGGAAAGACAACTCTTTTCCGAATCCTCACAACTCTAATCCTTGCCGATAAAGGGAGTGCGACTATAGAAGGGATGGATATTGTAAAAGACTATAAGCAGATTCGCCAACATATAGGTTATATGCCTGGGAAGTTCTCACTGTATCAGGACATGACAGTTGAAGAGAATCTGAAGTTCTTTGCCACTCTGTTCGGTAACACCATAGAAGATAACTACGATCTGATAAAAGATATATACCAACAGATAGAGCCATTCAAAAAACGTAGAGCAGGGAAACTATCTGGAGGTATGAAACAAAAGTTGGCATTGAGCTGTGCACTTATACATAGACCTAATGTACTTTTCCTCGACGAACCTACAACAGGAGTCGACCCTGTTTCGCGTAAAGAGTTCTGGGATATATTGCTGAGACTGAAAAAAGAGGGAATTACTATCATAGTATCTACTCCATATATGGACGAAGCATCACTATGCGACAGGATAGCCCTGATTCAGGATGGCAGTTTCCTGGACATAGATACTCCCAAAGGTATAATCGCTAAATTTAAGCAAGAGCTTTTCAGTGTACGTACCGATAATATGCATAAGTTGCTCAAAGATTTAAAGTGCTATGAAGATATATCTACCTCATATTCATTCGGTAAAGATTATCACGTCACATTCATAAATAGTGTTGACGAAAAGAGATTTATCAATTATTTATCTCAGAGAGGTCATTCGGATATCTATTTCAAAAAGATAAGTCCTAATGTAGAGGACTGTTTCATGTTACTTTCAAGAAAAATACAGCCATGACAGATAGAGAGATAGTAATACATACCAGTGAGCTGACAAAGCAGTTCGATAAATTCGTTGCTGTAGACCACATCTCTTTTGATGTCTACAAAGGAGAGATATTCGGTTTCCTTGGTGCTAACGGTGCAGGTAAAACAACAGCAATGAGAATGCTGACAGCTCTTAGCACTCCTACATCAGGACAAGGCACTGTAGCTGGATACGATATAAAGCGCCAACCCGAACAGATAAAGAGAAACATAGGATATATGAGTCAGAAATTCTCACTCTACGAGGATCTGAAGGTTTGGGAAAACATGCGTCTTTTCGGAGGTATATATGGAATGAGTGAAAGCAAGATAAAGACTGAGACAGAGAATATACTTCACAGACTTAATATTTATGATGAGAGAAATACTGTTGTAGGTGAGCTCCCTTTAGGATGGAAACAGAAACTCTCTTTCTCCATATCCATATTCCATAGACCTAAGATAGTATTTCTAGATGAGCCTACCGGAGGAGTTGACCCAGTGACACGCAGACAGTTCTGGGAACTTATCTATCAGGCTGTTGAAGAAGATATTACTGTTTTTGTTACTACTCACTATATGGATGAAGCTGAATATTGTGATAGGGTATCTATAATGGTAGATGGAAAGATCAAGGCTTTGGATACACCTGCAAATCTACGCTCCGAATTCAACTGTGAGAATATGGATGAAGTATTTCAAAAACTGGCACGCAGTGCAAAACGAAAAGGAGATTAAAAGATGAAACAATTCATATCATTCGTACAAAAAGAGTTCTATCACATCTTCCGCGATAAGCGAACAATGCTGATACTGCTTGTAATGCCTATAATACAGATTCTATTATTCGGTTTTGCCATAACTACCGAGTTGCGTAATGTTGAGGTGGCCATATTCGACCCCTCTCGTGACAATGCTACAGAACAGATTAAAGAGCATATTGAGCAAAGCAAATATTTCCATATCAGCAAGGAGATTAAGAGTCCTGAGAATATCAATGACATCTTTCAGGAAGGGAAAATAAATCTGGCCATTGTATTCAGTGACAACTTTGCAAACAATATGCGCAGAGGTGAAGGTGCAGGAATACAACTTGTCACCGATGGTACGGAACCTAACCAAGCTCGATGATAACCAATTATGCCAATGGAATTATTTCATCTTACCTTCAGGAGGTAAACCCACAATTTGGTGGAGGTTACCGTATAGTGCCTGAGGTGAAAATGCTATACAATCCTCAAGGAAAAAGTTCATACAACTTTGTACCTGGAGTGATGGGTATGGTACTTATACTAATATGTGCCATGATGACTTCTATATCCATTGTCAGAGAGAAAGAAAACGGAACTATGGAGGTTCTGCTTGCATCCCCTATAAATCCATTTATGATAATAGCTGCAAAGGTTGTTCCATATTTCACACTTTCGGTCGTCAATCTGTTGAGTATTATACTGCTATCAATTTTCGTATTGGGAGTCCCTATATCTGGAAGTCTTGCACTACTTACAATAGTATCAATGCTCTTCATTTTAGTAGCCTTGTCATTAGGACTGTTGATCTCTACTCTGGTAAAGACACAGATGGCCGCAATGCTTGTTTCGGGTATGGTACTTATGTTGCCTATAATGATTCTTTCCGGTCTGATGTTCCCTATCGAGAGCATGCCGACTATTCTGCAATATATATCTGCAATAATCCCTGCCAGATGGTATATCAGTGCTGTTAGGAAGATAATGATTCAGGGAGTGGAGATGCAATATGTACTAAAAGAGATAGCAGTGCTCCTGTTCATGGCTGCCGGACTAATATTTATGAGCTTGAAGAAGTTCAAGATAAGATTACAATAACATCAATATAGAAGAATATGTTACTGAAATATTTACTCGAAAAAGAGTTCAAACAATTCATTAGAAATTCATTCCTTCCACGTATGGTTGTAATGATGCCTATAGTAATGATGTTTATATTACCTTGGGCAGCAAACCAGGAGGTAAAAGATATTAAGCTGAATGTGGTAGACCACTCTAACTCCACATATTCAAGGCGTCTGGTAGATAAGGTATCATCATCAGGTCGATTCATACTGACCGGAATATCTCCTACCTACAACAAAGCTTTGAAGGATGTGGAAAAAGGAGATGCAGATATCATATTAGAGATACCTGAGGATTTCGAAAAAGAACTTATTAACAGTGGTAAAACTAATGTGGGATTATCAGCCAACTCGGTAAATGGGACAAAAGGCATGCTTGGCAGCAGCTATCTCTCAACTATACTTGCCGACTATGCCGGTGAGCTACAAACCTACAGAATGGGTGATAGCAAGATAATGCCTACCGACAGCTATTCGTTTAGAGTTGTGCCGCTATACAAGTTCAATCCGGGTCTAGATTACAAGATATTCATGGTTCCTGCAATCATGGTAACATTGATAACTCTGTTAGCAGGATTCTTACCTGCACTGAATATAGTAAGTGAAAAAGAGAACGGCACAATAGAACAGATAAATGTCACTCCTGTATCAAAGCCTATTTTCATTCTTGCTAAACTGATACCATATTGGCTGGTAGGATTCTTTGTACTAACTCTATGCATCACAATGGCATATCTTGTATATGGTCTTGTGCCTGCAGGTAGCTTACTTACTATATATTTCTTTGCCTCGATATATATACTTGTGGTATCAGGAATGGGACTTGTAATATCCAACTATTCTGATACAATGCAGCAGGCCATGTTCGTAATGTTCTTTTTCATGTTGATCCTTATATTAATGAGCGGTCTCTTCACACCAATATCAAGTATGCCTGATTGGGCACAGCTGATAACAAACTTGAACCCACTGAAGTATTTCATTCATGTAATGAGACATATCTATCTTAAAGGTAGCACGTTGCCAGAGTTGACTACTCAGCTATTCGCTCTATGCGGTTTTGCTGTAGTATTAAGTGGCTGGGCTGTTATAAGTTACCGAAAGACAAATTAGGTTATTAAAGGTCAAA
>NZ_BAJR01000040.1 GCF_000613805.1 Phocaeicola paurosaccharolyticus JCM 15092 | reverse complement strand
CAGCTGAGCTAAACGCCCTTTATGACATTTAATATATTTTCGGGTGGGCGTTGACGGATTCGAACCGCCGACCCTCTGCTTGTAAGGCAGATGCTCTGAACCAGCTGAGCTAAACGCCCGAAAATATCAACAAGAGGTTAAGAAATAAGTGGGCGTTGACGGATTCGAACCGCCGACCCTCTGCTTGTAAGGCAGATGCTCTGAACCAGCTGAGCTAAACGCCCTTAAGCCTCTTGTTTTCAAAAGCGATGCAAAGATAGGTTTTTTAATAATAACTACCAACTTTACGAATGAGATTTTTTCTAATTTCTTTTATCCACAATGCTAATATCCTGTTTTTCACTACCATTTTAACTGGAGTAATAATTCAGAAAAAATGACATCCTTTCTAGTATGCCACCATAAAAATAAAAAAACTCCCGAAAGTCCATCTAAGAATTATCGGGAGTATAATATTTATGATTAAAATTAATGTTACTACTGATTAAAGCGCTTAGCTTGTTCTGCAATAAGATCCATATCATCAAAATAGTTTATCTTCATTGCTCTTCTAACTTCATCAAGAGTAGCACTGGCTGTTTCACGTGCTTTTTCACATCCTGTCTTAAGCATATCGTAAACAGCAGGTATATCTTTTTCAAACTCTTTTCTACGATTTCTGATAGGTTCGAGCTCTTCCTGAAGAACAGAATTCAAGAACTTCTTAACTTTCATATCTCCTAACCCACCTCTCTGGTAATGTTCCTTCAGCTCCTGAAGGTTATTGTACTCAGGCAGGTAGAGGCCGAAATGTTCAGGTTTACTGAATGCATCAAGATAGGTAAATACAGTATTACCTTCAAGCTTACCCGGATCTTGAACTCGTAAATGAGTAGGATCGGTAAACATGCTCTTCACTCTCTTTTCTACCTCGTCTGCACTGTCAGAAAGATAGATACAGTTGCCAAGTGATTTACTCATCTTAGCCTTGCCGTCAGTACCAGGAAGACGCAAGCATACCTGATTTGTAGGTAAAAGTATCTCTGGTTCTACTAGAGTCTCACCATATATATAGTTGAAGCGACGTACTATTTCACGAGCCTGTTCAAGCATAGGCTCTTGATCTTCACCTGCCGGAACTGTAGTAGCCTTGAAAGCTGTAATATCAGCTGCCTGACTTATAGGGTATGTGAAGAATCCAACAGGGATACTGCTTTCGAAATTACGCATCTGAATCTCTGTTTTCACTGTAGGGTTTCTCTGCAGACGGGAAACTGAAACAAGGTCCATGTAATAGAATGACAGCTCACAGAGTTCAGGTATCTGAGACTGTATGAATATTGTAGACTTTGTAGGATCAAGTCCGCAAGATAGATAGTCGAGAGCTACTTCAATAACATTCTGACGAACTTTTTCAGGATTCTCAATATTATCTGTCAAAGCCTGTGCATCAGCTATAAATATGAATATCTTGTCGTACTGTCCTGAGTTTTGAAGTTCCACTCTGCGTTTTAGAGAGCCTACATAATGGCCAATATGGAGACGACCGGTTGGACGATCACCGGTCAGAATTACCTTTTCTTTTTTCATTTTGAATTATAAGTACTATATCTTTATGATACAAAGATAGATAGAATGGGCAACACTAACAAATTTTTATTTCTCTAGATTTTCTTCAATTTTTTGTAAAAGGAAATTAAATTCCTCTTCTGAATATCCTTTTGATGAATAAATCAGCTTTCCCTCTTTGTCGAATAGATAAGTTCTTGGAATTGTTTTATCAGCAAAAAGAGAATAAACCTCACGCTTTGGATCAGGATATAGCGGGAAAGTAAACTTCTTTACGTTGTTATACTCTTTCAGTTGTTCTTCGGTATGTTCCCTGCCTATCACAACTATTGCAAACTGACTATTATCCTTAAATTTTGGCCATAGCACATTCTGTACTTCAGCAAGTTCTGCCTGACATGGTCCGCACCATGTTGCAAATAATGTTACAAGAACAACTTTATTATTAAGATCAGATGATTTCAAATTCCCGTTTATAGAAGATTCCAAAGAGAATTCAGGCAACTGACTTCCAATCTCCATTTCTTGAGCATTAACTATCAAACTCATTATAAATGAGATGAACAATAGTGTTATCTTTTTCATTGTATAATTATATTAGTTTCATATATAACTGTTTCAGCAAAATTATAAATTCTTCCAAACCTATTGTTATATTTAGACAATAAATCTTACAATTATGATGATATTGATTTCTTGTGCTAAGACTATGTCAGATAAGGCAACATATAATGTTCCCTTTACCACAACACCAATATTCAAAGAGTATGCGATAAGAGAAAGTATAGAACTCTCTGAACGTAGTACGGAAGAGTTGGCAAGCATGCTTTACGTTAACACAGACATAGCGTTAAAGAACCACCTCAGATATAGAGATTTTCTCTCGGAGGAGCCTCAACCCATCCCTGCTCTTTTTGCATATACCGGCACTGTATTCAGAAATATCAATCCAAAGACACTCTCGCAAGAAGATCTGGCATATGCACAGGATCATCTGCTAATAACCTCATTCCTCTATGGTCTGCTCAGACCTTTTGATACTATAAAAAGCTACCGCCTTGAAGGTAATGTAAAGTTATCCGAGAATGGAGGAATAAGTATGTTTGATTTCTGGAAGAATGAGCTTACAGATCTGTTTATTGATCTTGTAAACAAAAACGGAGGGACATTAGTGTATCTGGCAAGTGAGGAAATGAAAGATCTTTTTCATTGGAAAAAAGTTGAAAAGAAAATAAACATTATTTATCCTGAATTTCAAGTTATGAAAAAAGATAAGTTAAAAACAATAGTGGTTTATACAAAGATGTGCAGAGGCCAAATGACTAAGTATATTCTTGAAAACAGAATAGAGAATATAGATGAACTAAAGAATTTCTCTTGGGAGGGGTTCACTTTTAATGAAGAGAGAAGTAAAGGGAATAAATTTCATTTCATCTTTTTTTAATAATAAATTTATTAATAGGTTTCTTCATACTTTAATAGCTATATAACTAGTTATGCTGACAGTTAAACCGGTACTGCTGAATGGAACAAGCAGCTAAGTGAGAACTGTGCTAATACAGTTACTTATAAACATTGGTAAATTGGGTGTTGATAAAAGTCGGCTTTTTGTTTTTGTTTTGGGAATTTGTTGTTTATTTGTAAATTCACATCTACAATTCTTAATTAACATAGAAATTCTAACATAATGAAAAACACATTGATGCCAAGCGAAAGGCTTAGCGTTGTAGATTCACTACGTGGATTTGCACTTTTAGGGATAGTACTCCTACATAATCTAGAACATTACAATATTTACTTCAAGCCTGAATTTATCCCTTCATGGCTGCAATCTGTCGACCAAGGAGTATGGGACACTCTGTTTTTCTTTTTTGGTGGTAAATCTTACGCTATATTTTCATTATTGTTTGGTTTCAGCTTCTTCATCCAACTCAGAAATGCACAGAAAAGAGGAGATAGCTTCAAATTAAGATTTGCATGGAGAATGGTTCTTCTTGCAATGTTTGCACAGTTACATGCAATATTTTATAATGGTGACATCCTTCTACTATATGCTTTAGTTGGGCTATTCCTAATACCCGCATCCTATCTGAAAGACAAGGCAGTATTATGGATTGCAATAATACTCCTGTTACAACCTTTGGAATGGATAAAGTTCATATATGCCATCTGCGTGCCGGGATATCAACCATCACCCGACATGTATGAACAGTATGCCACAATCTCAATAGGCTCAACCATGAACGACGGCCTTTGGAATCTCATTAAAACCAATATAGTAGAGGGACAGCTATTCAGTTTCTTATGGCAAGTTGAGAATGGAAGATTGTTACAGGCTACCGGCCTTTTCTATTTAGGAATGTTACTTGGGAGAAAAGAGTATTTTGTCAACACAGCTGATTCGCATATATTCTGGAAGAAAGCTCTCAAGTGTGCAGCTATAGCTTTCGTACCACTTTACATCATAAACATATGGTGCGTGAAACTTGTTGACAGCAACATTATGATGATACCATTCAAAATAGTTTTGCCATCTCTTATGAACTTCTCAATGATGGCAATCTATGTATCAGGCTTTTGTCTGTTATGGTTCAAGAAGAAAGATAGATATAGATGGCAGAAAATAACCATACCTTTCGGACGTATGAGTCTGACCAACTACATAACTCAATCTGTTATCGGTGTAACTCTATTCTATGGATTCGGTTTCGGACTATATAAGTATACAGGAGCAAGCGTATCTCTAGTAATAGGTGTAATGATATTTGTACTACTTCTTTACACTAGCAGACGTTGGCTGACTAGCCACAAACAGGGACCTCTGGAATATATCTGGAAGAAACTTACATGGATAAAGCTATTCAGTAAAATCTGATTATAAAAAAATATTTTTCTTTACCATTCTGATAAATAAAAACTATATTTGCAAAAAAGAGTATTTGGACATGAAAACATATTCCTTTCTATTTATATTTTGCCTTTCAATTCTTAGTGTTCAAGCACAAAACACCACTCAGTTAAAAAGCAATGAAAAGCAAATTACTGCACAAGCAACAACCGGTAATACATTCAATAGACTAATACAAAACAAGCAATATAAAGAGGCTGTAAATGAAGGCATAAAGTTAAGCCAGTCGTATACTGCAAATGTTAAGTATAAAGAGGCTTTTGCAATATGCAGAGCGATGGACGAATTTATACTTCAGGACGAAGTTGAAAAGAACAAACCAAATTATGAGCTTCGTTACCTAGTGAATAAAGAGCGCTTGCGCATGTATACCAATATCAAGAAATGGGATCAGAGCAAAAACTATCTTGCTATACTTAATGACTACGCTACGAAGCTTAAATCAGAAGCTATAAAAGAGGACTTATTGTTTACAGAAGCATCAGTTTACCACTCTTACGGTTTGGTGGAGAAGAGTATAGAAGCATATAAAAAGATTGTTAACCTACGTTCAAAAGGTAAGGAAGGTCTTGCAATTGGAGATACTTACAAGCAGATGATAGATTATGCACGACAGAATAACAATGCTCCACTAGCAATAGCAATGAAGAAGCTATACACAGCTTGGCAGGACTCAATCAATAAGGTACAGACAACAGTTGAACTCAACACTCTTAAGGAGAAATATGACACTACTCAGATCTCTTTGAAAGATAAAGAGGGAACTATCAAGACAAATATATTTATAATCATATCACTTTGTGTTCTTTGCGCTGTATTGGCTGTTGCAGTCCTATTCTTGTTAGGACTTCTTTTCAAGAATGTAAGTAAGTACAAGAAACTTAATACAAGTTTAGCTATTGCAAATGAGAACAATAACCAGAAATCTCATTTCATTAGTAATATCAGTGCACAGATTGATCCTACTCTTGACAGAATAAGTGAAAAAATTGCCTTATATCCATCTACCGATGTAGTAAAGAGTAGCGTAGAGGCTTTAAAGAATCTTACTAAAGACATACACTCTTTTATATCTCTTGAAGAGACAAAAGATGAGAAATATCCGCAACAGGATATTAATATAAATAGCTTATGTGAAAGAATTATGGAGGAAGCCAAGGTGAACTTCAAGCCAAATGTAGAAGCTGTATTGAATGTTCCTAGAGTTACAATCCACACAAATCCAGAAGCCCTTGAAAAAATACTTTCTCATCTGCTTATGAATGCAGCCATTTACACTGAGAGCGGTAAGATAACACTGGAGTTCAAGAAGAGAAGTGCTCATTCTGGTCAATTCATGGTTACTGATACAGGCTGCGGAATTGACAAAGATAGATATGATTCTATTTTCAAACCTTTCACACAAGTTCATGACATAAGTGAAGGTTCAGGACTTGGCTTGCCATCATGCTCAATAATCGCGTTCAAGCTTAATGGTAACATAAGAATTGATGAAGATTACAAAAAGGGAACAAGATTTATCCTTGAACTGCACTCATAAAAGCTTGTAATATCACTCCAATAAGTGATTACAATAATAATACAAAGTCCTGCCCATAACCATTATGGACAGGACTTCGTCTATAATTATATCACTATCTACAATTTGATATAATACTTTCGTAAAAAACGTTCTCCCTGAACGAATAAATCTTTATCCCAAGCCTTTGGATACTTATCCTAAGCCTTAGGATTAATATCCTAAAGCTTAGGACAAATAGATATAGAGTATAGACAAAAAATCTCTCTATCTTAAGAAGATAAAGAGATTAAATAAGATGATAAATTATCGTATTGTTTTTACTATCCAGCTATAGATTGTGATTGACTAGTATCACCTGTAGAGCGTTGGAATACCTTCAAGCCGAATTGAGGCAACATAGCTATAAAGTAGTCAATTATATCAGACTGTACCTTTTCATATTTTATCCACTCCTTATCTGTAGTAAAGCAGTATATCTCTATAGGCAAGCCTTCTGATGAGGATTGAAGCTGACGTACCATCAGAGTCATGTTTTTATTAACGTCAGGATTATTACGAAGGTAGTTTTCCATAAAGCTACGGAATACAGACAGATTGATAAACTTATCTTTAGCTGATTCATCTTTGTTTATCCACCCTTTCTTGATAAAGTATTCAATCTCTTCATCTGTGCAAAAACGTATTGTTCTCATATCTATACTTACAGAACGTTTTACACGTCTTCCATCACCTTCCTGCATACCTCTCCAGTTTTGAAATGAGTCACTGACAAGTGCATAAGGAGGAACAGTTATTATGGTATTATCCCAGTTGCGTACTTTTACAGTAGTCAAAGTCACTTCCGTCACAATGCCATCCGCCGAATACTTTGGCATGCTTATCCAATCACCAGGAGCAAGCATGTCGTTTGCCGATAGTTGGACTCCTGACACAAGTCCCATAATAGAATCCTTAAACACCAACATAAGTATTGCAGCCGAAGCACCAAGACCTGTAAGTATCGACATCGGGCTTTTCTCTATAAGATTTGCAATAATAATTATTATACCAATAGATACTACAATTATTTTAAGCATCTGATAAACTCCCTTAAGAGGATGTGTTTTCATCTCCTCATACTCACTTGTAATGGTATATAGAGAGGTAAGAAATGTACATATCAACTTTACAGAAACTATTACCAAATAGATTTCTATAAGTTTCATAAATACAGCATAAGCATCTGAGTCAACATCCAATACCATTGGTAATGTAATCGAGAGAATAATGGCCGGAATTAGGTGGCATGCATTATTCAACATTTTATCGTTGAATATATAGTCGTCCCATTTCACCTGAGTCTTCATAGTAAGTTTCTTCACAACAGGCACCAGGAATAAACGGCATAGATAATCGACCAAAAAGGCAATGAATACTAAAACACCGATTAATATATATTTCTCTGTAATTCCTAAGTCATCTTTTGCAATCCCTAGATTTGCCAGAAACTCTCCCAACTGTTGTTCAATATCATTCATATATATTATTTTTTCTTGTTTGTACTATCATTATCATTACCATCAGTAGTCAGCATCACAACCGAAGTTTTGTTATAAGTTGCAACAAATTATTATCATAAGAAAGACTCTATATTTTTTGCTTATGCTCATTCCTGTTTGGTATGAATAATGATACAAAGATAGCATTAATTGCCATTTTCACAACTGCTGAATCAGGTGTTGCAAAGCTTCATCTCCTACTCTTGATTGAAAACATGTGGTAAAAGAACTAGTTATAAATAATTAGTTTTATTAATGGTTATAAAAAAAACCTTGCCACATTATTATTGTAACAAGAGCTTTGCTGTTTTCACTATAAATTTCACTCTAAAGATAAAAAATAGAATTATTTATTCAAAGAGCAACATAGTCCATACAACTATATAGATTACAAACAAGAATAGTATTTTGTTCAACTTAAAGATTTAGAGATTAATATATATGCCTTTAGCAAGTTTCTATTGCTCATTTCGAAAAGATATGTGCATTTTTCTTTAATATCTTTTTCATCTTAAAATTGTTTGGTTAAATTTGCCCCCGAAAAATAACTAACATTAAAATATATGAGTTTAAAAATAGTTGTACTGGCAAAACAAGTACCCGATACACGCAATGTTGGGAAAGATGCCATGAACGCTGACGGAACTATTAACCGCGCAGCACTTCCGGCGATATTTAATCCGGAGGATCTGAATGCTCTTGAGCAGGCACTCAGATTGAAAGATACACATCCTGGATCAACAGTTACTATTCTGACTATGGGACCTGGAAGAGCTGCCGAAATAATTCGCGAGGGCCTTTATAGAGGTGCTGACAATGGATATCTCCTTACTGACAGAGCATTTGCCGGTGCTGATACTCTTGCTACTTCATATGCTATTGCTACAGCAATAAAGAGAATCAATAATTGCGATATAATTATTGGTGGACGCCAGGCTATTGATGGTGATACTGCACAGGTAGGCCCTCAGGTAGCAGAGAAGTTGGGGTTATCTCAGATTACATATACAGAAGAGATTATCTCTGTTGATGAAGCTACAAGAAGAATAACAGCTAAACGTCATATTGATGGTGGTGTTGAAATAGTTGAAGGACCACTTCCTATAGTACTTACTGTTAATGGTAGTGCAGCTGAATGCCGTCCAAGAAATGCTAAGCTTGTTCAGAAATATAAAAGAGCTCTTGGTAGTCAGGAGAAAGCAGCTATTACAAAAGAAGGAGCAGAACTCCCTTATGCTGACCTCTACGAGAAACGCCCTTATCTTAACATTGCAGAATGGAGTGTAGCTGATGTTTGCGGTGACATTCAGGAGTGCGGACTTTCAGGCTCACCTACAAAAGTTAAGAAGATTGAGAACATCATATTCCAGGCAAAAGAGAATAAAACATTGACAAGCAGCGATGACGAAATGGAAGGACTTATCGTAGAGCTGTTAGCTAACCATACAATAGGATAAAGATCATGAATAATATATTTGTTTATTGCGAGATTGAAGGTACAACTATCGCCGATGTTAGTCTCGAACTTTTAACTAAAGGTAGAAAGTTAGCTAATGAACTTGGATGCCAACTTGAAGCCATTGTTGCCGGTAATAATTTAAAAGATGTAGAGAAACAGGTTCTACCTTATGGGGTAGACAGAGTTCATATATTCGATGAGCCAAGACTGTTCCCATACACTTCTCTCCCTCATACATCTATTCTTGTAAACCTTTTCAAAGAAGAAAAACCTCAGATATGTCTTATGGGTGCAACCGTTATTGGTCGTGACCTTGGACCTAGAGTCTCTTCTGCACTAAAGAGTGGACTTACAGCAGACTGTACTCAACTTGAAATAGGCTCACACGAAGACAAGAAGGCTGGTGTGACTTACGAAAATCTTCTTTTCCAAATCCGTCCTGCATTCGGTGGTAACATTGTTGCTACAATTGTTAACCCTGAACATAGACCACAGATGGCTACAGTTCGTGAAGGTGTAATGAAGAAAGAGATTCTTGATGAAAACTATAAAGGTGAAGTGATCAGACATGATGTTACAAAATATGTTCCTGAAGCTGATTATGTTGTTAATGTTATAGACCGTCATATTGAGAAGGCTAAACATAACTTGAAAGGCTCTCCTATCGTTATTGCCGGAGGTTATGGTATGGGCTCAAAAGAGGGTTTCGACAAGTTGTTTGAACTTGCAAAAGAACTCCATGCAGAAGTAGGTGGAAGCCGTGCTGCTGTAGACGCAGGATTCTGCGATCATGACCGCCAGATTGGTCAGACAGGTGTTACAGTTCATCCTAAGCTATATATTGCTTGTGGTATATCAGGTCAGATACAGCATATTTCCGGTATGCAGGATGCAGGTATTATAATATCTGTAAACAATGACCCTAATGCTCCAATAAATACAATAGCCGATTACGTTATCAACGGAAAGGTTGAAGAGGTCGTTCCTAAATTAATCAAGTATTACAAGAAAAACAGTAAGTAATGGAAAACTATTATACAGAAGTACCGGAACTCAAGCACCACTTGAACAATCCGATGATGCAGCGCATCTGCGAACTTAAAGAACGCGAATATAGAGATAAGGACGAGTTCGACTATGCTCCACTGGATTACAATGATGCCATGGATTCATATGACAGAATCCTTGCAATCACAGGTGAGATTACCGGTGAGGTTGTAGCTCCAAATGCAGAGGGCGTTGATGAAGAGGGTCCTCATTGCGAAAACGGCCGTGTAGAATATGCATCTGGCACAAAGAGAAATCTTGACGCTATGGTTAAGGCAGGTCTTAATGGTATGACAATGCCACGCCGTTTCGGTGGATTAAACTTCCCTATCACTCCTTATACAATGTGCGCTGAGATTGTTGCCGCTGCTGATGCAGGTTTCGGAAACATCTGGTCACTTCAGGACTGTATCGAAACTCTTTACGAGTTTGGAAATGAAGAACAACATAGCCGTTTCATCCCACGTATCTGTGCTGGAGAGACTATGTCTATGGACCTTACAGAACCAGATGCAGGTTCCGACCTACAGTCTGTAATGCTTAAGGCTACTTTCGACGAGGAGGCAAATTGTTGGAGACTGAACGGCGTAAAACGTTTCATCACTAATGGTGATGCTCAGCTTCACCTAGTTCTTGCAAGATCTGAAGAGGGTACTCGCGATGGTCGCGGACTTTCTATGTTCATTTACGACAAGAATGAAGGCGGTGTAGACGTACGCCGTATTGAGCATAAGCTTGGTATTCATGGTTCTCCAACTTGTGAACTTGTTTACAAGAATGCTAAAGCTGAACTTTGCGGTGATCGTAAGCTTGGTCTTATAAAATATGTAATGGCTCTTATGAATGGTGCTCGTCTAGGTATTGCTGCTCAGTCAGTAGGTCTTAGCCAAGCTGCATACAACGAAGGTCTAGCATATGCAAAAGATCGTAAGCAGTTCGGTAAGGCTATTATTGAATTCCCTGCTGTATACGATATGCTTGCTACTATGAAAGCTAAACTCGATGCAGGCCGTTCTCTTCTTTACCAAACATCACGTTATGTAGATATTTACAAAGCTCTTGATGATATCTCTCGCGAGCGTAAACTTACTCCAGAAGAACGCCAGGAACAGAAGAAATATGCTAAGCTAGCAGACTCATTCACTCCGCTTTCAAAGGGTATGAATTCTGAATATGCAAACCAGAATGCTTACGACTGTATTCAGATACACGGTGGCTCAGGTTTTATGATGGAGTATGCTTGTCAGAGAATCTATCGCGATGCACGTATCACAAGTATCTATGAGGGTACTACTCAGCTTCAGACTGTTGCTGCTATACGTTATGTAACTAACGGATCATATATGCAGACAATACGTGAGTTTGAGACTGTAGAGTGCAGCGAAGAGATGAAACCTCTATTGGATAGAGTTAAGGCTATGGCTGATAAACTTGATGCTTGTGCAAACAAGATCAAAGAGGCAGCTAATCAGGATCTTCTTGATATTGTGGCTCGTCGCCTGGTAGAGATGTCAGCAGACATTATAATGTCACACCTCATCATTCAGGATGCTACTCGTAACGCTGAGCTTTTCACTAAATCGGCTGTAGTTTATGTTAACTATGCTGAGGCTGAAGTTGAGAAACATAACAAGTTCATTGAAAACTTCGAAGTTGAAGATATGGAGAATTACAAGAAGTAATTTTTCTATATTAAGCACATAAAAGGAGAGCTTTGCTAACGGTTGTTAGCAGAGCTCTTCTTTTTATACAAAATATCCAAACTAAGTTTTGCAATTTATCACTTGCAGCATTATCATATATATTCTATCCAATATTAAGTAATTATGCCGTTAATTTTTTTTCAGATAATAAAAAGAAGTACCTTTACCTAACTATTATAAAATGCTATTACTATAAAATAAAAACACGACTTATCTATTACTATCAATTACTTACTTTTTTACAGGAATATTCTTATATTCAATATTGTTTTCTAATATACTTTAATAAAACAAAGGATGATTAATTCTGTAACAAACATCTTAAAAAGAATAACTTATTCAACAATAATATTTACCTTCTCTATATTATCCACGACGAGGAGTTTTTCCCAATCGGAATTCTTATATACAGTAAATAGTGACTTACCTAATAGCAATTTTTCATCTCTATGCCAAGACAGCAAAGGTAATATTTGGATAGGTACGGTAAATGGGCTGTGCAGATATGATGGTGCAAAGTTCAGGACATATAACAATTATAAGAATAATCAGTACAAGATACATGATAATGCTATAACATCTCTATACTCAACAGATTCTGGCGCATTATATGTCGGACTTGGTGACAGAATACAGGTTTTAGATGTAAATAGTGACAGCTTTAAGGATGTATTATTTTATGATAAGCAGAATAAAAGAATTGAAATCAATGCTAAAGCTTTCGTTAAGTTGCACAATGATGATATTCTTATCGGAACCTTAGGACATGGAATTTTTCTTTTAAAAAAAAGGCTCATTAAAAGCATATCCTTTTCACTCGGAAAAGTTTGGATACTATTTCATTGATGCTCTACATATAGATAATAAAGGACGACTTTGGATTGGAGAAGAGCGTAATGGCATTATAATGTATGACAATGGGAGAATATTCTCAATAAGGATAAAGAACAATGCAACAATTTCATCTTTCTGTCAGACATCATCAAATGATCTATATATTGGAACATCAAATGGACTATACTTATTAGATTTAAGAAATAACAAAATAAAAATTATTGAGGGCACAGAAAATGACGTAATTGTTTGTCTATATAAAAAGGATAATCAACTTCTTATTGGAACTGAGACTCATGGACTAAAAATATATAATATTGAAGGACAAAGAAATATTGACAGATCATTTGAGATTACAACAATAGACCAGTCAAAATCAAAAATCAGTTCTATACTAATCGACTCTACCGGCAACTATTGGCTGGCAATCAACAGAAAAGGTATCCTGATGAAACCTGCTATTAATAATAACTTTCAATATATAGGGCATAAATCAATTAATAAGGATGTAATTGGAGATAATAGCGTTAATTGCATATACAAAGGCCGAAATAATAATTTATGGATTGCAACAGATAATGACGGATTGTATTGTATAGATGAAAATGGTAAACAGAAAGCCCATTTCTGTAAAGACAAGGGCTACAATATACCTAATTCCATAATAAGCATATATGAAGATAATATCGGGAAATTATGGATAGGCTCCTTATATGATGGAATGGCATGTTTTGATGCGCGATCAGGTAATTGTCAATATATTGAAGCATTAAAAGGATTAACAATTTGCGGAATTTCCTCCGATAAGGGAGGTAATTTATGGGTAGGAACAATGGGGAGTGGCTTATACCAGTTCGACCACAATGGAAAATTGTTATATAAAGCTCCGATGATGAAGAACAAACAATACAATCCAAAAGCTAATGTATTGAACAATAGTTGGATTAGTTCTCTACAAATAAGTCATGACAATAAACTATATATTGGTACATGTTATGGTCTAGGATGTTATGATCTAATAAAGAAAAGTTACATAAACTCATTCAATAAAAACTGTATTCTCCTTGGTATACTTATAAATACAGTTTTCGAAGATAGCCGACACATTATATGGATAGGTACCACACAAGGATTATATAGTTACAATACAACTAGTAAGAAGATAAATAATTATGGATTGAAACAAGGCTTAGGCAATAATACAATTAATGCTATCACAGAAGATAAGGAGGGTAATCTTTGGTTAAGCACGAATTATGGCTTATCAAAATTTGATATTAAAAAGAAAACATTTGCGAATTTCTACGCAAATGATGGGCTTCAAGGAAATGAGTTTTCACCTCGAGCAGTATTTCGTGATGATAATGGAATAGTATATTATGGTGGTTTAAACGGTGTGACTTACTTCAATCCGAGCTCAATAACCAAATCAATGAAACACCTTAATGTAAGAATAACTGACTTTTATATCCATGACCAAGCAGTACAACTCAACTCGCTTTCCTCTGGACATAAAATAATAAAAAAAGAAGACAATAATGTAACATATCATTTGGGAGCTTCCGACAACTCCTTCTGTATAGAATTTGCAACAAATTCTTTTTCTAGTTCGAAAAGTACAATATATGAATACTCACTAGACTACGGAGAATGGAATGCTCTCCAAACTGGAGTAAATAAAGTGTACTTCAGTAATATGAATGCCAGAAAATACTCATTCAGAGTAAGAGCCAATAATTATGAGACTAAATCTAAAGAATGTGAGATTAATATTATTATTGATAACTATTGGTATGCTACAGGATGGGCCTTTTTAGTATATTTTATTGTCGTTGGAATTATATCATCATACATTTATATTCAATCAAAACGACGTCATGCTGTTAAAGCTAAATTAATTGAGCAAGAGCAAAAAGACAAGATTAGTGAAGCTAAACTTCAATTCTTCATTAACATATCTCATGAGATAAGAACGCCTATGACACTAATTATAAGTCCTATAAAGAAACTCATAGCTATGGATAAGAGTCCAGATTGTCAGAAGTTGTATCACACCATATATAGAAATGCAGATAAAATATTATTACTTGTAAATCAACTCATGGATATACGTAAGATTGACAAAGGACAAATGGAACTACATTTCCAAAAAGTTGATATTATTCCATTTATCCAAAAAGTTACAGATATGTTCGAAGAGGCATTTACAGCTCATAATATAAACTTTGAATTTAATGCTTCAAAGGATAATATTTATCTGTACGTAGACCCACTTTATTTTGATAAAATAATTGTAAACCTATTGTCGAATGCAATAAAATATACACCTGATAATGGAACAATTCGAGTTGATATCCGAACAAAAGAGATAGAAGATGATAATACTTCTGTATGTGAAATAGAGGTATATGATAATGGAATAGAGATACCTAAAGAGAGTTTGGATAAGATCTTTGATAGATATTATCAAATAAACAACAATATAAATGAAGCTAAAATAGGGACAGGTGTAGGATTAAATCTTACTCGCTCATTAGTTGAACTCCACCATGGAAATATAAGCGCAATGAACTTCGCGCCAGATGAAGGTGCAAGCTTTATTATAAGTATTCCTATAGGACGCTCCCATCTTAATGAAGAAGAGATGAACACCTCAGTACATGATTTATACTCACAGAATGATATACCATTATCTGTTGATAACGAAGAAACAATATCAGTTCCTAAGAAAAGAAGCAACAAAACAATACTCATTGCTGAAGATGATTACGAAATCCGCACATATCTTAATGATGAACTAAGTCAGGAGTTTAAGATCGTACTATGTTCAAATGGCAAAGAGGCATTGGATAGTATATTTAATGCCAAACCTGATTTGGTAATCAGTGATGTAATGATGCCAATCATGGATGGTATAACATTGTGCCATAAAATAAAACAGAACATCTACTTAAACTATATACCAGTAATACTCCTTACTGCAAAAACTGGAGAATCTGATACCATGGAAGGACTTGATATGGGTGCTGACATCTATATGACCAAACCTTTCAACATTCAAATCCTTCATAGTACCATTATTAATCTTCTAGTTGGCAGAGAGAGATTAAAAAACATCTATGAAGGCAATCAGCAGCAAGATAGCAAAATAGAAATTCCTGAGCTGAGATCACCTGATGATAAGCTTCTTGAGAGAGTTATGAAATATATGAATCAAAATCTAACTAATCCTGATTATACAGTAGAGCTGCTTGCTAAAGATGTTGGATTAAGTCGTGTTCATCTGCATAGGAAACTAAAAGAGCTAACTAATCAGACCACAAGAGACTTTATGCGTAATTTACGTCTACAAAAGGCTGCAGAACTCTTGTGCGACAAGAAGATGAGCATAACAGAGGTTGCATTGACAATAGGATTTCAAAATACTACATACTTCTCATCAGCCTTTAAGGAGTTGCATGGAGTATCTCCTAAAGAATTCAGAGATAGAAACAACTAAATAAGAAAGAGGATGTGCTATATGAAATCTTAGCACATCCTCTCTTTTTTATTAACAGAATATTCTTATAGTTCTATCATCTTTTTCAAAGATTAATATTCCGGATTCTGTTCCAGAACAGCATCTTTATTTGCCTCTATTACAGATTGTGGAATTGGATATAATTCATATTTCTTCAAGAATCCCTTACCATCAGAACTATTTTCCTTGCTATAATATGGGTTAAACTTAATGACACGTTCATACAATTTTCCGGTACGTGCCAAAGTAAGTCTACGTTTCTCCTCGATACCAAACTCACGCATACGCTCATCAAGGATATAATCCATTGTTACCTTACTAGCTTCAACAGGTTTAGCATTTGCACGAGCACGAATTACATTAATATCTGCTGCTGCCTCAGTGAGTTTGTTCATCTTCATATAAGCTCGGCACGCAATAGATATGCCTCAGGAAGACGGAACATGTATTGGTCTGTGTAAGTCTTACCTGCTGTTCCTGAGAGTAAATATGTTTTTTTATCGAGATACTGAGCAGCAGGATGATTATAAGGAGTAGTACACTTTGTCTGATAACCGCAAAGGAATCTATTTGGTAATGAATTTGAAGGAGTAATACCACCATCATAACCTGAAATAATCTTAACACCGGCTGGCAAATTAGGATTCTCAAGGTCAATACTATCACCAAATAGTGAACCGTATTTCTTTACGAAATCAGGATTGTTGAATTTGAACTTACGTGGGTAGTTGTATATAGAATTACGGATATCATTCTTGAAATCGCCATCCCATATTGTACGATAAAAATGATTTGTTGCATAAAGAGTACCAATTCCACGACCTCCAGTATAGTCACCGATAGGCCAACTGAATGGTGAAAGATTTGTACCATCAGGCATTACCAATTTGAAAAGTCCTGTTTGTGGAGCGCAGAAACGTTCCATCCAAAAACTTGTAGTGTACCAGAAGTAATCACTTGTATTAGCTGCACCACCAGGAACATCTGCTTCCTCTTGTATTACCCATATACCTTCTTTGTTTCCACCTTCAATACGATTCTGATTATTTATACGGAAAAGGTCCCAATATACATCACCATTTTCTGCTTTACGTGAACCAAAACGATCTTTCATAAGAGATAAAGCAGGATTGTTTATAACCTTTGTGGCAGCATCAATAGCTTTCTGATTTTCACCTGTGGCAAGATATAGTTCAGATAGAAGAGTATAAGCAACAGGCAAACTAATCTCGCCATCACGTACATCTGTAATATCACTTAAATGTTCTGAAGCAAATTCAACATCTTTTATTGCCTGTGCAAGTACATTTTCTTTAGTATCACGTACATAGTCAGTCTTTGGAGACTTCACCTCCTCTAGTTGCAATGGCACTCCACCATAAAGATAAGCTAAAGTACGATATGCAAAACCACGGAAAAATCTTGCTTTTGCCTCATATTCTACTTTCTGAGCATCTGTCAGGTTTGACTCCGGCAATCTTGATATTGCTACATTCGACTGAGCAACTAGTAGATAAAGAGTTTCCCAATGGAATTTTGCTATTCCACTTGTTGGATTATAATCAGAACTTAGATTAGCCTTTAGTGGATCGGATGCCATCATAAGATCGGTACCATAAATAAAATCCATACTGCGGTTGTAGTCACCGAAGAACTCTTTACGAGTTAAATAATAAAGTTCTGTTATAGAAGCATCATAATCAGCTTTTGTTGAATAGGAGTTGTTTCCACTCATGAAATCAAGTGGAGTTTCCTTTAAAAAGCTATCCTCATTACAGCCAAATGCCATAAAAGCGATGAGGAATAATGTAATATATTTTTTCATTGTGTATTTCTTTAATTAAAATAGAATGTTTATTCCTGCAGTAAAGCTCTTCATTACAGGACGATGAGCATAACCACTACCTGTAACTCTATTATTACCGTTTACATCCTGGTACGTATTGTCTGCTTCAGGATCCCAACCATGCCATCCAGATATTGTAAATAGGTTCTTTGCATTTACATAGATATTAACTCCATCAAGACCAATCCTGCTAAGAACATTCTTTGGAAGATCATAACCGAATGATACATCCTGTAGACGTACGAAGTCACGTTTCTCATATCTGTTAGGAGTTATTGCTCCTGCAGCCCAAGAGCGAGAATATATACCATCTGTATTTCTTGGTGACCAGAACAGGTCGGCTTCCTCTGAAAGATGATTTTCACGAATAGCGTTATCATTAGGAATTACAGAACTTGTATTCTGTCCCAAATAACCATTCTTACCTCCTAATACAGAGTTGAAGAAGAAGCTTAAATTAAAGTTTTTATAACGGAACTTATTCATCAATCCCATTCGATACTTAGGATCTGTTGTTCCTATTACAGAACGGTCTTTCTCATCAATCTTTCCATCAGCATATACATCTACGATTCTGTAATTACCTGGGTGATATCCTTCAGGAATATCATCACCAATCTGATAGATCCCATCAACCTTATAATCATATATAGCACCTAAAGATTCCCCAATGAAAAGGCTGCTGGCAGTCATATCATCTTCTTTTCCATCACCATTAGAATCAATACCAGTCAATGATTTAACCTTATTGCTGTTTGATGAGATATTGAATGTTGTTGACCACTCAAAATCTTTCTTTGTTATATTGTGTGAAGTAAGGTTAAGTTCAACACCTTTATTCTGAATCTGTCCGACATTTGACTGTATAGATGTGAAACCAGTAATAGATGGGATAGCAACTTTATATAGCAAATCATGAGTAGTTGTTTGATAAATTTCCAAAGAACCAGTTAGGAAGCTGTTGAACAATGTAAAGTCAAGACCGAAATTGATACCTTCTGTACGTTCCCATTTCAAATCAGAGTTCTGCATTGAAGACAGTTCCTGACGTAGAGCTCCTGACTGACCAAAGATATATCCAATCTCACTTGCTACAGTTGCAAGAGAAGCGTATCTATTAGTCTGATTACCGCTCATACCATAACCTCCACGTACTTTCAAATAATCAATCCAAGGAATTTTAAAGAATTCTTCCTCACTTGCAATCCATCCAAGAGCAATAGAAGGGAATGTTCCGAATTTATGGTTTGCTGCAAAACCTGAATAACCATCACGACGTATTGTTGCTGTAACGAGATAACGATTATTATACTTGTAGTTTGCACGTACCATCTGATAAAGAGTACTCTCTTTCCAAGCATCCGAAGATGTAAGCTGTTTGTCGGCAAGTTCAAGACTGTTATAGCCTAATGCCATTCTTGGGAACACATTAGCTGTAGCACTTGTATACATATATTTACGGCGAGTAGCACCATATACGAATGTAGCACTCAGATCATGTTTTCCAAATGTATTTGTGTACGACAATATATTATCGAAAGTGTAATCATAATATGTAGAATGATTCTTGTAAGCACCACCATTCTCATTATTTGTATATTTACTTGCAAAATTATGTTCACCAATACGGTAATTGTTACCAAAGTTGAATCTGTATGTCAATCCTTTTACTGGCAAAGTGAACTCTGAATAGATATTTGCGAAGAATGAGTTTGAACGATCGTAATCATCAACCATTGAGCCATGGAATGGAGTTTCAACAGCTGTATGCATAGGGAATGAAATAAGATTACCATCCTCATCGTATGGCTGAGCAAGTGGAGTCTGCTTTATCAAATATGGTAACCATGTCTCCTGACCGTCTCTATTTGAAAAGGAACCGAATGCCTGAACACCAGCTTTCCACCAAGAACGTGGCTGAGCATCAAGATTAATTCTGATTGTGTTACGTTTAAAGTCATCGTTCAAAAGGAAATTCTTCTGAGTTGTGTTTCCAACAGACATCATGTATGATAATCCATCATTACCACCTGAGATACTTAACTTATTCTCTAAAATAGAACCAGTTCTTGTGAAGTTATCCCACCAGTTATAATCACTGTCAACAATATTACCTTGTTCATTAGTCATATATGCATCAGGCATACGTTTTGCCAAATCAAAAGCAGGATTTTCTTTTGTATATCCTGATTCCTCTGTATATGCATCATGCCACAATACATCCTTGTCCCATTGCAGAAGCTGAGTTCTGTTCATAGGACTCATATTATTGGTAGGAGTCTGAGTGGTATACGATGAAGAAAAGTTAATCTTAGCTTTCCCATTTGCTCCTTTTTTAGATGTGATAAGCATTACGCCATTGGCAGCTTGAGCACCATAAACAGCTGTAGCACTGGCATCCTTCAAGATATCAACAGAAGCGATATCTGCAGGGTTGATTGATGACATATCACCAGTAAAGATTATACCATCCAATACAATAAGTACACTTGTGTTACCAGATATTGTATTCTTACCACGAATAGATATACTTGGTGTACCACCTGCATTAGTTATCTGACCTATATTCAATCCTGGAACTGTTCCTTGCAATGACTGCATAAGGTTTGTGTTCGGAGATTTCTCAAAGTCTTTGATATTCGCGCTAACAACCGCACCTGTCAAATCGCTTTTCTTTGCTGTACCATAGCCAACGACAACGATAGCATCAAGCATCTGTGAGTCTTCATCCAAAGAAACGTTCAATTTAGTCTGACCGTTTACCTTTACCTCTTTTGTTTTGTAACCCACATAAGAGAAGACTAAAGTAGAGTTTGCAGGAGCTGTAATTGTAAACTCTCCATTCAAATCTGTTATTACACCATTAGTAGTACCTTTAACAACTACAGAGACACCTATAAATGATTCACTGTCTGTAGCTGAGACGACTGTACCTGTAATCTTGTGACCTTGTCCAAATGCCGTGACAGCACACATACAAAGCATCAATAAAAACAAGAATTTTGTTCTCATAAAAATTAGATTTTAGTATAAAAATATTTTCTAAAAAAATAATAGAACACTGCAACAAGCAGTGTCTTGTTATTTCACTATTGCAAATGTATTACGGTTTAGATTATTTTCATGTATCATAAGATACACAAACTTTCGATGAGAGTACAAAATGGTACATCTTATAACAATATTATATTATTTGCTTAGCTTAAGTATATAACTATATATAAGTTACAATATGTATATTGGTAATATAAAACTACAGCTGCAGGTTACATAAGAAGAGCTTGAACATCATTCAAGCTCTTCTTTATCATTTTCAATTGTCTGAGATTTTTAAAACTTCCGATTGTACTCCGAAGGAGTCATTCCATATTTATCCTTAAATGAAGTTGAGAAGTGAGAAATCAAGAGATACCTTTGCCATTAGCAATATTATTGAAATATGGTTGATATTGGCATTCCGTTTTATCTTCTTCGACATAGTTGTTCCATCCATATATGTCATCATGACATCACTTATAACAAGGTCAGGCATAATTTCCAGAATCTTTTCGTATCCCTCTTTTCCATTACTAGCTGAATATACCTTATATGCATCAGATAGGTCTTTCTCCAGATATGATGATATCTCCTCATTATCCTCCACAATCAGTACTTTAAAGTCTGTCTTTGTTCTAACCTTCTTATGTGAACAACCATCAGCACTCACTACTATCATATTATCTATAGACGATTCATTTATGTTCTTTACAATTATCTCATTTGAAAATTCAGCTTGTAACTGATAGCTATTAAGTTGTGAATTGCCTAAAGGTATACGCACTGTAAATATTGCACCTGTACCTACACTCTTATTTTGTGCAAATATCTTACCATAATGAAGTTCTACCAATGAACGGCAAAGATGGAGCCCTATACCTGTACCAATAGCAAAAGGAAATATATAATATAGTTTGTAGTCGACTTATACCATGGTGGAGAAATAACAACAGAAATTGCACGTACCTCGGATTCAGTGCCATTTACTATAGCTTTTACCTGAAAAGTATATTTACCTGGAGAAAAAGAGTTATATGTCACGCTGTTTTTTCCGGCCTGCAACACACTCCATTTTTCGGATAGTTCATTAACCTTGTAATGGTAAACAATCTGTTGTGGGTTATCATACTGGAATGTTGAGAAACATATAGTAAATGTATTGTCAGAACTTGCCAAAGCGAACTTATCAGCTTCGTTTACATTAGAATCTATCACATAGTTTCCTCCTGACATAGTCTTTGAATTAACAGAGGTTTCACCTATCAGAAAGTCTGTTATAACAACCTTATACTTCTCGAAAGATTGATGAATATTATCCGGCTGAAACATAGTAAGTCCATTTGCCCCTCCAAAATATATTACTCCATATTTGTCTTTAAAATATGAACCATGAATAAACTCATTTCCTTGAAGTCCATCTATCTCATAGTAGTTAACCGGCTCTTTACTCTTCATGTTGAACTTGCATATTCCCATTAGCGAGCTCAACCATAAATTATTCTTATCATCTCTACAGATTCCGGTTATAACATTATGAGGCAATCCATCATTAACGGTATATTGTGATATAGCTCCATTTTTCTTATTGAAGTTATATAATCCTTCACTTGTTCCTACCCATATTTCATTCCTATTGGTTTCCATTACTGAGTAACAGATACATTCAGGGATAACTATATTTTTATTTTTATAGACAAGAAAAACTCTTTGTTTCAGGGTTAAAACATTATAAACCTTTGCTATGCCCTATCCATAACAGACCATGAGAATCATAAAATAGTGTGCTAATCCATTTGTTAGGTAACTCATCATCAACAGAGTTATTGAATCTCTCACACCTTAAAATCAGATTATTATCCAAATTAAGTGTGTATAGTCCTGAACCTTGAGTACCTATGTACAACTCATTCTTTACTTGAACAATAGTATTTACCTGAATGCCATCAAGTTCTTTGAATGTCATTACCCTACCACTGTTGACATCCACTTTTGCCAGACCTCGGAAAGCAGTTCCTACCGATAGATTTCCTCTATTATCTGCTACCATTGAGTAAATACTTTTTGGGAAGTAGTTAACTGATGAGTTAGGTGCAAAATGTTTTAATAAACTGCCGTTTTGGTTGATAATATATAGCCCATCTTTATCGGTGCCCACATACAGACTACCATCTTCTCTCTTTAATATGCTGAGTACACAATTGTCACCAATAATATTATGCGTAGAAGATCTATATCCGTAATATTGAAATTGTTTCTTGTCCTGTGGTACAAAAAAGAGTCCTTTTTGATAGAGTCCAATCCATATATTTTTGTCTCTATCTTGAAGTATAGCATGAGCTTTTGATTTATGATAGTCGCTATATGAATAATCTAGAGAATAGTCATATAATAGATTAGTATTTGGATTATATATTTTTACTCCCGCTCCATCAGTTCCAACGAGTAATTCTCCTCCAACATTCTCTATGCAGTGTACATTAATTTTGTCATTATCGGAAGCACTGTTTATCTGTTCAAATTTATCTTCAGAGGAATTATATTTCATCACGCCATCTCTCCTATGTCCTATAAAAATTGCCCCTCTTTTATCCTGATTTATTGAGAAGATACTGCTAGAATTTATTTCCGGTTTATTGTAAACTCTTATTTCATCTCTCTTCTGATTATACTTAACCAAGCCATTATACTCTGTTCCCAACCATATATTATTATTTCGATCCTGGAAAATTGAGTTGTAGAAGTGAAAACCTATTTTATCCATAAAAGAATTAATATAGGTAGCTTTTGAATAATCTTTGCTAAGAGAGAAAATACCCTGTCCTGCAGTAACAATCCAAACATCTCCATTACTAAGGTTGCATATCTGCGACACATACGGAATCAACTCTTTTCCATCTCTTATCATAGGAATATCTATAAAAGAATCGCCGGCTCTATCATATCTCATCAATCCATTATGGCAACCTATTATAAGAGTCTTGTTCTTATCCTCTAGTATGGTACGTACATAGTTATTTTTTATTGAATTAGGATTAGATCTATCATGATTATATGTATTGAAATGTATTCCGTCGAAACGGTTTAAACCATATTCTGTAGATATCCATATATATCCATAGCTATCCTGATATATCTGAGTAATATAACTAGATGACAGGTTATCTAATGTGGTATATACACGTCCACCCTGACTAAACATCTTTGATGGAAAAGCTGTCAGGGTAACTGTGAAAATTATAAAGAAAAACCTTCTCATTATAAATATTATATGATTGTAATAAATGTAACAAAGATAAAAGTTAATATGTTGATTTATATGCATATTTTTCTTCATATTACTAGCGTGAAACCACAGAATAAACAAATGTAACACCAAAGAAAATCAGTGTTACGATGACCTAAGCAGATGGAACAGCGTAAGAAAACTCATAAATACCTTTTCTATAAATTAGCGTTCGTTGAAAATACAGATATGCTATTATGAATTTTCCATGTGAATGGAGTAACCCAATAGCATATAGTATTTACAACAAAAAAGTTTGTTGAATCTAATATATTTCATTTCAAATTTAAGATTTATGAAAAACGCAAATTTAAATCTTAGGTCTCTAGCATTAATATTCATATTATGCTTTATACCTATTTGTACCTTTGCACAGGACATCTCTGTCACTGGTACAGTAAAAGACTCTAGTGGTGAACCAATTATCGGTGCAAGTGTCATTCAGAAAGGCACTACAAATGGCATTATATCCGATTTAGATGGAAATTTCACCATTAAAGTTCATTCTTATTCAACTCTTGTTGTATCTTATATTGGATATAAAACTCAAGAGGTTGCTGTAAATAAAAGGAGCAATATTCAAATTGTGCTTACAGAAGATTCTAAAGCTCTTGAGGAAATAGTTGTTATCGGCTATGGTACAGCAAGACGTTCTGATGTTACAGGTTCCATTGCATCAGTAAACAGTGAGAAACTTAACGAAGTACCGTCAACTAACATTACTTATGCTCTTCAAAACAGAGTTGCAGGTGTTGATATGACTCAGACATCTTCACAGCCAGGCGCAAAGATGCAGATTCGTATTCGTGGTTCACGTTCACTTACAGCATCAAATGACCCATTGATAGTATTAGACGGAATCCCATTCATGGGTGATTTGTCGGATATTAACCCATCTGATATCAAGAGTATGGATATCCTTAAGGATGCTTCGTCAACTGCAATTTATGGTTCACGTGGTGCAAATGGTGTAATCCTTATCACTACCAACAAAGGAACTCAGGGAGCGCCGGCTAAAATTAGTTATAATGGATATTTCGGTTTGAAGACTGTATTCCACAGATACCCAATGATGGATGGAGCAAAATTTGCTCAGTTACGTAAGGATGCAGGCTTTTACACAAATTCTTTGGACGAGTCGGATGATATTAATACAGATTGGCAAGATATGTTCTACCGTACAGGTATCGTAAGCAGCCATGATGTAAATATCACCGGTGGAACAAATGGAGGTAGCTACTCTGTAGGTGCAGGTTACTATCACGATGAGGCAGTTGTTCCAACACAACAATATGACCGTTACTCTTTACGTGCTAGCTTCGACCAAAATATAGGCAAATACTTCCGTTTTGGCGTTTCTACAAACACAAACTACAATACGACAGACGGATCTCAAGTTGGTCTTTACAATGTATTGTCAATGTCTCCAATAGCAAATCCATATAATGAAGATGGTTCTTTGAAACGTACTATTCAGATGCCTTTGGATAATACATTCACTCTTACTCGTTCGGTTGCTGAAAGCCTTGCAGACACTTGGCTGAACCAGAACAAAGCACTTGGTACATATAATACAATGTACGCAGAGGTTAAATGTCCATGGGTAGACGGTTTGAAATATCGCATCAACCTTGGTCTTAACTACCGTACAAACAAGGTTGGAGCATTTACAGGTATGGGAGTGAACAGTTCAACTGAAGATACTCCATCAACTGCATCACTTAATCATTACGAGACAACTAACTGGGCTGTCGAACACATGGTTACTTATGACAAGACTATCGGAAAACACCAGTTTAACGTAGTAGGAATGTATTCTGCTGAAAATACTGAATATACTCGTTCATCTATGGAAGGAAAAGATATTCCTGCAGAATATTTCCAATACTATAATATCGGTCGTGCTAATGGTGAAATAAAAGTAGATCCAAACGGACAGGCGTATCAGAAAAGTGGATTGATGTCTTGGATGGGACGTGCTATGTATAATTATGATAACAAGTACATGTTGATGGTCACTCTAAGAGGTGATGGATCTTCACGTCTAGCAAAAGGCCACCAATGGCACACTTATCCAGCTATATCTGCAGGATGGAATATCACACGTGAAAGTTTCATGAAAGATATCAATTGGATTGACAACTTAAAATTACGTGTAGGTTATGGTCAGACATCAAATCAGGCTATCAACCCTTACCAAACTCTAGGAACATTGAGCACTCGTCCATATAACTTCGGAACCAAATATTCTACAGGTTATTATGTAACACAGTTACCTAACTCAGCACTTGGTTGGGAGTATTCTTCAACATGGAACTTTGGTTTGGATTTCACACTTCTTAAAGGACGTCTTTCCGGTACATTCGAATATTATATTCAGAAAACTAGTGATCTGTTGCTAAATAAGAGTCTTCCTTCTACATCTGGTGTTAGCAGCTATATGGGTAACATCGGTAAGACACAGAACAAAGGTTGGGAGTTGACTTTGAACGGTATAATACTTGACAACAAAGATGGTTGGACTTGGGAAGCTGGTTTGAATATATATGGCAATCAGAACAAGTTGACAGAATTGGCATCAGGACAAGACAGAGATGTAACTAACCAATGGTTCGTTGGTAGCCCTATCAATGTAATATATGACTACGAGAAGATTGGCCTTTGGCAAAAAGGTGACCCATATATGGATATCCTTGAACCTGGTAAGGAATCGGATATAGTAGGTATGATCAAGGTTAAATATCTTGGTGACTACGATGCTAATGGAGCTCCAACACGTAAAATTGGTCCGGATGACCGTGTAATACGTAAAATCGATCCTGACTTCCAGGGAGGTTTCAACACACGCGTTGCTTACAAGAACTTCGATTTGAACGTTATCGGAGCATTCAAGAGTGGTGGTACACTTATTAGTTCATTACATTCATCAAATGGATATCTTAACATGCTTTCTGGCCGTCGTGGTAATGTTGACGTAGAGTACTGGACTCCAGAAAACACAGATGCTAAATATCCTAACCCTGCTAGTAAGAAAAGTGGCGATAGTCCTAACTATGGTAGCACATTAGGCTACTTTGATGCTAGCTATGTTAAGATTCGTACTATTACTTTAGGATATAATTTTAATGACATGAAATGGCTGAAAGATTCTGGAGTTGACAAGCTACGCGTTTATGCTACAATCCAAAACCCATTCGTAATATGGTCTCCATATACTAATGAATGTGGTTTGGACCCAGAGACAAACTCTAACGGCGATCAAAATATAGCTGTAGCAGGTTTGGCACGTCTTCCAATCATAGGTACAAACTCTCCAGCTACACGTAACTTTATATTAGGTGTGAACTTAACCTTTTAAATAGATATCAATATGAAAAATATAATTAGCAAAATTAAATGGGTCGTACTGACAACAACAGCCCTCTTCCTGACAACATCTTGCTCTAGTGTTCTTGATGAGCAACCACGAACAGGTTTTGACCCATCTTTCTTCTCAACTAAGCAAGGAGTTGAAGGTGGTGTGACTTCTCTATATGCACACCTACGTTATATCTACGGACAAGCATACTATTACAACTCTTGTCTGACAGGTACAGATGAATATACATATGGTCAAAGTGCTGATGGCAACTTCAAAGATGCCGACCTTTCGGGTGCCGGTACTTTAGATGCAACAAGTAGCCGCTCAGATGCTTTATGGGGAACTGCTTTTCCAAATATCAACACTGCTAGTGGTATCATTGAGAATGCTGAATCGGCCGGTGTAGGCAGTGATCTTGTTGCAGAAGCAAGATTCTTCCGGGCTTTCGACTACTTCCTGTTAGTTCAGACTTTCGGTGGTGTTCCATTGGATTTAGGAGCAGGTGAATTGAAATTCAATACCTCTACTTCTCGTACATCTGTACGTAATACAGTTCCAGAAGTTTATACAAAAGGTATATTCCCTGATTTGAAGCAGGCTATCACTGATCTTCCTGAAACAGGTCGTGTTACTGGTGGAGTTACAAAGACTGTAGCTCGTCTATATCTGTCTAAAGCATATCTTACTTATGCATGGTGGTTGGAAAATCCAAATAATATTCCAACATATCCTGAGACAGCAAGAACTGATCCAGACGGACATGATGCAGCATGGTATTTCCAGCAAGCATACGACATAGCAACAGAGGCTATAGCAAATCCTGGTCCTTTCGGATTACAAAAGTCATTCTACCTTGTTAACCAAGCTGAGAATGATAGAAATAATGAGATTCTGCTCTATGCGGACCACACTGAGGATAGCGAGCTTTACAATGGTGGTAGCTTAACTTATGGTAGTGGTGGTGCCCCTGATAACTTTGCAGGTGGATGGTTGGATGGAACTATGAAACAATGCGTTCATATACAGACAATGCTCAGAAAAACGCTGTTAAGCCTATTTGGCGTGAAGCCTCACAAGCTCTAGGACGTCCTTGGACTCGTATGGCTCCTCCTGTCGATGTATTCTTGAAAACATTTGCAGATAAGACTAATGACTCACGTTGCGACGGTACATTCAACATAGCATACCGTGCTAACTGGGGAAAGGGCGGAAAAACTTGGGATAAAGTTTACAATGCTAATAACTTGGTTGTAAAAGATGGAGAAGTTATATTGACATTCTTAAACGAGGATAACCCTAATGTGAAGTATTCTGATGCAGGAAATGGTGTAGGAAACATTGGTGCAGCAACTATAGATGGACGTGCAGACTATGTTATCAACCTTCAGCTATCAGCCGTGTTAAGTTCCCATCACTTTGGAAACTTGGTCCATACCGCACTGATAATAATGGTGGCCTTGGACAGCCTAATGCCGGTTCTACTCGTCCGTTCCCTGTAGCTAAGTTCTCTGAGCTATATTTCATTGCAGCAGAAGCTGCAGTAAAAGGTGCAACAACTACTGCCGGTAAAACTGCAAGAGATCTTATTAATGTAATCCGTGGCCGTGCAGGTGTATGGAGCTGGGACAATGCTGCCAACTCACCTAAAGTACAGGATAACAGCGAAGCTATGAAGAGTACTACTCCTGCAACTATAGATATTAAATATATATTGGCAGAACGCTCTCGCGAATACTTCGGTGAAGGATATCGCTGGTTTGACCTTGTACGCACCCAGACTTGGGCTAATATAGCAGGTGAATACAGAATATGTGGTAGTGGATGGAACGACCACGAGCTCAAGACATATACCCGTCAGATTCTTCCTACTCACTACCTTCGTCCAATTCCTCAAGGACAGTTGGATGGAATGGAGATGACAGAAGCTGAAAAGGATGCATATCAGAATCCAGGATACTAATATTGCATAGATAGATAGATAATTGGAATAATGTAGTGATACCTCTGTCATAATTAATATGACAGAGGTATTCTTTTATAAAACAGAATACAAAACAAAATGAGAATCTAACTTTGTAAACAAACTTCATCTATTTTTTAATAGATGAAATTAATG
>NZ_BAJR01000041.1 GCF_000613805.1 Phocaeicola paurosaccharolyticus JCM 15092 | reverse complement strand
AAGTCTTTAATCGATCGGGCAAAAGTCTCTGGTTTGTTGACAAAGAGTTTTTGATCGGTTGGTAAAGAGTCTTTGATTAGTTGAGTAAAAGTCTTCGATTGGTCTAAATGGGTCTTGGAGGAGTTGACTAAAAATCTTAAATCAGCTAGAACTGGTAATAGAAAAGTCTATAAAATAAAAAAGGGAAGGACAAAGTATAGGTAAAAAAGAGGAGATAGTGGAAGAAAGCATTCTCATGCTATAATTGTTATTCTAGCTCAATTGAATTCTATATAGGTGTCTTGAGAGCAATAGAAGTCTATAGTTATGATTTAATGGCTAGATGTGAACAAGTTGAGAAAACTTATAATGCTTAATTTATACAGCAAGTCGACAAAAAAATATATACAAAAAGAAAACTCGGACTGATATAGTCCGAGTTTCTTATATAATAGTTATAGTACTATTTTATTCCTTTTAAAGCTTTTAGAGCTGTACCATTTTGAGGATCTATCTCTAAAATTTTATTCCAATATTTTTTAGACTGTTCATTATCACCTTTAACAAAGTAGTAATAGCCTAAATAGCTTTCACATTCAATTATCTGAGATTTAGCTGTAGAGCTACTATTAAGCAGAATATTAAGAGCTGCCTCATAATATGGTTTAGCTAATCCGGAAGTAGTCTCAGGATCTTTCAGAGAATTAGTTCTAGCTCTCCAGAAATTACCCAAATAACTATCAGGGGCAGTCTCAGCCACTTTAGCGAATGTCTTATCCGCATTATCCAAGTAAACACTCTGTTTAGCTTGATAAGCACTATCTGATGCAGCATAATAGTTCAATCTACCAAATAGGAATAACTCAGTTGCATCATCTTTCTTTGAAGCTTTATCAAGATATTTCTCATAATAAGAGATAGCATTATCATAGTCATGCTTTTTCTCATAAGCATCAGAGATTTCCTTTAAGATTTCAGCAGGAGTTTCCTCTAGTTTAATAGCTTTATCAAATTCTGCTATAGCTTCATCATATTTTTTTACGCTAGCAAGGAGACGTCCATAATAAACATAATCCAAGTAAACATAATCATTGTCTACGCTATTAGAGAAAAATTTCTTAGCAGCCTCAATACCCTCATCATATTTCTTCATCTCATCAAAGTTATACATAGAGAGTCTGTTTAATACATGATTTTTGGGGAAAGAAGCAAGTCCTTTCTGTACAACTTCTTGTGACTTTGTATAATCTTTATCAAGATATAGAAGAGTAGCATATTTTGCATAATCAGCTTCTGCAGCATCAGCGTTCTGCATGTATACGTTATATCTATCTATAGCCTGACGATATTTACCCATTGAGTAATAGATATCTCCCATAAGTTTATCCACGCGAGTATCCTCAGGAGTTTTAACCTTTAATTTCTCAAGCATATCTATTGACAGTTGAGGATTTACACCTTTATATACCTCTGCATATTTCAGGTATGCCTCTGTACAGTTTTCATCAAAATAGATTGCTTGGCTATATTCACTACTAGCATTACTAGCATCTGCCTTTTTTAGATATATGTCTCCGCTAAGAAGATAAACAGAAGCCTTCTTATTATCAACACCCTTAGCTTTTTTTACATACAACTCTGCATTTGTCAAATCATCTGCATTTAGATATGCTCTTCCTATTTCAACAAGTATTGCAGTATTCTTCTTGTTTTTCCCTTTAAGTAACTGATTGAAAGCTAATGTTGCTCCATTAGGGTCGCTCTTTATCATTGTAGAAGCACTCTCTATCATAGTCTTCACACTCTGATCGATTTGTTGTGAAAACATGCATTGGAATACAAACAATGAAACTATAGGTAAAATTATTTTCTTCATAATCATTCTATTATCACTCTTCATTCACATTTACAATCCTTAACTCAGCCATCACTGGAAGTAATCCAGATTTCAAGATAATCCTCTGTCCTCTAAAACCTGTAATAAAAGATGAGAATCCAGTAGGAAGACCGCTCTTTGGATCATTTAAAATTATATATACATTCCTTATTAAAGGATATCGATCAAGTGCCAAATAGGCTTGATACGGTTTATAGCTATTAGTAGTTTCAGCTATCTTATCTTTGCTTACTGACATAATCCTTACATCATTTATAAACGATAGATTAGTAGTATCTGCACTGTTTATTACCCAGTTAGCTCCTACTACACCCAAAGCATTTACATTCTTGGAAACATATTCCACTACCTCACTGTTCTTTTTAAGTGCACTAACATTCTTTGAGAATGGTACTCTATTGCATATAGAGTCAATGACGTAATGTATTGTGCTTGAATTAGGATTGTCGAAGACAACATTAATATCTCCATTTGACGAAGAGTATCCCAACTGATTCCATTTTGTTATTTTGCCAGCTAGCACATCTTTAAATTGTGATATGGAGATTAGAGAATCTTTGTTCTCTTTATTAGTTATTAAAGCTAATCCATCTGCAGCAATTCTTATTGCTTGAGGGAAGAATTTCTTTTTATTGAAAAACTCTGTTTCAGAAGGAGTAAGTGTACGGCTACTCACAACGAACCGTACACTGTCCTTCATCAATAGATTTATTGCTTCTACTTCATCACAAAAAATAGGAATAATTTTAGCTTCAGGATTCATTGCTGAAAAGACTTGCAATTCCTCTTCAATAATAGGTTTAAAAGTCTCGTCAACTGCGATTTTAATAGTCCCAGAAGAAAGTGTGTCACTCTCTCCGGCAGGCTTTTTATTATTGCAACTCATAAGTGTTGCAATAATCCCTAAAACAATTATCAAATTAATATTTTTCATGATTACAATAGAGCTTTTACTGTAACTTAAATATTATAGGTACTGTATAATATACAGGTACGTTTCTACCATTCTGTCTACCAGGTATCCATCTAGGAAGTGCTGATATCACTCTAATAGCTTCTCTATCACAATAGCTATCAAGAGATCTTACCACTGTTACATTTTTAACATCACCTGTAGCAGTTACGACAAATCTAATAAAGACTTTACCCTGGATACCATTTTCCTGTGATATCACCGGATATTTCAGATTCTTTGCAATAAAGCTTAGAAGTTCCTGATCTCCACCAGGGAAACGAGGCATCTCCTCAACCATTGTATAAGGCTTTTCTTCCTCCACTTCTGGAGCAGTAGTAATAGCCTGCTTCAAATCTGCGATATCTTTACCATTAAGTTCATCATTACCTTTTACGTCGGCAATAGAGATAGATGTTTTTGATTCAGTAAGTTGTTCCTGACTCTTAATTTCGTCTTCGTCTCTTACTTCTTCATCTTTCTTGATTACCGGAGCTGTAAATTTAATTGTACTCTTCAGAGCTGGAGGAGGTGTTTCAGGATTAATTTTCCTGATTGGCTCATTCTTAACTTCTGGTTTATCCAACTTTGATAATGTAGTTACTTCTACCATCTCATCCTTTGCATCAGGAGTAGCCATACGGATCAAAGTTGGAACACTAAAAGCTAAAGCAGCTGCGACAAGAACAAGAATCATCGCCAGAGTATGGCGTTTTGGAGAATCACGACGCATCTTAAATGCACCATACTCCTTATTCTTGTCTCTAAATATAAGTTCGCACCATTCAGTTGATGCCAAATCTATTTTTGCCATATTATATTCCTCCCTCCTTTGATTGATCTGCACTACCCGAAGGGTTATCTCCAGAACGTTTAGCGATTAACGCTTTATCCTGTGGAGTAATTTCGGTTATGACATATTTTCCTATATTGCAAATCTGCATCTCATCTAGAGCATCAATTAGATTCCTATATGAAGAATCATCAGTCGCTTTAATAATAACTGTAGGAGTGTTCTTTCCACTCTTAATCTCTGCAAGCTTCTTTTTATACTCTTCTTCTGAAATTTTCAGGTTAACTTTATCTTGTTTGAGCTCATTAACCTTCTGTACAGCTTCATAGTTTTTCTTAAGAAGTTGTTGTCTTATGCCACTTGCAAGGTAACTAGTCTCCTTTAATGAAGATGGATCCGCATAGTTAGGCTGACCTTCGTAATAATAGATCTTATCCTTTCCCGCCAATAGTAAGGTTATTGCTTGAGAAGCTTTAACCTTATTCTGATCGGCTTCAGAGATGTTCTTATCATTACTTGGCATACTTATCTCCATTGTCTGAGGCTTACTCAGAGTAGTACACAACATAAAGAATGTGATCAGAAGCATGTTCATATCCACCATAGGAGTGAAATCGACACGCACTGCCATTTTCTTCTGCTTAGAACTACTGTTTTTATTGCTTTCTTGTACTTCTGCACTCATACTGTTAATTTTTTATTCCTCAGAAGTCGTTTTCAAGTTGGTAATCAGATTATATCTGTTTTCCCTGATATCCTGAAGCGAATTCATTATTTTTTTAATCACAGCATATGGAGTCTTTGAATCGGCTTTTATAGCAATTCTAAGATCTGGATTTATCTCTTTAGCATTCTTAACCCATGATTTGAACTGATTATCAGTGCTATCACATGGGATACCTTCATTCTTTAATACCTCATCCTGTTTGTCAGAAGGTAAATTAAGATATTCAGGCATGCTCGCTATAGGTACACCAAATGTAGATGCAACAGAAAACTTTTTCTCTTGCTCAGCGTTGAACTTAACTCCATACTCTTCACCCATTCTCTGCAAGACAGCCCTTAAGTCGGGTTGCTTGTCTAGGCTCATAAATATTTTACCTTTAGAATCAACAAGGATCTGAAGTATATTAGTTTCAGGTATCTTAATCTCAGATACTGAAGCTGGTGTATATACCTGAACAGGTTCCTTCTTGACAAAGGTAGACGTCAACATAAAGAATGTCAAAAGAAGTACAGTGACATCACTCATTGCCGTCATATCTATGAACGTACTTTTCTTCTTAACTTTTACTCTTGTCATAGTAATATAAATTTAAAAAGAAGTACAATTATTTGTGAGAAGCAGCGTATGTCTGAACAATAGAGAAGCCAACTTCATCAAGGCTATAAGTTAATTTATCGATTAAATTAGTATAATAGTTGTATGAGATAACAGCAAGAGCACCTGTTAAGATACCGAATGCAGTGTTAATCAAAGCCTCAGATATACCTTGAGAAAGTGCAATAGAGTCAGCACCACCACCTGATGACAAAGCAGCAAATGAACGAATCATACCGATAACTGTACCAAGAAGACCAAATAGAGTTCCTAGAGTAGTAATAGTACCGATGATAGGAAGATTCTGCTGCATCATAGGCATTTCCAATGCTGTTGATTCATCAAGTTCTTTCTGAATAGCAACAATCTTTTGTTCTTTTGACATTGTGCTATCAGCTTCTACATCTTCATATTTCTGAAGAGTTGCAAGAACTACGTTTGCTACTGAACCACCTTGTTTGTCGCAGATACCTTTTGCTTGTGCAAAATCTCCTTTTTCTAATGAAGCTTTGATATTAGCTACGAATTTAACTAAAGAACCTTTTCCGAATGCAGATTTAATAGCGATATATCTTTCTACACTTAAAGCTATTACTGTGAAAAGAAGAGTCTGGATAACAGGAACGATTATACCACCTTTATAGATTGTTCCCAAAAAGTTTCCTGGAAGTGGGTTATTGTTAGGGTCGTTATTCATAAAGTTTGCAGGGTTACCCAAAACGAAATGAAAGATACAAATTGCTAGTATAAAGCAGCAAACTATTACCCAACCAGCGTTCTTAATCATTACAATACTATTCTTCTTAGTAGTTTTATTATTTGTTTTCATAAAAATTTATTTAATTAATCATGTAAAATCAGTAAAAAGTAAAAAATCAGGAAATATTATACTCAGGGCGCTAAATTACAAGTACCGGAGTATAAAAACAACTAAATTAATAATTATTAATTAAATCAGTATGCGCCTTAGAGCATATATGTAATATTTGCTCGTGTGCCTGAGGTAATTAACGACATTATATATATAGCCTTTTTCCAGATGAGCTCCACGCAACTCTTTGCATGGTTCTGCAGCCTGGAATATATATTTACTATAGGAGCCGTTTTTCTGTGGATTCCTTCCGTTGTTGAAATTATATTCAAATGAACGAGGGGGTACCATTTTTATAAAAGATATATTTTGGGTTTCACATGAGCTATTATCATTGTATGAACCTTGAATATAGGAACAGAACTGACCATCAGTACTGTTATCAGCTGCTGACGCATTAATATTCTCTACATTAAGGAATGATAGTAAACAAAAAAGAAAACAGATCTTAAGAAGCAGTTTCATTTTTTACAGAACTCATATTTATCCCAATAAAAAATATATTTATATTAAACATAAGATAATTCTCAGGGCTATTATAAATAGCCCTGAGAATATAATCTTTAATCTATCACTTTATGTTCTTTCCCTGGGAACTCTTTATTCATTACTATGTATGCCACTGGAGCAGCAATAAATATTGAAGAAATTGTACCGATAACAACACCAAGAATCATTGCAAAAGAGAAGCTTCTGATGCTTTCACCACCAAGGAAGAATATACAAACAAGTACTATTAATGTACACAATGATGTATTGATTGTACGAGATAATGTAGTACTCAAAGAGTCATTGAATAGTTTGTATCTATCACGTTTTGGATATAAGTGGAAGAACTCACGTATACGGTCGAAGATAACCACCTTATCGTTAATAGAGTAACCTATAGCTGTCAATATAGCACCTATAAATGTTTGGTCAATCTCAAGAGAGAATGGTACCCATCCATGACATAATGAGTATGCACCGATAATCAACAATGTATCTACTGTAAGAGCTACTGTTGCACCAACACTATATGCAATATTGCGGAAACGCAGCAATATATAGATACCGATTGCTATAAGAGCGAAAACAACAGACCAAATAGCAGCTATCGTCATATCTTCAGCAATACTTGGGCCTACCTTCTGAGAGCTTATGATTGAACCACCGGCTCTGTTATCTCTGTCAATGAAAGTTTCAAGTGAAGTACCCTTGCCAAGAAGATTTGCTCCTTTCAGAGCTCCGTACAAGAACTCTTCAATTTCATAGTCTATAGTTGGAGCTTGTTCGTCTATACGATAGTTTGTAGTAATACGTATTGTTTTCTTGTCTGTTCCAAGTGCAATAGCCTGAACATTATAATTAGGTATTTTCTCCTTCAACAAGTCACGTATCTGCTCTGGCTCAACCTGCTGTTCAAACTGAACAACGAAGTTACGACCACCAGTAAAGTCAATACTCTGAGCAAGTCCTCTTACAAAGAATGATACTATACACGCTACCAATATAACACCAAATATAGCGAATGACTTCTTTGACTTACCAATGAAGTTGTAGTTTACATTCACCATCAAGTTCTTTGTCAGTGAAGTAACGAAGGTAAGATTAAGCCACTTGTCTTTTCCCATGTAGTGTTCATAAACAATTCTTGTCAAGAATACTGCTGTAAAGAATGAACATAAAATACCAATTATTAATGTTGTAGCAAATCCACGGATTGGGCCTGTACCGAAGTAGAACAAGATTACACCTGTGATGATTGATGTTAAGTTAGAGTCAAAGATTGCAGAGAATGCATTTGAATAACCATCAGTAAGTGAAGTCTTAACATTCTTTCCGGCTCTCAACTCCTCTTTAGTACGCTCATAAATCAACACGTTAGCATCAACCGCCATACCAAGAGAGAGTACCATACCAGCAATACCCGACATCGTAAGTGCAGCCTGGAATGAAGTAAGAATACCCAATGTAAAGAAGAAGTTTATAAATAGAGCACCATTAGCAACCATACCTGGGATGAATCCATACATTACGCACATGAATATCATAAGGAATCCTAACGCAACAACGAAAGAAATTATACCCTGATTGATTGATTCCTGTCCTAGAGATGGACCAACGATATCTTCCTGAACAATACGAGCAGGTGCAGGCATCTTACCTGACTTAAGAACGTTTGCTAAGTCTTTGGTTACCTCAGGAGTAAAGTTACCTGTAATCTGAGAGTGACCACCGGTGATCTCACCATTTACATTAGGAGCGCTATATACATATCCGTCGAGTACGATAGCAATTGCCTTGCCAACATTGTTTTTTGTAAGTGTAGCCCAACGACGAGCGCCATCTGTATTCATAGACATACTTACACTTGGTTTACCGAAGTTGTCGTAGTCATCTTTTGCATCAGTGATAACATCACCTTCCAAAGGAGCACGTCCGTTACGATCTGAAACCTTTATAGCGTATAATTCGAATATCTGACCTTTCTTATCGAAATCAGCAGCTTTAACTCCCCATTTCAAACTAAGATCTTTAGGAAGCATCTCCTTAACCTCTTTCATGGCAAGGATTCTGTTTACAGCAACTGTATCTTTATAATCTGAATAGCCTACTACACAGCCAGCTCCGTTTGGATTAAGCTGAAGAATTGATGTTAATGGATGATCTTTCTTTGCCTGATTCACTTCGTTATTATTAGCAACAGTCTCACCCTTCAATGAAGCTTTAAGGCTATCAGCAATAGATGTTTTTGCAACCTTTGCTTTAGGAGCAACAGCAGCAGTGTCTACAACAGCAGTGTCCTTTTTAGAAACTCCAGCCAATATATCACGTACTCTAGTATCTATAGATGACATATAAGGAACGATATCTTTTGAATCGTATGTCTCCCAGAATTCAAGATTAGCAGAACCTTGCAAAAGTTTTCTTACACGCTCTGGTTCTTTAATACCTGGAAGTTCAACCATGATACGACCCATCTTACCTTCGAGAGTCTGAATATTTGGTTGAACAACACCGAAACGGTCAATACGTGTACGAAGTACATTATATGAGTTGTTGATTGCAGCTTTTACCTCTTCACGTAAAACCTTCTCTACTTGAGCGTCTGTGCTTTGAGTATTCACTTTATCCTTGAGCTGCTGTGTAGCAAATAGTTCGGCAAGTTTACCTTGTGGAGCTATTTTCTTGTAGTCTCTGATAAATAATGTAATGAAATCATCTTGGCTGTTAACCTGCTCGAGAGAAGCTTGTGCGATAGCTTTGTTAAAAGCCTCATCAGTCTTATTATCAGCTAGGGCTTTTACTACATCTGGGACAGACACCTCAAGGATGACATTCATACCTCCTTTAAGGTCAAGTCCGAGACCAATCTCCATCTCACGACACTGTTTTAGCGTATAGCTACCTAACCATACTTTTTCATTCTGCATAGAATCAAGGTAATGAGCCTCACCTTTCGGATCCTTCGCCGCCTGATTCATATGATAGCGGGTCACAAAAGAAAAAGAAAGATAAAAGACACATACAAGGGTTAGTAATACCGCAAAAACTTTTACAAATCCTTTGTTTTGCATTTTACTTTGAAATTTATTATTTTAATTTTTAAATAGTTCATAGTTTGATAAGGTTGCAAATATAGTTTTTTTTTCATTTTAATACGACATACATTCTAATTATTTAAAGTTAAGAAACATAAAGAATCAAGATTCCTTAGTTATATATATTGAATTAAATGCCAATATAACACCAAATCGGGTAATGATCTGAGTCCTTTATAGTCCTGTCAACTGTACAACTTTTTGTTTCCATATAGCGACTGACAAGTATATGATCTATTCTGAAATAGAAAAAATTTTGATTATAGGATATCCCTGGACCAAAGCCGGAATCGACAAATGCATCTTTAAGATACTCTTCTATAGCATGATGTGTATATGATAGCGGAGAGTCATTAAAGTCTCCACATACAATTATTGGGTAGTTTATATGTTTTGAGATATACTTTGCAACCGAATCAGCCTGAGCAGCTCTGATCTTAGAAGCATTGGCCAATTTATTAATAAGCAATCTTGAGCCATGGCTGACTTTACCTTTATCAGGGTCCTTTATCATCTCCCTGTAGATGCTCTTATCATTTTCAGTAATCTTATTTGACTCAAAATGATTATTAACCACGACTAAGGTATCGCCCTTAATCTTTAGTTTATAGGCTATTGAACCATTGCTCCTTGATTCATAATCAATAGGTTCTGCTGAAATGATAGGAAAACGGGAAAAGATGCCAAGTCCATTAAAAGCATCAGGAATTTTGTAATAGTGACTGTATTTGTATTCAGAAAGTTCCTTTTCTATCTTCTTAAGTGAAAGTTTTCCCCCTGGAATAAACTCCTGGATACATACTATATCTGCATCACTCTTCTTTATATATTCTAATATTGAATTTTTACCGTTTTCGTCAATCTTCCCTTCATTGAATGCCATAGTATTATACGACAACAATTTTATATAATCATATGGTATTTCTGATGAACTTATATTAAAAGGTGTATATGTCAAGATTGGTTTCAGACAAATCAACAAGGTGACTATTGAAACCAAAGAGTATCTTTTATAGCTTATTAGCCAAAAAAACAGAAAAGCCAGAACTATAAAAAAGAAAATAGGGAATGCCAGTCCTGCACATGACAATACAGGATGCTTTAAAGGATTTATTAACGGGCTATAACAACAAAGCACAAAGAGCAAAGCCATAAATATATTCACCAACAGCAATGCAAAAGCTAAAACCCGGCCTATACTCTTAACCATTATTTATTACTTGCATCAAAAAGAGCCTTCTTTTCACTAGTAGACAGACTATCGTAACCAGATTTTTTAAGTTTATCAAGAATCCTATCAATCTCATCACTATTCTGCTTTTTTCTTTCATTATAATCATAATCCTTAGATCTTTCACCATAATAGATTTTCATTTTAGGCTTTCTTCTCCTTTTTGAAAAGTTTATATTGGTAAATAAGTCTATGAAATTATTTATCCATTTTGTATAGTCATGGCCACTATTAAAACCCAAAACAAATATCCAACCTGCAAGAGCTCCACCGATATGGCTATATGGCCGCCTGCATTCTCGGATGTTATAAATAGTAGATCAAGAAGAACGATTGCACATGCAATATACTTCAATCTTACCCTACCAAATAATAGCAGGTTAACACTATAGTTAGGTGACTTGACAGCTGTAGCAACTACTATGGCCAATACAGATGCTGAAGCACCTATCATATACGACTGCGTTACAGCCGACGTAAAATATGGGAATACATTATATGAAACCATATATATTATACCTCCAGCTATTCCGCCAAGGAAATATAGACCTCGGAAGTGACGGGCAGAAAAGAAATAGAGAAACATTTCACCAAACCAGTATAACCACAGCATATTGAATAGTATATGCAACAGGTTTGCATGCATGAACATATAGGTTATTATAGACCAAGGCTGGAGTATGAATTTATCAAAAGAGGCAGGCAACTCCAAATATAACAACAGATTATTTCCATCTCTGTTGAATAGGGTCCAAAATATTACGATGAGTGATGTCAGTATGAATATGCCGACATTTGCATAGATAAATTTCAATGCAATATTTCCACTCTCAAATTTCTTCTTTAAATCAGTAATAAAATCCCCCATTGTTTTTATCTCTCTTTTTCCAATACAAAATCAGTATTAATCCAAAAATCATACCTCCCAAGTGTGCAAAGTGTGCAACCCCATCAGAAGTAGAGGCAACGCCTAATACTAGTTCAATAATAGCATAACCCAATACAAACCATTTAGCCTTAATCGGCATTGGAATAGGGAATACAAATAACTCGCTATTTGGATATGTCATTCCAAAAGCAAGAAGGATAGCATATACAGCCCCGGATGCACCGACTGTAGTCATCAGATTAAGATACTCGCTCATCGGTATAGTATATACACCATTATTAACACCATCATATTGAGACAAAGAAGTAATGTACTCTATGTACTGAACTCCCTCTTGTATCAATCCCGCACCTATTCCACATACAATATAGAAAAACAGAAAACGCTTGCCCCCCCAATGCTGTTCAAGGGTACGACCAAACATCCATACAGCAAACATATTGAAGAATATATGTTGGAAGTTTGCATGCATGAACATATAAGTTATAAGTTGGACTAGATTGAAATCGGATGCCATAAAGAAGTGAAGTCCCAAAAGGTTATTAAGGTCAATACCATATCTTTGAGCGACTACACTTGCAAAAAAACAGAGTGTTGTAATTATTAATATATTCTTTGTTACAGGAGGAATTCTCATCTTATTCTACTCTTATTATTAGTAATTTGGCCGTAAAATTACTATTTTTATTCAGTTAAAAAGATGTTTTAATTTATTCTATTATTTTTTTTATTTTTTGAGCCATAATTTTGTGCTAACTATTTGATTTATAATTTAAAGAATTTATATTTGTAATTGTTTATTGTTAACTTTTTTATATTAAATTAATAAATTAATCTATTTCATTATGAATAAGACAGAACTTGTAAATGCTATTGCAGCAGAATCTGGACTTAGTAAAACAGATTCAAAAAAAGCTCTTGCAGCTTTTATCTCTTCAGTAACTAAAGCATTGAAGGAAGGAGACAAAGTAGCGCTGATAGGATTCGGAACTTTTGCTGTTTCTGAAAGAAGCGCAAGAACGGGTATTAATCCTTCTACTAAGAAAGCTATTAAAATTGAAGCAAAGAAAGTTGCTAAATTTAAAGCAGGGGCTGAACTTGCCGAAGCAGTAAAATAAAAGCAATACTTTAGATATTTATGAAAAGGCGCCTTTAACGAGCGCCTTTTTTACAATAATCACAATATTATAACTATGTTTTTCAAAAAACCTAACCTACTATTATTCAGCACCATGTTGATGCTGAGCTTATCTGGATTTGCTCAAAAAATGAGAATTCCTATCATAAAGTAATCAGCACTGTCGGAGTTAATAAAGAGTACCCTCGTACTGAGTTCATGACTTTCAGCGAAAAGGATAATGCCTTAAAGAAAAGCTTTACAGAAAGTTTGAATTATAAGTCTCTAAATGGAGAGTGGAACTTTCTGTTTGCTGATTCAGATAGCAAACTACCTGCCAATATTCAATCGGCAACAGATATAAAATGGAATAAGATAACCGTACCGGGAAATTGGGAGTTACAAGGATATGGAACAGCAATTTATACAAATTTATACTACGAGTTCCAACCAAGAAATCCACAGCCACCTACTCTACCTGAGAAAAATCCTGTAGGAGTTTACCAAAGAAATTTCACCATACCAAGTGATTGGAAGGAGAAAGATATATATCTCAATATTTGTGGAGCAAAATCGGGTGTATATGTATATATAAACGGTAAGGAAGTTGGATATAGTGAAGACTCAAAAAGCAAAGCCGAATTCCTTATCAACAATTATCTGCAAGAAGGCGAGAACTCTCTTGTTATCAAGATATATCGTTGGAGCACCGGTTCATACCTCGAGTGTCAGGATTTCTGGCGTATTAGTGGAATTGAGAGGGATGTATACATAACATCGCAACCAAAAGTCGGAGTGAAGGACTTCACTGTTATTTCTACTCTTTCGGATGATTATAAAAAGGGAATCTTTAATCTGGATGTTATTTTAAACAACAATTTATCTACAGCATCAAAGATTACTCTTGAATACTCGCTTATCGACAAAAACTTGAAAAGTATAGCCTCAGGCAAAAAGCAGGTTGAAACTTATCCTAACAAAAAGGAGACAGTAAAATTCTCCTCAGAGATAGACAATGTAAAGACCTGGACATCTGAGTCACCTTACCTATATAAACTACTTATAACTGTCAAGGAGAATGAAAAGGTGTCCGAAGTTATCCCATTCAATGTAGGTTTCCGTAAATTTGAAATAAAGCAGATCCCTCAGAAAGATTCTAAAGGAAGAAACTATACATGCTTCTTTGTAAATGGCCAGCCTATTAAAATGAAAGGGGTAAACATACATGAACATAATGAAGAGACAGGACATTACGTAACTGAGGAGTTGATGAGAAAAGACTTCCAAATTATGAAACGTAATAATATCAACACTGTCAGACTATGCCACTATCCTCAGTCCAGACGTTTCTATGAACTTTGTGATGAATATGGACTATATGTATACGACGAAGCAAACATCGAAAGCCATGGTATGGGATATGACATCAGTAAAGGTGGTACATTAGGTAATAACCCTGAGTGGCTTATTCCTCATATGGATAGAACAATAAACATGTACGAGAGAAACAAGAACTACCCTTCTGTCACCTTCTGGTCACTAGGTAACGAAGCCGGAAACGGATATAATTTCTATCAAACATATCTATGGATTAAAGAGAGGGAGAAGAACGGGATGAACCGTCCTGTGAACTATGAACGTGCCATCTGGGAGTGGAATACTGATATGTTTGTTCCTCAATATCCTGATGCAAAGTGGTTCGAGAATATAGGAAAGAGTGGAAGTGACCGTCCTATCGTTCCTTCAGAATATGCTCATGCAATGGGCAACTCTACAGGTGGGTTATGGGCACAGTGGAAGTCAATCTATAAATATCCTAATTTGCAAGGTGGATATATATGGGATTTTGTTGACCAAGGTATTCTGCAGACTGATGAGAATGGGAAAAAGTTTTGGGCTTACGGAGGTGACTTTGGAAAGGATGCTCCAAGTGATGGAAACTTCTTATGTAATGGCATTGTAAATCCAGACCGCACCCCTCACCCTGCTATGGCTGAAGTTAAGTACTGTTATCAGAATATAGGATTCAGTAGTGTTGACGCTAAGAAAGGTATATTCAATATTACAAACCGCTTCTACTTCACTAACCTTAGCAATTATAAAATAAGCTATGAGATAATAAAAGATGGGAAAACTATCAAGCGCGGAGTACTAAAACTGAATATAGAGCCTCAACAGACAAAAGAAGTTGTCCTTCCAATAGGAAAAGTAGTTGATACAAACGGAGAAGATCTATTCGTTAATTTCTATGCTTATACAATCAATGATGATAAGCTGGTTCCAGCCCGTTATGAAGTTGCAAAGGAGCAGTTCATAATATCTAGAAATATTGCTAAGCGTGATAATGGCAAAGCTGGTAATATTAGCTTCAGCGACAACAATGGTATTCTTAAAGTAAAAGGAGATGGCTTTGATTTCACATTCAGTAATAAAGAGGGAATGGTTACATCATACATATATAAAGGTAAAGAGTATATTAAAGATGGCTTCGGATTCCAACCTAACTTCTGGCGTGCACCTAACGATAATGACTACGGCAACGGAGAGCCTCTGCGTACACAGATATGGAAACAGTCAGGTAAAGAATGCAATGTCACTGCAAGCACATTCTCGGGCAATGCTCTTAAAGTCACATATTCACTGTCGGCAGGTAACAACTATATAGTTACATACACATTCGGCAAAAGTGGCAGGATAAACATTAACTGCAGCTTCACTCCTGCGAGGTAAAAGCTGAAGTTCCACGTATAGGTATGCGTTTCAGAGTTCCGGCATCAATGGAGAACATATCATATCTTGGACGTGGCCCTGAGGAGAACTATATTGACCGAAATGCAGGAACAATAGTAGGGCTATACAGATCAACCGCTTCACAAATGTACTTTCCTTATGTACGTCCACAAGAGAACGGACATCATACAGATACTAAATGGATTGAACTTACAGACAACAAGAATATGACTCTTAGAATTGAGGCAGACAGTCTGATGGAGTTCAATGCTCTTCGTAACTCTGTTGAAGATTTCGACTCTGAAGAGGCTACACACCGACCACGCCAATGGGGTAACCTGTCCGAGAAAGAGATAAAAGAGAATGATGAGAACAAGGTGAAGAATATTCTGAGAAGACAGACACACATCAATGACATCATACCAAAAGATTATGTTGAGATTTCTCTTGATCTTAAGCAACAGGGTGTAGGTGGCTATGACAGCTGGGGATCTTTTCCTGAAGAATGGGCAAGAATAAATCCTAAACAGACATATAACTGGGGATTCACCATTATTCCTCAATAACAGATTTGACAAATAAAATAAGTTAAGCCCTGCTATAGTTAGCAGGGCTTAATTTATTATGAAATAATCTAATTGCTCAAAGCAAATTAATTATCAACTACAACTATAAAGTATATACTTTACAGCTGTGAGCTCATCACTCTACAACTGTGATTTATATAAACTTCACTGTTGAGTGAAGAACACTTCAAGTTAAACTCATTTCTTGAACTTATAGATAACAAATGTCTTTGGAGCAATATCAGCTTCGAAAGATTTACCCTCTTTTGATATCTTTTCTGTTTTAGGAAGGATAAGTGAAGGGTTCTCTAGAGTGTTATCACTATTAAGTTCAGTAGTGCTGTAAGTTATCATCTCTCCATTTGAAAGGTTGAATTTCTTTCCTGCACCTTCAATATTAATAGAAACAGGCTGTGCTGTGTCTGAAGTATTAATAACCTTGATTATATACTCACTCTTTACCTTATCCACTACAGCACTTGCAAAGAGTCCGTTCTGACCAGGCTGACCACTTACAGGTTTCTTATTCATTGTAAGAGGGATAACGTTTGTACCCTTATTTGTACTGTACAACTGCTGCACATAGTAGCTACATGTACGAACAGAGTTAAGGTTATCAAACCATATCAAGTCAGGACGCCATTGCCATCCTTCAACATGAGCAAAGAGAGGCGCATATGTAGCCATATGTACTATATCAGCATTTCTCTCAAGCCCTGTCATGAATGCTGCTTCAAGAAGTGATGCATTAAAGTGGTTATATTTTTTGTCCTTACCATGGCAAGCATATTCACCGGCAAACACTTTAGGACCTTTTCTGTCATAATTGTCATATCTGTTACCCTGTGCAAGGAACCAGCTTTCGGGGCGATAGAAATGTTCATCCACTAGATCGGCCTTAAGTTTTTTCATTTCAGGCCATAGATAGTCAAAATCCTTACCCTCAGATTGTGGGCCTGAACTTCCTACAACTTTTATATTAGGATATTTCTTATTTATAGCTGCCAAGAAAGGTTTTAATCTTTCAGGATACATTGATCCCCACTGCTCATTACCAATACCTACAAATTTTAGATTGAAAGGAGCTGGATGTCCCATATCAGCACGTAGCTTTCCCCATTTAGTATTTACATTACCATTGGCAAACTCTATCAAATCGAGTGCATCTTGAATAAATGGATCAAGATCCTCCATCTTTATCTGGCTCTCAGGATCATTCTGATACTGACATATAAGACCACAGTTCAATATAGGCAGAGGTTCAGCGCCAATCTCTTCAGAAAGCAGGAAATATTCATAGAAACCAAGACCACATGTCTGAAAGTAGTCTGGGAAGAAACGATACTTGAATGTGTAGTGCCAACGGTTCTCATTAAGAGGCCTGTCTTCAACAGGTCCTACAGTCTTCTTCCAATTATAAACAGTTTCAGCATCTGTTCCCTCTACTATACATCCACCAGGGAATCGGAATACTCCCGGATGTATATCATAAAGTGCCTGCACCAAATCCTTTCGAAGACCATTCTCATGACCTTTCCATGTCTCTACAGGAAATAGTGATATATGTTCCAAATCAACATCACCCTTAGATTCAAGGAATATACGAAGATGAGACTTTGCCTCTGTTACAGGAGCCTCAAGCACCAATTCATATTTTTTCCACTCTTTAGAATCGATATTTAGTGAACCTTTCACCAATGCCTGATGATTTTCAGAAAGATTATTCTTTATAAGTTCAACACCTATCTTCTGATTTTCACCTCTAGCCCACACTGTGAATCTGTATTTCTCACCCTGCTTTATTCCTATGCCAAAGAATCCTTCGTTTTCAACTCCTGTATGTTTCTCTCTATGACCAGAGTTTCCAAGTCTTACATAGTGTGGATTATTCTTGAATGGTCCATCATCCATCAACTTCACATTTCCAAAAATATTCCAACCCATAAAATTCTGAGGGAACTCAAAAGAGCGGTTTTTCACTAGTTCAGCATATAGACCACCATCTGCTCCGAAGTTAATATCTTCAAAGAAGAGTCCGTACATTGTAGGCTGTATCTCAGCGCCAACCTTGTTTGCCTGAACCACAAAATTGTTAGTATTTTGAGCATTCAGAGAAAGACAAGTAGCCACAGCTAATGACGAAAATAATTTTTTGCGCAATTTCATAATATATAATAAATTGATATTTAATAATATAGTTTGTGCTTAATCACAATTGCAAATATACATTCAAAAAAAGGTAATAGAAGAATAATTCATCTCATTTTAGGTATGTTTTTCTGTCACTTTTATATTTTCTAGTCATTATTGTATAATAGTCACCTATTAATCATCCCTCAAATTAAAGCAAATAACATCAGGCATCAAGGTTTCTGTACTGCATTTTATCCTATTGATCATATCCAAATAATAGCAAATATTATCAGCCATAGTGAATAAAGAAAGAGACCATTTCAGTGCAACTGTTTTTCACTTAACTAATAGATATTCTTCATCTTAATAAGAGTTATCCTACGTCTTATGTTCACCCCCACAGACAAAAAAGAGAATCATTTCTTTTCAGTCTTATATAAAAGGTATAATTTAGTGGTGTAAAATTTACAACTAACTTATTATACAATATCTATCAACAAGATAGAAAAGAATCGAATTATTATGAGAAAACTCTCCTTTGTGCTTCTGATGGCAATAATTTTGCCTTTTACAACCATAGCACAGACCATTGCTCCGGAAGGGATATGGATACGTCCTACAGATAAAAATATACAATATGTGGGCAGAATCAGTTTCAAGAACCCTGAATCTCCACTCTTCACCTATCCGGGAGTGCAGATTAACACATGCTTTACAGGGAGCTCACTGAAGATGGTTGCGAAACCTATGAGTGGCTATTTCATGGCACAGATAGACAATGCCAAACCATTTAAGGTCTCTTTCTATGCACCAAAAGATTCTATAGTAACGTTGGCTACAGCTCTCCCTAAAGGGAACCACCAAGTTAAACTCATGTATATTGTTGAGGGATATGAACTACGTCCTGAATTCAGAGGCTTTATTGTTGATAATGGAGAGTCACTAAAACCAGCACCTAAGTTACCCGAGAGAAAAATTGAGTTTATTGGTAACTCCATAACATGTGGATATGGAACAGAGGGAGCAAATGGAGAGTGTCATTTCTTATACGAGACGGAGAATCACTACTACACATATGCTGCATTAGCAGCCAAAAATCTTGATGCACAATATCAGGTGGTTTCACGTAGCGGAATAGGAGTATATAGAAATTACAATGGTCCGAAGAGTGGCAACGAAAAGAATATGAGATACACATACGACTATACACTCTTTATGGATGAGAGTGAAAAGTGGGATTTCTCAAGATTCGTACCCGATGTAATATGTATTAATCTAGGAACTAACGATACCAGTACAAAGAATTATGACACCTCTTTGCTTACAGATGCCTACATCAAGTTGGTCAACCAGGTACGCAGAAATAATCCAAAAGCAAAAATAGTTATGCTCTGCGGAAGTATGATGAGTGGAAAGCAGCTTGCAGATGCAAAGAGCTGTATAGATAAAGCAGTAGAGACACTGAAGAAAAATGGTGAGAATAGAATATATAAGTTCGACTTCACCCCTGCTGATGGGAGCCTGGGATACGGCTCCGACTATCACCCAAGTATTGCCCAGCATGATAATATGGCCAAGGAACTTACAGCCTATCTAAAGAAGTTAATGAACTGGTAGGTGATTGATTTATAATAAACAGATAGTACAAACAAATCTATAATAATCATGAAAAAAGGAATTATCTCAATTTTTATGCTCCTTATTGCAACAGCTGTATTCCCGCAAACGACTACAGTGACAAGTCCTGATAAAAATACTTCAGTGACATTTGCCTTAAAGGATGGAGAAGCATCTTACAACATCTCTAATAATGGTAAAGTTCTTATAGAAAACTCTCCTCTTGGAGTTATTGCAAATATCGGCAACTTCCGCAGCAATCTGCAATTTGTTGATTTCGCTACATCTACAGTTTCAAAGAGCTATACACAAGATAAGATAAAAAGATTCTCGAATAAATATGCTGCAAACCAACTTATCTGTAATGTAAAAAACTCAAAAGGTAATGCAATGCAGTTCGTTATTGAGGTAAGCAACAACAACGTAGCTATAAAATATAACTTCCCTAAAAATCTGGAAGTTGGAAGTATAGTTATTGAAAAAGAGTGCACAGGATTTAGATTTCCTCAGCATACCACAACCTTTATTGTTCCACAGAGTAAGGCAATGATTGGATGGAAGCGCACAAAACCAAGCTATGAAGAGGAATACACCAATGATGAGCCTGTAGGAACTCCTTCTAAATTCGGTCATGGCTTTACGTTCCCTTCTCTCTTCCATGTAGGAAATGACGGATGGGTGCTGTTAAGTGAGACAGGAGTAGACAGTAGATTCTGCGGTTCCAGACTAAGTGACCCTGACAAAAACGGCATATACTATATTGCTTACCCTATGCCTGAGGAGAACAATGGAAACGGAACATCAGCACCTGCATTCTCTCTTCCAGGATCAACTCCTTGGAGAACTATCACAGTAGGCAGTACCTTGAAGCCTATTGTAGAGACAACAATACCTTGGGATTTGGTTGAGCCTCTTTACAAGTCAGAACACATTTATAAATATGGCCGTGGCACATGGAGTTGGATTCTTTGGCAGGATGACAGCATCAACTTCGAAGATCAGAAGAGATACATAGACTTAGCCAAGGCTATGGGATATCAATATACACTTATCGACAATTGGTGGGATAAGAACATCGGCCGTGAGAAGATGAAAAATCTTATTGAATACGCTCATTCACAAGGTATTGACATCTTCCTTTGGTATAGTTCAAGTGGCTATTGGAACGATATAGTACAGGGCCCAATAAATTGCATGGACAATCCTATCATCAGAAAAAGAGAGATGAGATGGATGAAAGAGCTTGGAGTAAAAGGTATCAAAGTTGACTTTTTCGGAGGTGACAAGCAGGAGACCATGCGTCTGTATGAGTCAATATTGAGTGATGCTGATGATAACGGACTTATGGTTATCTTCCATGGATGTACTATACCAAGAGGTTGGGAACGTATGTACCCTAACTATGTTGGAAGTGAAGCTATTCTGGCTTCCGAAAATATGATATTCAGTCAAGACTTCTGTAACTACGAGGCATTCGCTTCTACACTTCATCCATTTATCAGAAATAGTATTGGATGTATGGAGTATGGCGGAGGATTCTTGAACAAGAGAATGCATAAGAGCAACAATAGTGGAAATATTAGAAGAACTACAGACTGTTTCCAGATTGCAACAGCCATACTCTTCCAAAACCCAATCCAGAATTTCGCCCTTGCTCCAAATAACCTGACAGATGCAAATCCTATTTTGCTTGACTTCATGAAGAGTGTACCAACAACATGGGTGGATACAAAATTTGTTGACGGATACCCTGGAAAATACACAATCATTGCAAGAAATAACGGTGAAAAATGGTATGTTGCCGGAATAAATGCTCAAAAGAGTCCTATTAAGGTAAAACTGAACCTTGATATGATTGGAGCTAAGAAGAAGATTACAATCTATAACGATGACAAAAAGCTTAATCCTACTAAAAGTGAGATAACTACAGACAAAAACAGCTCTGTAGTTGTCACTATACAGGCTGAAGGTGGTTTTGTGATTGTTGCTAACGAGTAAAGAGGAAGTAGTTTAAAGAGAAAAAAAGCAAGGAAACAACCATTATATATTGGTTAATTTGTAACTTTGCCGCCTAAATAATTGCTGTTATGGAAAATAAACTAATAATTTACAATACATTAACTCGCAGTAAAGAGCTTTTTGTACCTCTACATGCACCAAACGTAGGAATGTATGTTTGCGGCCCTACAGTGTATGGTGACGCACATTTAGGTCATGCTCGCCCTGCAATTACTTTTGATCTACTTTTCCGTTATCTCACTCATATTGGATATAAGGTTCGCTATGTAAGAAATATCACAGATGTCGGTCATCTTGAACATGATGCTGATGAGGGTGAAGATAAGATAGCAAAGAAGGCACGTCTTGAACAGCTTGAGCCAATGGAAGTGGTACAGTATTATCTGAACCGCTATCATAAGGCTATGGAAGCTCTTAACGTACTTCCACCAAGCATAGAGCCACACGCTTCAGGTCATATCATTGAACAGATAGAACTTGTAAAAGAGATTCTTGATAATGGTTATGCCTATATAAGCAACGGCTCTGTATACTTCGATGTTGCAAAATATAACAAAGATCATCATTATGGTAAGCTCTCAGGAAGAAACCTTGATGATGTATTAAATACAACCAGAGAACTTGATGGTCAGGAGGAGAAACATAACCCTGCAGACTTTGCTCTTTGGAAATGTGCTCAACCTGAACATATCATGAGATGGCCTAGTCCATGGAGTGACGGTTTCCCGGGATGGCACTGTGAATGTACTGCTATGGGTAAGAAATACCTTGGAGAACATTTCGACATACACGGAGGAGGAATGGACCTTGTCTTTCCACACCATGAATGTGAGATTGCACAGAGTGTGGCATCACAAGGTGATGATATGGTGCACTATTGGATGCACAATAACATGATTACCATCAATGGAACAAAGATGGGTAAATCACTTGGTAACTTTATCACTCTTGAGGAGTTCTTTACTGGTAGTCACGAGATCCTAGCTCAGGCATATAGTCCGATGACCATACGTTTCTTCATACTTCAAGCTCACTACCGTAGCACTGTAGACTTTAGCAATGAAGCTCTTCAGGCTGCAGAAAAGGGATTGAACAGACTTGAAGAGGCTGTAAGCGGTCTTGAAAGATTAACTCCTTCTAAAGAGACAACAGGTATAGAGGGTGTAAAAGAGCTTAGAGGTAAATGTTATGATGCTCTTAATGACGATCTCAACTCTCCTATTGTAATTGCAACTCTATTCGAAGGAGCTAGGATGATTAATACTGTACTTGATAAAAAGGCTACTATCTCTTCAGAGGATCTTGATGAACTTAAGAGCTTGTTCAAACTCTTCATGACAGATATTCTTGGATTGAAAGAGGAGAAGAACAATGATGAGGCACGTGAAGAGTCTTTCGGAAAAGTTGTAGATATGATTCTTGAACAGAGAATGAAAGCTAAAGTAAACAAAGATTGGGCAACCAGTGACTATATACGCGACCAGCTTGCTTCTCTTGGCTTTGAGGTGAAAGATACAAAAGATGGCTTCACCTGGAAGCTGAATAGATAATTACTATCAGATAGATACTGAATGAGGATATACGAAAGTATGTCCTCATTTTTATTATACCCAATAAGTACCAGCTAATTATATTAGTACAATATCTATAAAATTTCAGACTAACTTGCTTGCAATATCATTGGTTTCAACTTCTGGTTATATAATAAAAATGGGGAGCTCGTTAATCAGCTCCCCATTTCATTTCGGAATATTATAAACTCAAATCAATTAAGCAAAACGTTCTTTTAACTTTGTAAGCATATCATTAGTCATCGCATCTAAATCATACTCAGGTTTCCATCCCCACTCCTCACGAGCACAAGTGTCATCAAGTGAGTTTGGCCAAGATTCAGCAATTGACTGTCTCAACGGATCTACACAATATTCCATCTCGAAATCAGGAACATATCTCTTAATCTCATTGAATATAATCTCAGGATCGAAACTCAATGAAGCAATGTTGAATGAGTTACGGTGTTCCAATTTAGTTGGATCTGCTTCCATAATCTCTATAGCTGCTCTAAGCGCATCAGGCATATACATCATGTCCATAAAAGTGCCCTTAGCTATAGGACAAACAAACTTCTCCCCCTTAGCAGCAGAATAATAAATATCAACTGCATAGTCTGTTGTTCCACCTCCGGGAGGAGTTACATATGATATAAGACCAGGGAAACGAACTGAACGAGTATCAACGCCGAATCGAGTATGGTAGTAGTCACTTAACAACTCACCTGTCACCTTTGTAACACCATACATTGTTTTTGGCCTGCATATAGTATCCTGAGGAGTCTTATCTTTCGGAGTGTTAAGTCCGAATACACCTATTGAGCTAGGAGTAAAGAGAGCACATTTCTTTTCACGTGATATCTCAAGAACATTACATAACCCTCCTATACCAATTTTCCATGCAAGCTGTGGTTTGCTCTCTGCTACAGCCGAGAGAAGAGCAGCCAAATTATATATAGTATCAATTTTATACTTGTCTACGACCTGTGCTATCTGTCCAGCATTTGTAATATCAACAACCTCACAAGGTCCAGATTCTTTTATTTCATAATTAGGTTCAGCACCAGGAATATAACCGGCAACGATATTTCCTTTATAATTCCCTCTTAATTTCATAGTAAGTTCAGAACCAATCTGTCCTGTTGACCCGATAATCAAAACGTTCTCCATCGTTATTTCAAAATTTGAAAGCAAAGATAGATGAAACCTATATAAAATGAAGAAAGTTTATCCTATTTTTAATTGTTATTCAAGAAAAAAGTAGAACTTTGTCAATACAATAGTGAATTAAATATTAATATATCTTAAAAAATAATCAAATTAATATATACAATGTACAGCAGAATGAAAGAGTTCCTCACTAAGGAACTAGAGAATATTAATGAAGCAGGATTATACAAAAATGAAAGAATTATTACAACTCCTCAGCGTGCCGACATAAAGGTAAACAAAGGGGATGAAGTACTGAACTTTTGTGCCAATAACTATCTAGGCTTATCAGACAACAGACGTCTTATTGAGGCTGCTAAGAGAGCAATGGACACACATGGATACGGAATGTCTTCAGTGCGTTTCATCTGTGGTACTCAAGACATTCACAAAGAGTTGGAAGCTGCAATTTCTGATTACTTCAAGACTGAAGATGCAATATTATATGCAGCTTGCTTTGATGCAAACGGAGGTCTGTTCGAGCCACTTTTTAATGAAGAGGATGCTATAATCTCCGATTCACTCAACCATGCCTCAATTATTGATGGAGTACGTCTTTGTAAAGCAAAAAGATACAGATATGCAAATGCCGATATGGCTGACCTTGAGCGTTGTCTTCAGGAAGCTCAGGCACAACGTTTCCGTATAATTGCTACAGATGGTGTATTCTCTATGGATGGTAATGTTGCCCCTATGGACAAGATATGCGAACTTGCAGAAAAGTACGATGCACTAGTTATGGTAGATGAGTCACACTCTGCCGGTGTTGTAGGTGAAACAGGCCATGGTGTAGCTGAAAAATTCAATGTCTATGGCAAAGTAGATATTTTCACAGGTACTCTAGGAAAATCATTCGGTGGTGCTATGGGGGGATTTACGACAGGAAAGAAAGAGGTTATCGACATGCTCCGTCAGCGTTCTCGTCCATATCTCTTCTCAAACTCTGTAGCTCCTGCTATAGTAGGTGCTAGCATAGAGATGTTCAAAATATTAAAGGAGAGCAATGCACTTCATACTAAGTTGATGGACAATGTAACATATTTCCGTGAAAAGATGATTGCTGCAGGATTCGATATCAAACCAACACAGAGTGCGATCTGCGCTGTTATGTTGTATGATGCAAAACTTTCTCAGGATTTTGCTGCCAAGATGCAGGAAGAAGGTATTTATGTTACCGGATTCTACTATCCTGTTGTTCCAAAAGATCAGGCTCGTATACGTGTTCAGATATCTGCAGGACACGATAAATCACATCTGGATAAGGCTTTAAGTGCATTTATAAAAGTTGGGAAAGAACTTGGTGTAATTAAATAAAATAAAAAGTCTCCTTACTCGAAAAGGAGTAAGGAGAACTTTTTAGTAGCCTTATAATAAAACTTTTGTAAGTAAATGATTACAAAGGTATGTACTATGGGTTCATTGTCACGTTGAATATAGTTAGAAGAGGATACTAACAATTAAAGTGAAAGCCCTCTTGAGTTAAAATCAAAAGTTATATTGAACAATATATCTATCTTTATTATAATAACATCATCTTGATTCTTTAGAAAAAATAGCCCAAACTAATTTGCCATGCATTCATCTTGCCATTGCCTATTTTCTGATTATCATTAATTGTCAAGTCAGCAGCTTTGCTGCATGCAAGATTATAATTGGCAGAAACCTGTAGATGATTGAATATGGTTGCACCGGCACCAATGTTAACACTTAGTTGCGCTGTTTTGAAATCCCAATCATCATAATTGGTAGATACGGTTTTATCGCCGACATTAAAGCCAAATTGAGGACCGACAAAAAGGTAGACTCCAAACTGTTTTGATAAATCTGCACCGTATCGCAAGTTAACAGGAACAGTAATTTGTTGCTGTTTTACAGTTGTGGAATAATTTTTTCCACCATCAAGTTCTGTTTTTACTTTTGCACTGCGCTGGTCATAAAGGAGAGAACCATCAATGCCAAATCCTAATGGCAAAGCTATCTTAGCTGTTGGGCCAAAAAAGAAACCGTTATTGTTTTTCTCATAATCATGAATAGTAGAACTATTAATATCGGTCATATTTAAACCACCTTTCACTCCGAATGTTACCTGTGAGAAGACTGTAAGGTTAGTCATAGTAACAAAGAATAATAAAATTATAAA
>NZ_BAJR01000042.1 GCF_000613805.1 Phocaeicola paurosaccharolyticus JCM 15092 | reverse complement strand
TTTTTTATTATTACTTATATGGAAAAAACCTTTAGAATTCCACGGTAACGCCAATTGTAGGAACAACAGTGCCGCTCTCCTGTTTCAGATATTTAAACAGATATCTCTGCTCAGACAAAGGGAGAGAGGTGTCCTCAATAACTCCTGTGCTGACAGGTGTATCTGGCTCCTTAAGTGTACTTTTTGTTATATTCTGTACATCGATGTATACCCCTAACATCCATTTCTTGAAATACCAGCTTTTGTCTACTCTCACATCAAGCTGGTAGAAGTTTCCTCTTGTCAGAGTGTTGTATTGGGAGTAGTCCAGATATGCTTTTCCTCTTTTATCCCATTCCTGTACAAGTGATGACCTCTCTATGTCGTAAGGAGTATAAGGTGCACCGCCAATATAGCTCAGTTTGGTACCTATCATCCATTGTCTTGGTAGCTCTTTCATAGCACTGAGGTTAAGAATAAAGCCGTTGTCCCAAGCCGAATTAATATAATCACTCTCTTTATCTTTCTTATATTGACTTTTGAATATCGTTAGGGAACCAGTCACATCTGTTCCTTTCGATAAATTATAGTTTCCCATGATCTCTATGCCGTATGCTCTGCCTAAAGAGGAAGGTATGAGACGTTCATTCCCTACAACTCCGTAGTCATCACCTTTACATGCTAGAGGTATATCATCTACAACCGACATAGGTATATTGGTATATCTCTTATAGAATAGTTCCGTGTTGAATGCCAACTTTTCATTTATCCTTATCTCCGCGCCACCGGTTATCTGAGCCACTTTCATATATTTCAGCTCCTTATTAATCAGTGCGCCATTCTCTTTATAACCAAGCGAGGTGTATGCCGGTAGCTGATAATATATGCCAGTACCGACAGCTACACTGACATTGTTGTTTATAGCATATTTCATTGAAACCCTTGGCGAGATATGATCAAAAGCATTCCTCATATTATTGTAGTCGCATCCATCTACTCTTATGCCGAACGAGGAGGTGAACTTATTGTTGGCTGAGTTGAAGTTTGCCATAATGAAACCTCCCCACATCCATCTACCAAGATCGGTAATATACTTGTCATATACTCCTTTTGTCAAGAGTTGATTATAATCCATATGGTAGTGGAAATATGAGGTTTCTAATCCTGTTCTTATGTTCCACTGCTCAAGCTTATAGTTATATTCAGCTCGCATATTACTCTTCTGCTCAAAAGAGTTTAGTTTCAGACGAAGTTTATCCGGGTTAGACTCGTCGTTGTCGATATATTTGGTGTTCGAGTTTTCCATACGACTTGTACTGATATATGCAGAGAATATGTTATGGTTGTTGTAATGTTTGTATGATGCGCCTACTGTATAGGTGTTCTGTTTTATTACAGGAAGATAGCTAAGAAGATATTCCGCACTCTCTTTCTTATAATCCATATTCAGTTTCATGCGGTCTATTCCCATCAGACCAAGAAGAGTTATCTCGTTGGTAGTGCTCAAGCGGCTCTTTACCTTGAATTGTCCGTCAATATAGTTGGGTAGGAAAGGCAATCCCAGAACTTTGAATAGTAGCTGAAGGTATGATTGCCTGAGGGAGAATAGATAGGTGGTCTTATCAGTAATGGCACCGCTGCCGCTGAATGAGGCTTCGGACGCTCCTAGAGTTGCTTTGAAAGCACTCTTTTGTGGATTGCCATCACGTAAGTTGAAATCCATGACGCTGCTAAGTGCTCCACCTCTGTTGGCCGGGAATGCACCGGTATAGAAGTTTATGTCGCGTACAAGGTCACTGTTTATGATGCTCACCGGTCCACCGGATGCTCCCTGGGTAGAGAAGTGGTTTATATTGGGTATTTCTATACCATCCATAAAGAAGCGGTTTTCGGCAGGCCCGCCACCTCTCACTATCAGGTCATTTCTATAACCTATAGGAGAGAATGAGACACCTGGATATGATCTCACTATCCTTGAAATATCTCTGTTGGCACCAGGCATCTTCTCAATATCTTTCAGCTCAATAATTCTAAGACTAACAGGCGACTCGCTCTTCCTGGTACTTGGACCGGCAGTGATAGTGACACCATCTAATTGTTTTGTATCCTCCTCAAGTGCTATCTCGATGAATGGAGTCTTTAATGAAATTATATAATCGGGAGTTATCAGAGTCTTATATCCAAGAGAAGATATTCTGAGTTTTATTATACCATGTTCAACTCCACTAATATTGAAGTTTCCCAATGAGTCGGAAATGGCCCCAAGTGTGGTACCTTCAATAAGTATGCTGACAAATTCTATAGGAGTTCTTGAGTATTCGTTTATTACCCTACCTTGGATAGTAGTACTGTTTTTCTGAGCAAATACATTTATGCAGAGCATCAGAGATATTATTAGGGATAGGCACTTACTCATGATGGTATTTATTTAATACATGTACAATTGCAAGCAATATAACGTCTACTTATCACTCTTTTTTGTCCTAGGAAGAAAATATGTTCAAATAAATGGATTATTGAAATAACTATATTTTTTATTCTTGGGCAGTTATGTAATCAAGTAACTCTTCGAATGTAGTAAAATTCTGATTATCTCCTTTAGAAATAAGTGAATAATCGCGGCTCTTATTAATAATAAGCAGTGGAAAATCATTCTTGTCTTCATTGATAATGCAAGCGTATCCATTTCTGTTGAAAGCATTGATTACCCAATGAAGTGTGGTTCTGTCATCGCATATGACATTTATTTTTCTTTCGCTTTGAACCAATGGATAATATACGCCATGGTCGTAATCAAACTTAATTTTATCGTTAGGGAAAAGGCGTTCCATCTTCTTGCTTGATATGATATCCTCGGTTACTCCACTCTCGAGTCCGTTTTCTTTAGAGAGAAGCCATAGTCTGTCGGACAGCACTAGTGCCTGTTCAATGTCATGAGTAGAGAGCAGTATTGCTTTGTTCTGTTCCGCTGCAAGCTTATGGAGCATAGTCATAATCTCAATACGGCTAACTGCATCAAGAAAAGCAGTCGGTTCATCAAGGATGATAAGCGGACACTCCTGTACCAAAGCTTTTGCTATCATTACCTTCTGTCTTTCACCATCAGACAGTTCAGCAGTGTAGCTGCTCGCTTTATGTCGTATGCCTACCCAGTCAAGAGCTTCCTTTATAATTTTATGATCTTTTTTGCGCAGACGTCCGAAGAAACCTGTATGAGGTTGCCTTCCCAATGCCACAAGCTCGTAAACAGTAAGTCCCCCTGCACGTGTTTTGTCTGTGAGTACCACTCCGATACTTTTCGACTTCTCCTTCTCGCTGAAAGAAGAGACAGGCTTGTCGTTAAGTAGCAATCTCCCCGAAAGTGCCGGCTGTGATCCCGAAAGTGTCCTCAGAAGAGTAGACTTTCCCGTACCATTGGCACCTAAAAGAGAGGTGAGTTCACCTGTATATAGAGTCAGATTGATGTCGCTATGTACCAGAGTTTTCTTTTTCCCTGAGTGATAGCCTATAGACAGGTCGTTGGCAACTATGACAGCTCTCTTTCTCATCAGTTGAAATATTGTATTCTTCTTTGATTGATAATAACATATATGATAATAGGCGCACCTATTATCGGAGTCACAGCATTAAGTGGTATTACACCCCATTCGCCTGGCAGAATACAGATTATATTACATATCAGTGCTATGACACTTCCCGTAAGGATGGTGACAGGCATGAGTGAGTTATGATTGGATGTACCGAGCATCAGCCTTGATATATGTGGCACTGCAAGACCGATAAAAGATATCGGACCGCAGAATGCTGTTGTCACAGCAGCCAATATGCCTGTCGCAATAAGAAGTATATTGCGTGTGCGTTTGATATTTATTCCGAGATTCTCCGCATATCTGCTTCCCAGAAGGAGTGCATTCAGTGGCTTAATCATAAGTATAGTTATGAAAAGCCCAAAGAGACATATAGCAGTGAAATATGGTAGTTGCGTTAATGATACTCCCCCGAAGTTGCCCATGCCCCATATCATATATGAGTGGACTCCTTCGGCTGTGGCAAAGAAGTTGAGCAGGGATATAGCCGACGAGGTGATATAGCCAATCATTATACCTGTTATAAGAAGCATAATATTGCTCTTTATGAGTGTTGAAAAGAACAGTATCAATAGCATTACAGCCATAGAACCAACAAAAGCTCCAAGCAATATTGAGAAGAATGATGATAAGGTGAATGAGAGAGAGGAGATAGCTGCACCTCCGGTAAGCATGACAAGCGCAACACCCAGACTGGCTCCCGAGTTAATACCTAGGATAGATGGACCGGCAAGAGGATTGTTAAAAACAGTCTGCAACATAAGGCCGCAAGCAGCAAGTGATGCTCCACAAAGCATAGCAGTGATAGCCTGAGGGAATCGTGATTCCCATACTATATATGTCCAACTGCTCTTCTCCACTTCATTTCCACATAAAATGTTCCACACAGCATCTGCCGGTATCTTTACAGATCCGAAAAGAAGATTGGCTGCTACAAGAATAATGATGAGCAGAGACAACAGAAGACAATATTTTAATCCTTTATATCCCAATTAGTCTGCTAATTTACTGAAATATTTTAATTCATACCCCTTTGTCAGCTCAGGATGGAATATTTTTATTAGATCAGCAAGGAGCTGTTCAGGGTGAAAGGGTGACTCCTCATAATATGGAATGCTGTTTGTATTGCAACCATATATCTTTTTATTCTTGAATGCCGCAAAGTTGGCATAAGGAGAGTACTCCTCTTTCAACTCTCGGTAGTTCTTTTCCTTTACCTGATTATATTTTATGAGCCAGAAATCTGCATTTTCACCTTTCTCGAATACCGATTCGAATGACATCGGCACAGACCCGCTGTGGTTATCATTTGCAAAGATATATTTAGCCCCTGCATCATGAAACAATTTTGCAGAGGTGCTATTACCTCCAGGAATATACCATGTAGAACTATTCTTTAGCTCTGTAATTACTGTAGGTTTATCCTTGCAGCTCAATGCTTGCTTTGCTAGTGAGTTATATCTGCTTTCTACCTCTGTAAAGATAGAGTCTGCTTCTGCCTCTTTTCCTGTGAGTAAGCCATAGAACTTCATCCATTCTGCTCGTCCCAGTGCCGATGTCTCCATATAGTCAGCACATTCTATGATAGGAACTCCCAATTTATCAACTCTTCCATAGCCTCCACTATTTTCGAAAGGGGATAGGAGTAGGGCATCGGGGTGCAGATCAATGATCTTCTCTATATCAGGTGACATACCATCGCCTACATCAATAATGGCCCCTCTTTTACAAGCTCCTGAATTTTACTGAGCTTTATGTATTTTAGGTCGCAAACTCCTGCTATGGAACTGAAGGCACCAAGGTCATTAAAAAGACTCGAGTGTACTGAAGAGTAGACCACTGCTTTTGAAACGGGAGTCCTAACGATGCTTCCTTCAGGAAGCTCCTTTGGCATAGGTTTGTTTTTGTCTACCAGAATATAAGTGTGCAGAACTTTTGTAGTGTCCCAAGGATTACGAAGTGCTGCAACTTTATAATCTTTGAATGATATAATAGTAATGTTTCGTGCGTACTTTATCTCTAGAGTGTCTCCTCCATTTAAACTGGAAGAAGTCTTACTCCTTCCGCTACAAGCGGATAGGAGTAAGACTGTAATTACTATATTGGCAGATAGTAAAAATTTATTCATATTATATTTATAACCTTTATAATTGTCATGACGATAGACAAGTATAGTTCTTTATAACTGATTTACAAATTAATTAAAGAAGATCATCTTTGCTGGAGATATACCGCCGCAGTCGAACTTCTCTTTATATGTACCATCTTTGGCAAATCGGTATATTGTGCCATTTCCCGAAGAGAAGAATGTTACTCCTACATATATATCACCACTTTTTTGATCTGCACTCATCATATAGATGCTTGAACTGTTCAACTCATCCGGAGCATTCTTAAGGAATGATGAACTGTTCATTACACCTGTCTTGATATTATATGAACTGAATGAGTTTGTTGTTGTATATGTTTTCCAATCAGTCACAGAATTAACAAGATAGATCATATCATCACCGGCTGTCATCTTTGTTGCTACACCCAGTTTGGTAACTTTATTGTTTTGAGCAGGGTCAATCATCTGGAAAGAGTATCCCTCAGTGCCATAGTTACCCCAAGAAATTAAGAACACCTTATTATCCCCTTCCAATACCTGATTAGGATTTGTATCAACAGTGATGCTCTCTTTTAATGTAAAGTTGCTTAGGTTAATGACAGATAAATCTTTCTGATATTCGTAGTTAGTTCCGTTCATCTTATATGATTTTGCTACATAAAGATTGCCATTGGCTACAGAAATTCCCTCGAGGTTGCTATCCATATTCTTTATTGTTCCTACTAATTCCAGAGTCTCAGCATTGAATTTAGCAACTACACCACCATAGAACGTTGCATAGATAAATCCGTTGTCAGCAGCAAGGAAACGTATACCGCCACCAAGAACAGCATCACCTGCAAAAGATTTTCTTATCTGCTCAACACCAGCAGCATTAAGTTTTGTAAGATAATTTGACCCATATAGCGAGATGTAGATATTTCCGTTGTAAGCTATCATGTCCTGACCTGTATCACCAAGTTTAGCACTGTTCTGAGTATAGAAAATATCTGCTATAGTTTTGTTATCTGCAGGATTGTAGAATGTAATATTAGCATTATTCATTTGATATGATCCTTCATTAAGAATGAATGCTCTTGTCTGAGGTAGTTCAATCTTAGATCCTTTGTCATTGAGCACCGGCTCATCGTTATCACTACCACAAGATGTGAATGAAACGTTTGCAAAAAGCAAACAGAATGAGGCTAAAAATAAATGTTTAAGATTCATATTATAAAATTTATTGTTTGATTTATAGAGTTATTGTTCCAGTTATTCTCCATGACCTGCCCGGCATAGGATAGTATTTTATAACATCGTACTGTTTGTTTAACAGATTTATAATCTCTCCTTGCAGGCGAATCTTGTATTTTGGCAATTTAAATTCCTTACTAATACTGATATTATGTTCTGTATATCCATCTATCATATTATCGTCGATATTCTGTGACATATAATATCTTTTTCCTACTCCTACAATTGAGTAGCCTAAGTTAGCGTATGGGGTATTAACAACCAGCGACACATTTCCACTGTTTCTCGGAGTATAAGGTAGTTGGTCCTTATAATTTTTGGTGTTCTTATCAGTAACGTCAATAGCTTTCTGATATGTATAAGCTCCCGACAGTACAATCTGTACCTTATCTGATAAAGAGGCAGCGGTTGCCAGTGTGAAATCAGCTCCTGTAATTCGGACTTTCCCATAGTTAACCATCTTCCATGCATATGTAGTAGGAAAGGCAACAATTTTATCCTTTACATTATTATAATAACCATCAATGGTTATAGATATATAATCCAATATGTTAGGTATGTTTGAACTCCATGTCACACCAAGATTGTATTCGTTTGCTTTCTCTGTCTTCAAGTTTCTGTTTCCCAACTGAAAATAGTACAGGTCATTAAATGTTGGAACTCGCATAGTACTCTTATACATCAACCTTAAAAATAGCGTCTCCTCATGAAAAGGCTTTATACTTAACGAGATAGAAGGAACCAGTCTGTTGAAGTCGTTTTGTTTCTCTCCCTGCTTAACATTCTCTGTAATGAATGTGTTTACAAGTGAGGCATTTGCAGTTAAAAGATTGTCCTTATATCTGGCATTTAATGCACTCTGTATAGTATATCTTGTAGGGAAGGGGCATTCAGGCATATCACTCCAAAGAGTATTTATATAACCATCTTGTGCCAGAGAGAAGTTGAATTTGTCGTTCATACTATAAAGCCCTGTTGCCGAGAGATAGCATTCATTCTGACGATGCTTCTGTTCGTATACACCACCTACATACTTTTGGTTCTTCTCTTGATATTTGTTCCAGGCATAATTGTATTTTGCTTGAAACTGTGTCTTAAACTTATCTGAAAAGTCTTTCTTATATAGTGCCTGAATGAAATAGTTCTCGTCCCATAATTTTTCATTGGCAACAGGGTTATATAGAGTTACAGCACCAGGTAGTTCTCTGTCTGAGTAGAAATAGTAGTTCTTTATCTCCAGAGATGAATTGTCTTTGAATGTCTTGAAGAGATTCAATTCGCCTTGATAGCTGTATATAGCGGAGTTGTATCTCTTCTCCGCTGTAACATATTTCCCGTTTCTCAGTGTGAAAGGGTAGTTTCCGTCAGCGCGCATATAATTAGCATCCATAGATATAGATAGACTCTTCCCCGCCTTCTGCCACCATCTTAATGCAGGCGACAGATATCCGAATGATCCCCCTTTAGCTTGGAAACGTATCAGTGAATTCTTCCCATTTTCAAAGTGTGGTTTCTCTGTCTCTATGTTTAATAATGCTGCAGAGGCATATTGTCTTGCTGACTGCAACATATCTTCACTTTGTCCCATGGAGAGGGATAGCATCTCTACATTATCCAAAGAGAAACGTCCCAAGTCTATCTGTCCTGCCTGACAGTTGCTCACAGTAACTCCATCGTAGCTTACTGCAGTATGTGCAGCACCCATATTTCTTACAGATACAGTCTTTAATCCTCCTATGCCTCCATAGTCTTTTACATTTGCTCCTGCAAATCGTCTTACTGCATCAGCCATATCCTGCACTGCAAGTTTATCAAGGTCTTCTCTTGAGAGAGTCTGTACAGGTGCAGTAGAGGCAACTTTGTTCGGAGCACGACGTGCTTTAACAATTACCTCCTGTATCTTATGTACTTTACTGGTAACAGTATCTTTTTTATCCTGTGCATGTATTGGTGATACAAAGAACAGATTTGCACATATAAAAAGATACAATATCCCATAACAGTGGATATTCTCTTTCATAAAATGTAATGTTATTCGTTATGCATCTTTCCGAATCCCTTTCCTCGAGGGCAAACGGCGCTGACTTTAGTTTTGCAGGTCTTCTGACTTACTCCTGTTTACTTGCCTTCCCGTCAAAGTGACAGTGGCGTTAGAATAAGTAAACGTAAACTATTGGAGCTTACAGCAGCGGGACTGTCCAGGACTTGCACCTGATTCCCTTTTCATCCGCTACTTCGCTTTTATGTGGGAAGTAGTACGGAACAAAACATTGCAAAGATAATCATTATGTGTAAATCCAAAAGAAAAGGAAGAAAAATTTCTTTTCTTCCTTTATTTTATCGTTTATGAACTCTTAGCTCATATTGAAATCGCTGATATTATATCTATTCTTTAGATAGAGTGAATATAACCGTAGATAAAAAAATCTAATATTATTCTTACTTTATTATATCTCGTATGAACTCTTAGCTCATATTGAACTCGCAGTTATACTATAAATTAGTTCTAAGTCTACTCTTTAGCCAAAGTTCAGCTAACCATAGATAAAAAGGAGTGAAAAAATTATCTTCCTTTCTCTTTTATATAGCCTTTTCTGTAAGCTACGAGCAGCTTCTTCAGGTTGCCAATCTGTTCAATCAGTTCACGGCCCTTATCAGTATCTCTTACCATCAGACGTTGTGAGTTAAGTTCCACGAGAAGGGTAGTGCTCTTGATATCCTGTCCCTCTTCAATCGCCTTCTGAGTAGATGTGAATGGTTCGTGCTGTACTAATTGCATTCCTCTGGAGTGGTATACTAATGTATAACCGGCAATACCGGTTTCCGGTTGATAAGCTTTTGAAAAGCCTCCATCTATTACCAGAAGTTTTCCGTTTGCCTTTATAGGAGTCTCGCCCTTGATGATCTTCACCGGGACATGCCCATTAATGATATGTTTATGTTTACCCACTACATTGAATTCGTCAAGTAGCATATCCACTACCTTCTCTTCATTTCTAAGTGAGTAATAATATCCTTTTACCTCTTTGTGCGTCTCTTTATCTGCTATAAAATATCTCTCGAAAGTGGCCATCTTGTCTTTGTCAAAAGGAGGTGCATCTTTTCCACACCACAGATACCATACATAGTCAACTGCATATCTCTTGTCTTCAATGTCGATATCATCATTAAAGGCTGCTCTTACTATCTGTCCCACCTTTTCCATAAGAGCTTTTCCTTTGTACTTCTCATCTCCAATCTGAACCTCTTTCAATGTACCATCCGCATTAAGTGGAATAGATGCATGGAAGAGCAGGTTAGAATTGCAGACATTATACATACAACCATGCTTAAGCAGACAACGCATATGTACCTTAAGTTTCTCGCTGCTTGCAAAAGAGTGATGTATCTTATCAACTATCTCACGTTCCTCTATTGTGAGTTTGTAAGGATCGGCAGGATCTATTGTTGGGAAGTTGGTATCCAGAAGTTCGTACTCCTTATCTCCAATCATTACCTTACCTTCTGATAGATTCATCTTATCAATAAGCAATCTATCATCCATCTCATATTCAGGATGGCGCTTGATAGTCTCTCCTTCCAACTTGAACTGTATAACACTTATTGCCTTATGCATCTGAGAGATAAGTCTCAGTGTCTTTTCGCTGTGTGTATCATTATCATCGACTTTAGGTCTGAATCTATTGCATGAATCATTAGCATAGGTCTCCATGGCAAAAGTGGCAAGAGGAAGAAGATTTATACCATATCCATCCTCAAGAGTGTTCAGATTTGCATATCTCATGCTCATTCTTATCACGTTTGCCATGCTACATTCATTTCCGCAAGCTGCTCCCATCCATAATATATCATGGTTTCCCCACTGTACATCAAAGTTATGATAGTTGCAAAGAGTATCCATAATGATATGAGCTCCCGGTCCGCGGTCGTATATGTCGCCTACTATATGCAACAGGTCTATGACAAGCCTTTGGATTGTATTAGCCATGGCAATGATGAAATCATCAGCTCTTCTTGTCTCGATGATGGTCTTTATGATGACATTTATGTACTCATGCTTATTTGGTTCAGCAGAAGATTCGTGAAGAAGCTGTTGAATGATATAAGAGAACTCTTTTGGAAGAGATTTTCTTACCTTAGAGCGTGTATATTTTGACGATACATTCTGGCAAACTTTTACAAGTTGGTTCAATGTAACGAAATACCAGTCATCTATATCTTTCTCTTTCTCCTTGACAAGTTCCAACTTCTGTTCCGGATAATAGATAAGAGTACACAACTCTTTTTTCTCTTTCTCCCTCAGAGAATTGCCAAAAATCTCATTTACTTTTCTTTTAATTGCACCCGATGCATTTTTCAGAACATGCTGAAAAGCTTCATATTCTCCATGAAGGTCTGCCAGGAAGTGTTCAGTTCCTTTTGGAAGGTTCAGTATTGCTTCCAAGTTAATAATCTCTGTACTAGCCGATGCTATTGTAGGAAAACTCCCTGAAAGCAATTGGAGGTAACGTAGGTCCTCTTTGACTAGTTTGGTGTCAATATTGCTATATGAGTTCATATCGTAATCTTTATCTTTCATAAATCGTATGCAATTTACGAATTTTGAGTCATTCTCAATATAGTTGTCAATATAAAATTAAAACAATATGTTTTTGTCATGACAATCACCATGTATAGTCCTATAATATGTAATAGCTTCTTAATATCCCAATATTTCAACAATATCGGTCAATATATACTTTTATACTAATATCTTATGTATAATTGTCTAGCCTTATGTATTATTATCTATAGAATAAAATGTAGCATTATAATATATTTGTAGTTAAAATATAATACAATGAAGATACGATTAATAAACCTATTGTTCATCTTGCTTCCATTTACTTCTGTCCATGCGTCGCACATAGACAGAAAGTCAGTAGTTACTAGAAATAATCCTGTAAATACCTCTTTTGAGTCATTGTCCTCTTTATCTGTCGGCAATGGAAACTTTGCATTCACTGTTGATGCCACAGGTCTGCAGACATTCCCCGATTTTTATAAGGATGGTGTCCCTCTTGGAACTCAGAGTGTATGGGGTTGGCATAGTTATATTAATAAGGATAATTTAAAGTTCGAAGATACTCTTAAGGAGTATGATTTTGGCCGTGGTCATAAGGAGCTCTATACTGTCGAGAAGAAGAATCCTCAAGCTTCCACATGGTTTAGGGTAAATCCTCATCGCATGCACCTTGGCATGGTAGGATTTGATTTCGACGATGCCACTCCAACTTCGAATATAAAAGATATACATCAGTCTCTTGATATGTATGATGGAATAATTAAGAGCAACTTTATACACAACGGTACATCTTACAATGTAGAAACATTGGTACATCCTAATATTGATATGGTTTCATCATCAATCATGACAAAAGGTTCAGAGAAGCCATCGGTAAAATTCCGTTTCCCTTATCCATCAGGAAAACATACAGATGACGGTTGCCTATGGGATTGTGATAGTTTGCACTCAACAACACTATTGCAGAGTAAAGCAGGAGAGGCAATCCTTATGCACAAACTTGATTCTACAATCTATTATATAAGGATAGAGTTTGGTAAAGATGATAAACTTGTAAAGAATGGCCCTAACTCATATCTTCTGAAATCCGGAGATGATAAACTTGACTTCTCATTTACATTCTCAAAAGATTACCCAAAAGAGGTGGCACATACCTTTGCTGATGCTAAAAATGCATCTTCACTATTCTGGAGAGACTTTTGGAACAGAGGTGGTATGTAGATTTTTCTCTCTGTAAAGATCCAAGAGCAAAAGAACTCGAGAGAAGAGTTATTCTCTCATTATATCTTACTGCAATACAATGCTCGGGTGATATGCCTCCTCAAGAGACAGGACTTACATACAACTCATGGTTTGGCAAGTTCCACCTGGAGATGGTATGGTGGCATCAGGCACATTTCGCACTTTGGAATAAGATGGAGGTTCTCAGTCGTACCCTCGGCTGGTATTCACAGGTAGCCGACAAGGCACGTGCTATTGCAGAGCGTCAGGGATTCAAAGGTGTGAGATGGATGAAGATGACCGATCCATCGGGCATGGAAGCCCCATCGGGTGTCGGCTCATTTTTGATATGGCAGCAGCCACACCTTATATATTTTGCAGATCTGATGTATAGAAATAATCCATCAAAGGAGCTTCTTAAGAAATATTACCCATTGGTTGAGCAGACAGCCGAGTTTATGGCAGATTATGCACTCTATGATAAGGAAAAAGGAAGATATATACTTAATGGTTGCATTCCTGCTCAAGAGACTTTGCGTGCCAGCGAGACAATAAATCCTCCATTCGAATTGTCATATTGGCATTATGGACTTACCACAGCACAGAAGTGGTTGCAAAAGATGGGACTTCCTAAGAATGAGAAATGGGAGAAGGTAATCAACGGGCTCTCTCCATTGGCATATAATGCCGACTCACTCTATCTTGCCTCCGAAGATGCTGTAGATACATATAAGGATATCAGATTCACAAGTGATCATATGGCAGTGCTCGGAGCTTATGGAGTTCTACCTGATAACCGACTTATAAAAAAAGATATAATGTCGAAAACATTTGACTGGATATATGATAAATGGAACTGGGACAAGACATGGGGTTGGGATTATCCAATGACAGCCATGGATGCAGTACGTTTAGGCCGTCCCGAGGAGGCTATCTCTGTATTACTCATGGATAAAAGGACAAATACATACCTCACTAACGGACATAATTATCAGGATGGCCGTTTGAGAATATATCTCCCTGGCAATGGTGGCTTGTTGTCTACAATAGCACTTATGTGTGCAGGATGGGATGGATGTGAAGTTGAAAACCCGGGCTTCCCTAAAAATGGAATGTGGGATGTGAAATGGGAAAATATAAAACCTTTACCTTGATAATATGAAGCATTGCATAGGTATTATCTCTCTTCTGTTACTCTTTATCTGTACCACAGAGGCAAGAGCAGAAGAGAGTGCTAAAATAGGTTCGGGCGATAAACGTTCAATGAACTATTATCCTGTTGACGGCGACTTCGTCACTGTCAATGGTAAGAATAGATATACCAGAGCGCTTTACGGCACACAAACTCAGTTCCGTCTGGAGACAAGTGATGCTCCGATTTTTGCCATATATAATAAGAAAAACAACTGTAATATCAGCTTCACTCTTATAAGACAAGATGGAAAAGTAATTCCTCTTGAAGAGGTGACTTATTGCAAGTCTATGTATGGTAAAGGAAACAGAAGGTATATTATTCGCGACAGCCGTATAGGTGCTGCCCAGATAAATCTCTGTGCAGTAACACTTAGTGATATGAACGGAGCTTTGTGGATTATCGATAATAAGAATTTAGGCAAAGCTAAACTGGTATGTACAGTAACTGATGTACGCAATACTCGCCTTTCGAGGAATGGGGACATGGGAGTTGACTTGATAAACTCATTTGATAGGTCATTAAATCCTAAATATCTCTTATCGGATACATTAGAACTTAATAACCGACGCTCTGCAATATCTGTTGTAACCGCTGATAATGGTTACAGGATAGTTAAATACAAGGGCGATATCTCAAAAGGGAAACGGTTAGATGACAAGTTCATAAATGAGACATTGAATATCAAGGAGAAACTCTCGCAGAGTCTCTCTTTCTCAACTCCCGATAAGTTTCTTAACCCTATAGGTTCTGCATTGTCTCTGGCAGCCGATGCAATATGGGATGGTAAGGTATGGCTTCATGGAGCTGTAGGATGGCGCATGCCTCTTAATGGATGGAGAGCTGCATATACAGGTGACTTCATTGGATGGCACGACAGGGCTCGTACTCATTTCAATGCTTATGCTCTTTCACAGGTCGACACCATTGCACCGACAATCAGTCACCCTTCACAGGATAAATCCCTGAATATGGCAAGGGCAGAGAAGAGATGGGGTACGCAGATGTATAGCAACGGATATATATGTCGTAATCCTGAGAATAAGCGTCAGATGCATCATTATGATATGAACCTTTGTTATATAGATGAGCTGCTATGGCATCTTAACTGGACCGGCGACATAGAGTATGCAAAGAAGATGTGGCCTACTATCAAGAGACATCTTGAGTGGGAGAAGAGGAACTTCGACCCAGATGATGATGCATTATATGATGCTTACTGCTGTATATGGGCCAGCGACGCTCTCTATTATAACAGTGGAGCTGTAACTCACTCTTCTGCATACAACTACCGTGCAAACAGAGATGCTGCACGTATAGCAAGACTAATAGGTGAAGATCCGAAACCTTATGAGACTGAATCAAAAAGGATACTCAATGCCATGAATGAAAACTTGTGGCTTGACAAAACCGGCTGTTGGGCTGAATACAAGGATTTCATGGGTTACGGAAGAGTGCATGAGTCGGCTGCTCTGTGGACTATATATCATGCCATAGACTCTGAAGCTTGTACACCGCAGCAGGCATATAGTGCCACATGTTATATTGATAAGAACATACCACATATCCCTGTTGAATGCGACAGCATCTCGGAAAAACTATATACTGTTTCAACATCCAACTGGATGCCTTATTCATGGAGTATAAACAATGTAGCTTTTGAAGAGGTTTATCATACAACATTGGCATATTGGAAAGCAGGAAGATATGATGAGGCTTACTCTCTTCTTAAGGCCTGCATAATGGATGGAATGTATTTAGGCAAGTCCCCTGGAAATATAGGACAGACAAGTTATTATGATGCAGCAAGAGGCGAATGTTACCGTGACTTTGGTGATACTGTGGGCATACTAATGCGTGCCATTGTACAGGGACTCTATGGAATTGAGCCTGACCTTCTTGAGGATAAGGTGTTGATAAAACCAGGTTTCCCATCTCTTTGGAACAGTGCTTCAATAGATATATCCGACATCTCTTACTCATTTAAGAGAGAAGGCAGTAAAGATTTTTATGACATCAAGCCTTCATTTAAGAAAAAGGCCGATATAGTGCTAAAGGTAAAGAAAATCTCTTCGGATATTTCGTCGATAAAGATCAATGGAGGTAAGGCAAGTTATGATATTGAAAAGGGAGTGGAATGCGATTGGGTAAAGATTATGATTCCTGCAAACCTTAAGAAGATGAATGTAGAGATAACTTGGAGTGGCAAAAGTTGTTTGAAAAACCATTATGTGGATAGCGAAAAATCCTTTGATGTGATGCCTGCAGATCAGATGACAACAGATGAAATGTACACAGGCGAGATGCATAAAGATGAGATGCCTGCTAATGAGAAATACAATCTTCCTGGATTTGCTCATGTAGATGCAGCCAACTGTCAGCCGGTTGATATCAGCAACATTCTCAACGACAATCTATCACAGATATTTCGTAATAACTATATTTCTCCTCGTTCTCCATATACCACACTTCAGATTCCTGTTCATGGCATTGGTGAGTGGTGTCATCCTCTTGACTCAGCACATATAGATGATAGTGGTTTAAGGAGAAAATCGGACGGCAATATTTTTGTTGCAAATAATGTCCCATTTAGATCTATGCAGAAAGGTAAAAATATTGCATTCACTTCATTGTGGGACAACTATCCTGACTCATTGTCAATACCTATTGAGGGAAATGCTTCGAACATTTATCTGTTAATGGCAGGTACAACAAATCATATGCAGTCAAGGATAGATAATGGCATGCTCAAGGTGTGTTATGAAGATGGAAGTGAGCAGTGTATGCCACTTACAAATCCATATAATTGGGCTCCGATAGAGCAGGATTATTTTGTTGACAATAAAGCTTTTCAACTTTCAACAAACGACCATACAGAGTACATCTTAAGAGTGGAATAGTTTCGGACAATTTGCAGGATGAATTGAAAATTGATGGAGTCTATGGCCGAAGAATAGATGGAGGCGGAGGTATACTTATTGATTTCCCTATAGACAAAAGTAAGATACTGAAATCGTTGAATGTGATTACCTTATCGAATGATGTGATAATTGGTGTTATTGGAGTCACACTTCAGAGATAAGAATTTAATAATGGATATGTTTAAGTAATATATATCAAACTGCAGTTTGTGGTATCCATATTATCATCTATTGCAGAAATTTGTTGGTGATAAAAACAAAAAAGGTATTTCGTTACGAAATACCTTTTTTATTTTAGGAATTTGAGAAATCACGAAATTATACGTTAGCTCTTTTTTCCTGAATTCTGGCTTTCTTACCAGTAAGAGCACGCAAATAATACAATTTAGCGCGACGAACTTTACCTACCTTATTTACTGTAATGCTATCGATTGCAGGAGATTCAAGTGGGAAAATACGTTCTACACCTACTGTACCAGACATTTTGCGAACTGTGAAACGTTTCTTATCACCATGTCCAGAGATTTTGATAACAACACCACGATACAACTGTATACGCTCTTTGTTACCCTCAACGATACGGTATGCTACTGTAATAGTATCACCAGCTTTGAATGAAGGATGTTGCTTACCTGTAGCAAATGCTTCTTCAGCAATTTTAATTAAATCCATTTTTGCAAAAATTAAATTGTTATCGTTACAACGTAACATATCAAGTAACACTTCTTGACAGCGATTACGCGAAAGCGGTGCAAAGTAACTAATTTTTTGCTAGATAGCCAAGCCCATTCACTTTTTTTTAATATCAAATTATTGTCTTGGCTCTGATTTTTACTTACTTTTGAAGAGTTATGAACAGTATAATGAATATGAGTTTAATTAAAACTATTTCTTTTGCGTCACTTTTCTCGGGAGTGATACTGTTTTCTTCCTGTCAATCATCTTCTTATACACTATCTTCAGTAGAAGGAGAGAGCATTGTAGTAGATCACAGATATGATGCAACGCCAAACATTGAAGCCGAGAAGATCCTTCTTACATACAAAAATAGAGTAGACAGTATAATGTCTCCTGTGATAGGGTATAGCCTTATCGACATGAGTGCACAGAGACCTGAGAGTACCCTCTCTAATCTTGTGGCTGACATCTTGAGGCAATCAACTACTACATATATAGGGAAACAGGCAGATGTGGCTGTTATAAATATGGGAGGCCTGCGTGCTTCTCTGCCAAAAGGTGATGTGAAATATGGAAATATCTTCGAGATAACACCATTCGAAAATACATTGTGCATCATAAAGATGAGTGGTAAGGATATGAAGGAGCTGTTTCAAAATATTGCATCAGTAAGAGGAGAGGGACTAAGTGGAGCTCAACTCGTGGTCTCAAAAGAGGGCAAACTTATCAGTGCAACAATTGGTGGAGTAGATATTGATGATAATAAGATGTATAATGTAGCTACTGTTGATTATCTTGCCGAAGGTAACGATAATATGGTGACATTCAAGAAAATCACAGATAAGGTACAGCCTGATGGGGCAACACTTCGTCAGATTTTCCTCGACTATGTTAAGGCAATGAGTGCACAGGGAAAGAAACTGGACTCAAAAGTTGAAGGAAGAATTGTAATTAAATAAGGCATTAAAAGCATACTATAATGAACAGACTATATATATTAACTCTCTTTTTATTCGTCTCTTTATCTCTTTCAGCTCAGAAAACGAAAGAGTTATTGATACTTCATACTAATGATACTCACAGCAGGATAGAACCTGTATCCGTGAGTGATCCTGATACCATGTTGGCAGGGCGTGGGGGGTATGTGAGAAGAGCTACTCTAATAGACTCGGTAAGGAATAGAAACAAAAATGTACTCCTCTTCGATTGCGGTGACTTTTCTCAAGGTTCGCCTTTTTACAATATGTTCAAGGGAGAAGTCGAGATAAATTTCATGAATCAGGCAGGCTATGATGTTGTTACAATAGGAAACCATGAATTTGATTTCGGTATAGATAATCTGGTACGCCTATTCAAAATGGCAAAGTTCGATGTTGTAAACTGCAATTATGATTTTAAAGGCACACCACTTGAGGGTTTGGTAAAACCATACAAGATTATAAAAAGAGATGGACTGAAGATTGGTGTTCTTGGAGTAGGACCTATGTTGAAAGGTCTTGTTCAAGACAAAAACTATAAAGGAATTGAGTTCAATGACCCTATAAAATCCGCTCAAGACGTTGCGACTTTTTTGAAGAAGAAGGAGAAATGTGACATAGTTATTGTTCTGTCGCACTTAGGATGGGAAGGTAAACCTTATTCTGATGAGATATTAATTCCAAGTACAAGAGATATTGATGTAGTATTGGGAGGACATTCACACTCATATTTTGATAAACCCAAATATTACAAGAACCTTGATGGCAAGATGATACCTCTGCAGCAAATGGGTAAGAATGATGGTTTTGTAGGTGAGATTAGGGCTAAATTTATTAAGAAATAGTTCTTCAGACAAAAGAGGTTTAGTTTTAAACCTCTTTTATGTATATATAGAAAGGAGAGACGTGTGAAAAAGGCTACCATAATTTTATTAACAACTATAATAATTCTCATGGCTCATGCCTCTGTTATTCCTAATATAATCAAGAATAACCAGAGCAAAAGCTCCAGATGTGATGAGTGGGTTGAAGAGAGAATGTCGCGGATGACACTTAAAGAGAAGATTGGTCAGCTCTTTATCTATACTGTATCACCATACAATACAAAAAGCAACAAGAAGATAATCTATCAGGCTATTAAGAATTATAATGTAGGAGGTTTACTCTTCTCGGGAGGGCAACTTACAAACCAGTCACTGCTTACAAACTATGCTCAAGGAGTATCCGATATACCTCTTTTCATCTCTTTCGATGGTGAGTGGGGATTAGCTATGCGACTTAATAATACTCCCTCTTTCCCAAAGAACAGGATATTAGGCTCTATATCTGATAATAATCTCATCTATGAATATGGACGTGAGATGGCTCGTCAGTGCCGTGAGATAGGTGTGCATATTAACTTTGCTCCTGTTGCCGATATAGACAATAATCCAAAGAATCCTATAATCAATACTCGCTCTTTTGGTGGTGATCCTGATAATGTATCAGAGAAGGTAATAGCATATTCCAAAGGATTGGAGGATGGAAACGTGCTCTCAGTCTCCAAACATTTCCCGGGACATGGTGATACCTCAGTGGACTCACATAAATCACTTCCTGTTTTGGAGTTCGACCGTCATCGTCTTGATAGTATAGAACTTGTACCATTTAAGAGAGCTGTTGAGGCTGGTGTTGGTGGAGTGATGATAGGACACCTTTTTGTCCCCTCTATTGGTGATGGAGCTGCCTCTCTCTCTAAGCCTGTGATAGATATTCTAAAGAAAGATTTGAAATTCGATGGTCTTGTCTTTTCCGATGCCCTTACAATGAGAGGAGTATCAAATGAACCTAATCTCTGTTCACGAGCACTTATAGCCGGTTGCGATATAATATTAACTCCAAAGAATCTTAAGAAAACCTTGGATGATGTTCTCTCAGCTGTAGATAGTGGTCAGCTTACAAAAGAGCAGATAGATGAGAAGTGCCGTAAGGTACTTACATATAAGTTTTATCTGGGACTCGACAAACCTCAGCGTATTCAGATGGCAGGTTTGGAGAAGAGGATTAAGACAGAGAGGGCAGACAGCCTTATTACTGAACTATACAGAGCCTCGGTCACTGTATTAGGTAATAGAAACGGTGCAATACCATTGGATATAAATGGCAATGGGAATGCATTTATTGAGATAGGCAATAAAGATGATGATACAGTTCTATTCGATGAACTTCATAAAAATATGCAAATAACCAAATGTGAGGTTAATGCAGACTCATTAGCATCTATAAACGAAAAGTTGAAACCCTACAGAAATATTATTGTAGTGGTAAGGACTAGTTATGAACTTAAGAGGTATAGCGAATGGCTAAGCAGTTTGGGAGACCATAAAAATATTATCTATCTATATCTGTCGCCTATAAAGTCATTCGACACTAAAGATGAAATATGGAGAGAGGCTTCTGCTGTGATTCTTGGTAATAGTGACAGAGTAGAGGTTCAGAAGCATATAGCTAATATCCTCATGGGTAAAGGTAAGGCAGATGGACGTATCTCTGTCTCTGCTGGCGACCTCTTTAAACCTGGTGATGGCGTAGAGATTAAAGATGGAATGCATGCGGTATATCGTCCTGAGAATTATGGCATGGACTCAAAAGTTCTTGCAAAAATTGATTCTGTAGCTCTTGATGGAATATCACAGGGAGCATATCCCGGTTGCCAGATTGTGGTGCTTAAGGATGGAATGCCTGTTTATGATAAGGCTTTCGGTACATATTCATATAAAGATAGTACCAAGGTAACAATAAACAGTATATACGACCTCGCTTCACTTACAAAGAGCACGGCAACACTTCTTGCCGTTATGAAACTTTATGATGAGGGAAGAATAGGGCTGACAGATAAGATATCATCTTATGTCCCTCTGTTGAAGGGAACTAATAAGGAGCGTATAACGATTGAGGAACTTCTGATGCATCAGTCAGGACTTGTCTCTTCGCTACCATTTTATAAAGAGTTTATTGACAAGTCATCTTATAAAGGTTCTTTCGTTAAAAGTAGGATGGACAAGAATCACTCTGTTCAGATAGGAAAGGATGCTTATGTTCCTGCCTCTTTCAACTATAAGAAAGAGTATATCAGTAGTACATATAGTAAGGATTATCCGCTGCAGATTTCTGACTCTCTGTTTGCTTCTGCTAATGTAAAGGGAATGATTCTTACCCAGATAGCTAATTCACCGTTAAATGATAGAAAATATGTGTATAGCTGTCTGAATTTCATGTTGCTCAAAGAGATGGTCGAGAATATCACAAAAAAGACTCTCGATGAATACCTTGATGAGAAGTTCTATAAACCAATGAGATTGGATAGGATAGCCTATAATCCTTTAAGAAAATTCAAGGTTGAGGAGATAGTCCCAACTGTAGAGAATGATTATCTTCATAGAGGAGCTCTATTGCAAGGATATGTGCACGATGAGGCAGCAGCATTCATGGGAGGAGTGTCGGGTAATGCAGGTCTTTTTGGAAATGCTCTTGATGTGGCAAGAGTATATCAGATGATAATCAGTGAGGGAGAATACAATGGTGAGACTTACCTCAGTAAAGTGACATGTAATCTTTTCCTTACATATAAGTCAAAGATAAGTAGGAGAGGATTGGGATTTGATAAACCTGATCTTGACAATCCAAAGAACTCACCTTGTGCAGCAGAAGCAGATAAGAGTGTAGTCGGTCATACAGGCTTTACAGGTACATGTGCATGGGCAGATACAAATAGGAGACTTGTATATGTTTTCTTGAGTAATAGGATTAATCCGCAGCCATATTCACAGCATAAGTTGTCACAACTTGATATACGTTCAAAAATACAACAGCTTATATATCAATCAATAAAGTGAAACTTAATTTAGATTATTTACAAATTAATCTAATTTAAACATTCATTCTTTATATAAAAGAAGAAATGATGTAATTTTGTTTCAACAATTAGTACTAATAACTTAATTTTTTAAACAAAATGGCTTACGTAATTAATGACGATTGTATCGCTTGCGGTACTTGTATTGACGAATGCCCAGTAGAGGCAATCTCTGAAGGTGATAAGTATTCAATCAACCCAGAACTTTGTACTGAGTGCGGAACTTGCGCAGATGTATGTCCTTCTGAGGCTATTCACTTAGGAGAATAATTAAAGATATTTATAATAAAAAGCGCTGGTTGTTAATCAACCAGCGCTTTTTTATTAG
>NZ_BAJR01000043.1 GCF_000613805.1 Phocaeicola paurosaccharolyticus JCM 15092 | reverse complement strand
GAAGCCTTTGATTCGTCGGAGAAAAGTCTCTGGTTCGTTGACAAAGAGTTTTTGATCGGTTGGTAAAGAGTCTTTGATTCATCGGGTAACTGATCATGATTCGTCGGGTAACCGATCGTGATTCGTTGGCAGACCGATCATGATCCGCTGGGGAAGAGTCTTTTATCGGTTGAAGAATAGTCTTCGATCCGTTGAGCAAGATTTTTTGTTCAGTTTAACAAAAGCCTATGATTGATTAAAAAGAGTCTTCATTGGTTGGTGAAAAATCTGTGATTCGTTTAGCAAAAATCTTCCACCCATTGGAAAATAGCCTTTAATTGGTTTAGCTAGAGTTTTTTGTCCATTAACGAAAGTCAATGATTGATTAAAGAGAGTATTCAATAGGCAGGACAAAATTCCTTGATTTGTTGACAAATAAACTTCATTCCGATAAGAAACGGTATTAGATCGGTTAAAAGAAAGTCTAAGATAGTTTAAAAAGAGTCTTTGATTGGTTGGAAAAGAACCTTCATCTGTTAACGGATGTAAAATAAATCGTTTTAAAGAACTATATAGCACCTCTTTTTTAGTGAATATATGTAAACACAAAGCGTAACAAATAATGTTTTTCTTAAAATTCGTAAATTTACAATACCGATTCTTGCAGATTCGGAGGAAAAACCTACCTTTGCACTCGCTTTAAAAACAAAGCAAACGATCTTTGATAAATGGTGCGTTAGTTCAGTTGGTTAGAATACATGCCTGTCACGCATGGGGTCACGGGTTCGAGTCCCGTACGCACCGCTCCTTAAAAAATAAAAAATGGTCCGTTCGTATATCGGTTAGTACTCAAGATTTTCATTCTTGCAAGGGGGGTTCGATTCCCCCACGGACTACTTAAATTGCGGAAATAGCTCAGTTGGTAGAGCATAACCTTGCCAAGGTTAGGGTCGCGAGTTCGAGTCTCGTTTTCCGCTCTTCTTAAGAATAATCAAGCCTCTTTAGCTCAGTTGGCCAGAGCACGTGATTTGTAATCTCGGGGTCGTTGGTTCGAATCCGACAAGAGGCTCTCTCAAAATCAAACAATCATCTTTTTTTATCTGAATACTACTTAACAAATAAGTATTTTATGCCAAGTTGTTATCTATCTGCATACAAGATATTTGATTAAAGAATAATTAAAACGCCATCATACATAATATATGATGGCGTTTTTTTTACTATTTTCGCAAAGATAAGAATGATATTATAATGATAGACCAACCAACAGTAGACAGAATAATAGATGCAGCTCAGATAGTAGATGTAGTTTCCGAATTTGTCTCCCTAAAAAAAAGAGGAGTCAATTACGTGGGACTCTGTCCTTTCCATGACGACAAGACGCCATCTTTTTACGTATCCCCAGCAAAGAATCTATGTAAATGTTTCGCTTGCGGTAAAGGAGGTAGTGCTGTTCACTTTGTAATGGAGCATGAACAACTTACATATCCGGAAGCATTGAGATGGTTGGCTAACAAATATCATATTGAGATAAAGGAGAGAGAACTTAGCAACGCTGAAAAACAGGCTCAAAATGATAGGGAGAGCCTATTCGTTGTAAATGAGTTTGCCAAAGATTATTTCATAAACATTCTCAACAATCATATTGATGGAAAGTCAATAGGTATGTCATACCTCAGAAACAGAGGCATGAGAGATGATATTATTAAAAAATTCCAAATTGGTTACTCGACCCTAACCCACGACGCAATTGCCAAAGAGGCTATATCTAAAGGATACAAAAAAGAGTTCCTTATTAAAACAGGTATATGCTATGAAAAAGAAGATGGCTCACTAAGAGACAGATTCTGGGGCAGAATCATTTTTCCTGTACATACAGTAACCGGAAAAGTTGTAGCCTTTGGAGGTAGAGTTCTCAATTCAGATGCAAAGACTGCCAAATATGTTAACTCGCCAGAGAGTGAAATTTACCATAAGAGCAATGAGCTTTATGGTATATACTTTGCCAAACAGTCAATAATAAAACAGAACAAATGCTTCTTAGTGGAGGGCTATATGGATGTTATCTCCATGCATCAGAGCGGAATTGAGAATGTTGTCGCATCTTCGGGAACATCACTTACTCCAGGACAGATAAAACTCCTTCACAGGTTCACTGAGAACATTACATTACTATATGACGGTGATGCAGCGGGAATTAAAGCCAGTATTAGAGGTATCGACATGCTTCTGGCAGAAGGACTGAATATAAAAGTTCTACTACTTCCTAATAATGAGGACCCTGACAGCTTCTCAAAAAAGCACTCATCATCCGAATTCCAAAGGTATATTGCAGAACACGAGGAGAATTTTATAATGTTCAAGACACAGCTCCTACTCAATGACGCAAAAGACGATCCAATAAAAAGAGCGGCACTTATAGCTGACTTGGCAAGAAGTATAGGACTAATACCAAATGACATTGTAAGATATGCATGCCTGAAAGAGTGTGCTTCTATTCTTAATGTTGATGAGAGGGTGATAATGAATGAAATAAAAAAGCATGTTGAGCAACGTAATGACAAGCTTATTGAGGATGCATTCAAACAAAAAAATGGAGGTAACATACCTTCGATAGATGATAACAGCAAGACAGAGGAAGTGCAGGCAGCTGCAGCAAATATTGCAAATGAGATACAATATCAGTCATATATACCTGAAGTTGAACGTGAGAAACTTCTCTTTTACCAGAAGGAGCAGATGTTAATTCAGACACTAATTAGGCATGGAGAAAAGGTTATGTGTATAATCGACACAGAGGAGACAAAAGAGTATCCAATGACAGTCATTGAATATATTGCATCTGATTTGAAACAAGATGACATTCAATTTCACAACCCTATACATAGAAAGGTATTAAGTGAAGCATGCTCACACCTTCACGATAATGGATTTATTTGTGAGAGATATTTCCTTGCACATCCAGATCCTGAGATAAGCAGGCTAGCTGCAGATATGCTTAGCAGCAGATACCAACTTAGCAAATATCATGCAAAATCTCAAAAGATAGTAGAAGATGAAGAGAGATTATTCGAACTTGTACCCCATCTTATTACAGATTTTAAGTTCGCTATTCTTCAGGAAGAGATGAAACATACTTTGCAAGCTCTAGGTAAACCGGAAGTTGTTTCTGATGCAGAGAAGAGTATTAAGATTATGGAACACTATAAAGAGCTTAGTGAGATCCAAAAAGAGATGGCAAAGCGAGCAGGAGACCGCGTTGTCCTGAAGGCATAACCTATGAGTTATGCCGTATAAGGTTCATGAATTCCTCTCTTGTCTTGGCTTGATTGAATGCCCCGGTAAAATCGGATGTAGTTGTTATTGAATTCTGCTTTTCAACTCCTCTCATCTGCATGCACATATGCTTTGCTTCCACCACAACCATAACGCCCAACGGATTCAATGTCTGTTGGATACACTCTTTTATCTGAAGAGTCATTCTCTCTTGAACCTGAAGACGATGTGAATAGACATCTACTACCCTTGCTATTTTGCTTAATCCTGTTATGTATCCATTAGGGATATAGGCAATATGTACTTTCCCATAGAAAGGAAGCATGTGATGTTCACAAAGTGAGAAGAAATCAATATCTTTTACAATAACCATCTGGCTATATGGCTCCTTAAACTTTGCTGAGTTAAGGATAGAGTGAGGATCTTGTCCATATCCTCGTGTCAGTGTAAGCATTGACTTAGCAACCCTCTCGGGAGTTTTCAGTAGCCCCTCTCTCTCAACATCTTCGCCTAATACTGAAAGTATTCCCTTATAATGCTCCATAAGAGTCTTTATCTTCTCTTCAGACCATTCGGGATGCAATAATTCGTTCATAATCACTCTATAGGTATATTAATCTGTTCTTTAACAATAGAAATCTCCTTAAATATTCCTCTAGCCTTGATTTGACGCATTACTGAATCAGCCTCTTCAATACTTCTGAAGTCACCAACTCTGCAAAGCCATCTAGGTGGTTGGAAATATGTATAAACCAGAATGTCAGGAAATTCTTCACGAGCCTTATTTGCCATATTATTAGCCTCATTACGAGCTACTCTTGAGTTGTTTCCAACATAGATTTGTATTCTGTATCCTCTGGCTTTAATTGTCTTCTGCTCAGCAGATGCAGGGAGCTTAACTGGTTGAGCCTCTTGTCCAACAATTGTCTTTGGAACATCATTATTTTCAGGACGAGTAGCTGCCTTAGCTTGATTACTACCTATAAGAGAATTTATCAGCGAGTCATGATGAATAGAAACCTCACCCTCTCCCGATTTTCTTGTCTGAAGCTTATCAACTATAGAGTTTTGAGAAAAAGCAGGTGCAGACAATGCTAAAGTAAATACTATGAATATATTAATAAATCTCATTTTGGTCTATTTAAAGAGATAGGGATGCTGCCATAGACAACATCCCGTATTTATTCTGTAATTATTTGAAAGCGTCGATGATACCTTTGAAGTCAGCAACCTTAAGAGCTGCTCCACCAATAAGACCACCATCAACATCTGGATTAGCAAATAATTCTTTTGCATTTGAAGGCTTGCAGCTACCACCGTAAAGGATAGATGTGTTGTCAGCAACTTCATTACCATACTTCTTAACGATCAAAGAACGAATGAATGCATGGATTTCCTGTGCTTGATCAGCTGTAGCTGTCTTTCCTGTTCCGATAGCCCATACTGGTTCGTATGCAAGAACGATTTTAGAGAAATCTTCAGATGAAAGTGAGAATACAGATGACAACTGAGACTCAACAACTTCATTCTGCTTGTTAGCTTCGCGTTCTTCAAGAACTTCACCAATACAGAATATTGGAGTAAGGTTGTTAGCCAAAGCCAATTTAACTTTTTCTTCAAGAATAGCTTCTGTTTCATGGTAGTAAGCACGACGCTCAGAGTGACCAAGAATAACATACTCTGCACCAGTTGAAGCAACCATCTCAGCAGAGACTTCACCTGTATAAGCACCAGAAACTTTGTCAGCACAGTTCTCTGCACCTACACCTATAATTGATTTATCAACAATAGGAGTAACTGAAGCCAAATGAATAAAAGGAGTGCAAATTACAACATCACAATTTGGTTTATCTGCTGTCAAAGCCTCATTCAATTCTTTTGCTAGAGCAATACCTTCCTGAAGGTTCTTGTTCATTTTCCAGTTTCCTGCAACAATATTCTTTCTCATTTCTTTTAATTATTAAAGGGTTAATTATTTAATATTTCTTTTATATTTTTCCCAGGCAGCATCAACTACACTAAAGGAGAGCAAAGGTACAATAAACCATCCCAATGCCAAGAATATCTTATGTATAAATGTCTTCTGATTAACCTTTCCTATAGGTAGATTATCCAATGAGTCTGAAAGCACATATTCATCAGGAAGATCATTGACGCTCCATTTATTTATTACTGTAGCATCCTTTATAAGAACAAGTCCGGGATTAGATCGGATCATCGTCTTAAGCATAAGCTCATCCGCAAATGCAAAAGGGTATTCAGCTCCTGTTCTTCTCTTCCACTCATCTATATCCTCATTCGACGCTGATGTTACACAATAAAAATTATATCCGTAGTCTATACAATAATCATACAACTCGTTTATGAGATCAATAGCACTGTCATCAGCCTTCTTCAAGGATGGAGAGACTAGAATAAAAGAGTAATTCTTATTATCTAAAATTTTATAAGTAATATCCTCACCTGTCTCGCTATCCTCAATCATGAAGTCACTTATTGGCGGAACATAACCTTTCTCTTTGACAATAGTCTTACTATCTATAAACGTCCATGTGCTATCTGGATAATTATCCAATGAGAACTCTTTCTTTACTCCATTCTTCTCAAGAATAAAGCGGGTGTCCAATACCGGCGCTTTTTCTCCCTTAGGCATCTCCATCTGTTTCTTGATATTAGAACCAATATAGTATGGTCTAAAGTCAAAAAGAGGAAGTCCCCTGTAAGAATAAAGAGTAAATATCAGTATATATATTGAAGCATAGAGGCCGATAAGCCAATCAAATCTTGATGTTACAAGAGGTCTTATTTTATCTTTCCATCTAAAGACAGAAATAGCAGCAACAAGCAGAAATATATTTTTTATAAAAGTCTCCCAGTTGGTGAGCACCAATGCATCTCCGAAACATCCACAATCTATAACTTTACCAGATACAGCAAGCCACAAAGTAAGGGGAGTCATGAATGACATCATTAGTAAGACAAGGAATGTGGAAATTTTTCGTCTTATTCCCCAGAAAAGATAGACGCCTATGCAGAACTCGACAATAGCCTGTGCAAAAGCGATAAAAAAAGGAACAGAAGAGGGCAAAATACTATTTAAACCAAATGCTGTGATATAATCTTGTACCTTATATTCAGTTCCCGCAAGGTCATTTGCTTTAACAAAACCAGAGAAGATGAATACTGCAGCAAGAAGGAACCTACAGGCATTGGTCCAATACCCAATAAAATCATATTTCTTCTTATTCTCCAAACTCTATCTTAATCAATCCAAAAACGGAATAATTTATCATATCCATGTAGTTAGCATCTATACCTTCAGACACTAATGTATCTCCTTTAAGACTTTCTATCTGCTTTGTCCTATAAATCTTCATAAGGATAAGATCTGTGTATGATGTGGTGCGCATACTTCTCCATGCCTCATCGTAGTCATGGTTCTTATCAAGCATGAGCTCTAGAGATGTCTTAGCATACTTATCATAAAGTTCAATAGCCTTTTCCTCTTCAAGGTCATCTTTTTCAGAATAGCCCAATTCTAATTGGATAAGTCCAATAATTCCATAATTTACGATTGCTATAAGCTCCGATTTTATGCCTTCCTGAATCAAAGCAACACCCTTTGTCTCAATACTACGTATTCTATTTGCTTTTATATATATCTGATCGGTAACAGATTCAGGGCGCATTATTCTCCATGCAGCTCCATAATCATGGAGTTTCTTAACAAAGAGATCTCTACAAATAGTCAATACATGTTCAAATTGTTGTTTTGTATCCTTCATGATAATAACTTAATAGGCTGCAAAGTTAAACATTTTATAATGAAGAGTAAACAAAAAGGTGGAAAAGAATACTCCTTTCCACCTTAATTTATATATATAAAACTCTGTTTATCTTATGAACATCTCAAGATTTGTCCTGGACGAAGTGTAGTTCTTCTTGTTATACGGTTAAGCTTACACAATGCATCAATTGATGTACTGTTTTTCTTTGCTATAACTGCAAGAGTATCACCTCTTCTAACTTTGTGGTATTTTATAGAAGCACGGTCAGCATCAGCCATCATGATAGAGTTGCCACTTGTTGTTGGTGTAAGGCGAGAGCCTCTTCTATAGAAAACATATGAGTCGGCTACAATATCCTGATTTTCGAAATCAAACATATATGCAGGGTTAATAGCCTGCCCCAAGAATCTTGTTTCAAAATGAAGATGAGAGCCTGTTGAACGGCCAGTGTTGCCACCAAGACCAATAGGTTCACCAGCTTTTACATATTCATCTTCTCCAACCAACTGTTTTGACAAGTGACCATATACTGTTTCAATACCATTTTCGTGTCTTATAACAACATATTTTCCATAACCTCTTCTTTCATATTTCACCATACGGATTCTTCCATCGAAAGCAGCACGGATAGTATCACCAATATAAACCTTGATATCAATACCATTGTGCATACGACGCCAACGAGGACCGAAATTTGATGTTATTTTTGTCTGATTAGTAGGCATTGAAAAGCCTCTTAAATCAATTCTGAAGGAATCTGGAATTTCTACTGCAGAGCCGAAAGCATGAACTCTTTCATTACTCCAATTTGGATATAAGCTGTATGCAGGATAAGCAGCTTTCTCAGCTTTAATCTGACGTATCAATGCAAGTGAGTCAACTGCTTTTAGTTTCCTATCTATAGGAGCTTGACGCGCCAATAGATCTTGTCCGGAAACACCGACACTAACTAAAGTAAACGTTGCTAATAATGTTGCTTTAATAAACTTAAAAATCATTCTTTTTTCTTTTTTTCAATATTCGTCATTTGCATAGATAGCATCTGTCACAGCTGGCCTATACTCGAATATCTCATCAGGTTTAAAAAATCGTTTTAATTCAACTTCTGCTGACTCAATAGAATCTGAAGCATGAATAATATTCTCTTGTTGACTTATACTGAAATCTCCGCGGATAGTTCCTGGAGCAGCAAGGCGGCCATTAGTACAACCTGTCAACGTCCTAACTACTTGAATAGCATCAACTCCCTCCCAACAACATACGATGACCGGAGTAGCCATCATAGAATCTTTAATTCTCTTAAAGAAAGGTTTTGAAAGAAGATGAGCGTAATGCTCGTTAAGAATCTTATCATCAAGTTGAATCATCTTTATACCTACCAGACATAAACCCTTTCTCTCGAATCGGCTAATAACTTCACCGACTAACGATCTCTGTATTGCGCTTGGCTTAAGTATGACAAGTGTTTTTTGCATAATAAAGATTAAACAAATGAACAAATAAGCATTCTTATTCTTTTTTTATGTATCTCAAAGATAAAATTTAATTTTAGAAATTGAATAGTGAATTAACTCTTTTTTCATGTATCTTTTATGCAAAATTTCAAAAAGCACAACGCAAAACCCTATTAATCGGGAGATAGAGTAAAACATGTTTGACAACATGTTTGCTTAATTAAACATTAAAAAAGAGTAATTTTTAAGATATAACGGACCAATTAACATCATTTTTTCTGAGTAATTTTAGTTGTTCCCATAGTTTTTTGTTCTCATTCAACTGCTCGAAATTCGGATTATCTATAACTTTTTCTGCCACATTTCTAACATATTGAACAATTTGTCCATCCTTAGCTAAGTTTGCTATTTTCAGGTCAAAAGCTATTCCACTTTGTTGAGTTCCCTCCAGATCACCTGGACCTCTTAGTTTAAGATCAGCCTCCGCTATCTCAAAACCATCATTTGTGTCTACCATAATCTGTATTCTTTTCCTTGTCTCTTCGGATAGTTTATAACCTGTCACAAGGATACAATATGATTGATCTGCTCCACGTCCAACTCTACCTCTTAACTGATGCAGTTGCGACAGGCCGAAGCGTTCTGCATTCTCTATTACCATCACAGAAGCATTGGGTACATTAACTCCCACCTCTATCACAGTTGTAGCAACCATAATTTGAGTCTCTCCGGTAACAAATTTCTGCATCTCTTCCTCTTTATCGCCAGGTTTCATCTTTCCATGAACTACACTTACCTTATATTGAGGAAACTCTTCGCAGACATGTTCATATCCCTCCTCAAGGTTCTTTATATCTATCTTTTCGCTCTCCTTTATCAGTGGATAGACAATATAGATCTGCCTGCCCTCCTCTATCTGTTTGCGTATTGACTCATATAGAGAGTGTCTTCTATTATCAAACTGATGTACAGTTTTTATAGGCTTTCTTCCAGGAGGTAATTCATCAATCACCGAGACATCCAGATCACCATATAGAGTCATGGCAAGAGTACGTGGAATAGGTGTAGCAGTCATCACAAGAATATGCGGTGGTGTATTGCTTTTACTCCACAGTTTAGCTCTTTGAGCGACACCGAAACGGTGCTGTTCATCTATGACAACAATACCTAAGGATGAAAAGTTTACATTATCTTCAAGTACAGCATGAGTTCCAATAAGGATGTTTACATCGCCTGTAAGTAGAGCATTAAGTATAGCCTCTCTCTTCTTTCCTTTTATTGAACCGGTAAGAAGTTCAACACGTACATTCATTCCAAAAAGCAACTTCTTAAGACTTTCGTAGTGCTGTTGCGCAAGAATCTCAGTAGGTGCCATCATACATGCCTGATAGCCATTATCTAAAGCTATAAGCATAGACATTAGAGCCACAAGAGTCTTTCCACTTCCTACGTCTCCCTGAAGCAGTCTGTTCATCTGCCTTCCGCTACCTGTATCATTTCTTATCTCCTTTATTACCCTCTTTTGTGCACCGGTAAGTTGAAATGGAAGATTATTAAAATAGAAATCATTGAAATAATCTCCAACTTTTGAGAAATTCAAACCACGGAATTTCATCTGTCTCTCCTTGCTGTAACGGAGTATGTTAAGCTGAATATAGAAAAGTTCTTCGAATTTCAGTCTGTACTGAGCTTTACGAAGTCTATCTGCCGAATGAGGGAAATGAATCTCGTGTATTGCTTTATCAAGAGATATAAGATGATGCTCATCAATGATATATTGAGGAAGGGTCTCTGCTATTGGTTCTTTAAGAAGGTTTAAGGCATTTTGCATCAACTTCTCTACAGCATGAGAGTTAAGATTGCCTCTCTTCATCTTCTCTGTGGTATTATAGTAAGGTCTTAATCCCAATGAAGAGAGAGCAATATCGTCAGCTTTATCAATGTCGGGGTGAGCAATATTATACCTTCCATTAAATACCGTAGGTTTTCCAAAAACTATATACTCCTCACGCACCTTATATTTTGAGGTTATATATTTAATACCTTGAAACCAGATAAGATCGATTATACCGGTTCCATCAGAGAAATGAGCTACAAGTCTACGTTGTCTACCTTCTCCTAATGTTTCAAAACTTAGAATAGTACCTTTGATTTGGATATATGGCATCTCACCGTCTATTTCACTGATATAGTATAAACGGCTTCTGTCAATGTATTTGTAAGGGTAATAATGTAGAAGATCATTAAGAGTATAAATATTTATCTCTTTATTGAGTACTGAAGCCCTCTGAGGCCCCACTCCTTGCAAATACTTTATATCTTGTGCAGTTATATCGAACATTCTAAATTCAATTGCTGAGCAGTTCAGCCAACTTTAAATCAAATGGTGTAGTAAGTTTTATATTTTCTCTGTTTCCTTCCACTAAAGTCACTTTATGCCCCATAGCCTCAACGACAGATGCGTCATCAGTGAAAGATGGAACATATGGTTGTGAATATGCTTTTTTCAGCAAGCTGATCAAAAACACCTGCGGAGTCTGAACCAACTTATATTCATCCCTTGGGACTGTATTACTCATTCCATCGGCTATATGACGGATAGTTTCAAATACATCTATTACAGGTACCACAGCCTCTTTCTCTTGTGCCATAGAGAAACATCTCTCAAGAACCTCATCAGAAACAAAAGGACGTACCCCGTCATGAACGGCTACAGCTCCCTCACCTGAAACTTGGTCCAACCCATTTTTAACAGAATGGAAGCGTGTATCTCCTCCATCAACGATAGTATGTGGAATTTCAAATTTATATTTAGAGCAGAGCTCCTTCCAGTAATCCTGTTGGTCCACTGGAAGAGCCACTATTATATCGATGGATGAATCAAAAGAGTGAAAACGATTTATAGTGTGCATCAGAACAGGGAGCCCTTTTATCTCAACAAACTGTTTTGGGATATCTCCTCCCATCCTAAGGCCTTTTCCACCAGCCACTATAATAACATACCTCTTCATCATTTTATCCTGGTATCATCATTGATTTCTTAAGCTGTACTATCTTCTCTACACCGACATACTTTTCGGCTATGATATACGAGAAATCTAATGCAGCGCCAGGGCCTTTCCCTGTGATTATGTTGCCATCTATCTCAACCAAAGAAGATGTATAGTTTGCACCTTCCAGATACTGTTCAAAACCTGGATAGCATGTTGCTCTCTTTCCCTTTAGGATACCACGTTTACCCAATACCATTGGTGCTGCACATATTGCAGATATAGGTTTCAACTTATTAGCAAAATCCATGATAAGTTTATCAAGTGATAGATTTTTATCCAGGTTGGATGCGCCTGGCATTCCACCAGGAAGTATTATCATTTCAATATTCTCTCTATCAAGTTCAGAAAGAGTTGTATCGGCAGTTACAATGATATTATGTGAACCAGTCACAGTATGCATATCACTTACAGAAACAGTCAAGACAGGTAACCCTGCTCTTCTGAATACATCAACCGGGGTCAGGGCTTCAATTTCTTCAAAGCCATCTGCCAAGAATACACATAAATTCTTCATTTTTAAAGTCTATATTTATATACAAATCTACAAGAGAGAACAAATGAATAATACATTAATTCTCTTCAAATAAGTAATGTTAGTTACAAATATATAATAATCTATCGAAGTTTAAAATAGTATGTGATAGTTCCGCTTTGGTTATTTGTCCCATCTATATTATTGAAACGTGCTTTTCTTGCCGCATCTTCAGCAGCCTTTCTAAGTGTAGGATTAACAGTGTTTGTACGTTTATTAATTGTTGTGCTTATAACCTGTCCTGCAGGGTTTACTACTATAGTTACTACTACTCTTCCCTCATCCTGAACATTATATACAGGCATTGGCAAGCCAGAAGGTCCTAAGGATCTTCCATTTAAGTCGAAAGTGCCTATTCCACCAATACCGCTACTCTTACCTGTGTCAGAGTTGCCATTAGGGCTTCCTTGAAATCCAGTTCCCGAAGAGCCAGTTCCTCTACTGCCCATCTTGGTGCCTTTTCCAAAAGCTCCTGCTATGCTTGCAGATGCCTGCTTTGCAGCCATCTCCTCTTTAGCTATTCTCTTGGCTTCAGCCTCTCTTTCAGCATCAATTCTCTTCTGCTCTTCACTTTTCTCCTTAGTGACACTCTTTGTTTTATCGGTTGCTACCTTCTTTTCCTCTTTTTTATCACTCTTCTGTTTCTTAATCTCAATGCTCTTCTCGTCACTTTGAGTAATGATATTATCTTCTCCAGATGAGTTAGGTGCAGGAACAGCTTTAGCTATAGGCTCATTCGAAACCTCTACCTCTGTTAAGGTATAAGGATCGGCATCGCCTTGTGCCATCTCGCTGTTACCAAGCATTACAGGTACTCCTCCCTCCTCTTGCACCTGTGGTCTCTCTATTACAAAAAACAGCAGCAGAACAAGCAAGATGAGATGAAGTACAAAAGTACCAACCAATCCTTTTATCTTTTCTTTCTTCATTACTTCACTCCATCATTCTTCTCAGGTGGACGTGTTGCCAGTACCATCTTGAAGTGATTTTCATTAGCAATATTAAGTACTCTCACTATCTCTCTGTAAGGAATAGATTCATCTGCATATAAAGCAACATACATTTCAGGTTCTTTTGCAGCACAATTCTTTAGGAATGTAGGAAGTTGTTCCAGCGCTATAGGCATTTCATCTTCATTCCCGAAAGCAGTATAGTAATTTAAATCTTTATCGATGATAACTCTGGCAAGTGGCTTTGCCGATGTCTGTTCCTTTCCCTGTGGGAGAAGAACTTTAATGGCATTTGGAGAGACCATCGTTGAGGTTATCATAAAAAATATCAGCAATAGGAATATGATATCTGTCATAGATGCCATACTGAATGTAGCCGATACCTTATTTCTTCTTTTTAATGCCATAGTTAAAATTACTTTTGTACAGGTTCATTAAGAAGGTCCATGAACATCATGGTGCGAGCTTCCATCTGGTTGACAACTTTGTCAACTCGAGTAACGACATAGTTATATGCGAACATTGCCGCAATACCTACAACAAGTCCTCCTACAGTAGTAATCATAGCTTCGTATATACCACCGGATAAGAGACTTATATCAATATTATTTCCAGCATTAGCCATCTCCCAGAACGCACGTACCATACCCGTTACAGTACCCAGAAAACCTAACATTGGAGCACCACCGGCAATAGTAGCCATGATTGGTAATCCATTTTCCAGTTTAGCCACCTCAATGTTACCGGTATTCTCTATAGCAGCCTGAACATCAGCTATAGGACGTCCCATTCTTGTTATACCTTTCTCAATCATTCTTGATGAAGGAGTATTAGTAACACGACAGAAGTTTACAGCCGACTTAATCTCTCCATTTCTGATATAATCACGAATTCTCTCCATAAATAGAGGATCTTCACGAGCTGCTTTTCTGATTACAGCAAGTCTTTCAAAAAAGATGTAGAAGCAAATTATTGATAAGAGTGCCAGCACTCCCATTATCCATCCACCTTTTAAGGTCATATCCCAAAGATTCATTTCTGGTGCCCCTTCAACAGGAGTAAGAATAGGAGCCGCTCCTGAAACTGAATCGGCAATAGTCTGTGCCGCTAGTAAAGTAAGTTTTATCATTTATCAAGGCATTTTTTGTATTCTTCAATTGTTTTTTCCAGTCCCATATATAATGCATCACATATCAGTGCATGTCCTATTGACACCTCATCTATCCAAGGAATATTGTCGTGCATATATTTCAGGTTAACCAAACTAAGATCATGTCCGGCATTTATACCCATTCCTAGGTTTCTAGCAGCCTTTGCAGCCTCAATAAATGGTGCGATAGCCTTCTCCGGATCTTCAGGATACATTGTAGCATAAGGTTCTGTATAGAGTTCTACTCTATCAGCCTGCCTTTGCAGCATACTCTACCATATCTACATCAGCATCAACAAATACAGATGTTCTTATACCGGCCTGTTTGAAAGTCTCAAGTATTTCGATGAGAAAAGACTGATTCGCTTTTGTATCCCATCCGGAGTTAGATGTAATCTGTTCCGGTGAGTCAGGAACAAGCGTTACCTGATGAGGTTTTACTGATAGTACCAAATCTATAAACTCTTTACTTGGATATCCCTCAATATTGAACTCACTCTTCAAAATAGGCCTTAAGTGCAGTACATCACTTCTACGAATATGTCTCTCATCAGGGCGCGGATGTACTGTAATACCTTCTGCTCCAAACATTTCACAGTCCAATGCTACTTTTATAACATCAGGATTGTTTCCCCCACGCGCATTACGCAATGTAGCTACTTTATTTATATTTACACTTAACTTAGTCATCTTGGCAATTTATTATTATATTTGCGAATAAGTGCAAAGTTAAAATGTTTTATGAGAACTGAGTTTTTTCATAAAATAAAAGATGTAAATATTAACTAAATGGAATTATTCTTATGAAATTCGCTATTCTTGGAAATACTTATCAAACAAAGAAGTCCGTCCATTTGGAATCTCTGCTAACCCTACTTAAAAAGTATAATGCTGAAATTTATATCTATAATGATTTCTATAAATTCATTGTTAGCTCAACAAAGATACCTTTAGATAATGTTCGTACATTCACTGTCCTGGATTTCAGTGTCGACATGATAATATGCATGGGAGGTGATGGAACATTCCTTAAAGCAGCAAGTTTTGTAGGAAACCGCAATATTCCAATATTAGGTATTAATACCGGCCGTCTGGGATTCCTGGCAGATATATCTCCTAATGAGATACAAGATACTATAAAAGATATTTTCTCAAACAATTACAGAATTGAGGAGAGAAGTGTCCTCAACCTAGTTTGTCAAGATAAAACAATTAAAGGATATCCATTCGGGCTTAATGAGATAGCTGTATTGAAAAGAGACAGTTCTTCAATGATTACAATACACACCTCAATAAACGGTAATTACCTCACAACATATCAGGCCGATGGATTAGTCATATCTACTCCTACAGGATCTACTGCCTATTCATTAAGTGTTGGAGGACCTATTATAGTTCCTCACAGCAGCACTATAGCAATAACTCCTGTAGCTCCACACAGTCTTAATGTACGCCCTATCGTAATAAATGATGATTGGGAGATTACACTCGACGTGGAGAGCCGAAGTCACAACTTCCTTGTTGCAATTGACGGAAGAAGTGAGACTTGCGCTGAGGGAAGCCAGCTTAAGATAAAGAAAGCCGATTATACAATAAAAGTTGTGAAGAGGACAGACCATGTATTCTTCAATACACTAAGAGATAAAATGATGTGGGGAGCAGACGGAAGGGTTTAGCTCCCCCTTTTTTTATTCTACACTGATAACACTCCTGCCACTTCCCTCTTTAGTAACCATAATACGTGCATTAATCCTCTCTGTCATCTCGCTTACGTGGGAAATCACACCAATCTTTCTGCCCTGCATCTGAAGAGATTCCAAAGCATCCATTGCTATGCGCAAGGTGTCTATATCAAGTGATCCAAAACCTTCATCGATAAATAGCGACTCTACATTCATCCTGTTAGATGATATGGATGATAATCCAAGTGCCAAAGCCAAAGATACAAGGAATGACTCACCACCCGATAGCGAGTGAACACTACGCTTCTCTCCCATCATATCAAGATCGGCTATCTGCAGTGCAAGTGTATCCTGTATTCTCTCCAGTTCATATCTCGGTGCAAGATCTTTAAGATGACTATTTGCATACATCACAAGAATATCCAAAGTATACTCCTGTGCTATTTCCTTGAACTTATTACCAGATTGTGAGCCAAACAGATCATTAAGGTTTGCCCATGACTGGAAGTATTCACTTTTTGAATCATACTCCTTTTTGTAAGCCTCAACCTTCTTTCTATTCTTTTGATCATTCTCGAGCCGTACCTCTATTTGTGCCAACAAGATGTTTATATTACTCTTCTCCTGCAACAGCAGGTCAAGTTTCTCCTTAATTGACTCACTACTCTCATCATCAAGGGTACGTGACGGTGAGTTTTCATGTTCTATTCTTTTCCCTTCTCTCTCTTTCAAAAGAGCAGAAGCAACTGTATATTTCTCATTTAGTGAAGATAGATAGCTTTTCTCTGCTGCAAGCCATGATTCCTCTTTAGAGAAAATCTCCTCCAACTCATCAAAAGAGGTTATCTTCTGCTGAGACGAAAGCCAAACTGTTATCTTATCATAAGCTTTCTCCATGACAAAAGTCTCTCTCTTGTTCTGGTTATCTATCTGTTCAATCCTTGCCTTCGCATTTTCGACCTCTAATTTCAGGGAGTTCTCTTTATCAGTAGAATCTTTTACTCTCATATCTATATCACTTCTCTTTTCGGTAATATATCTCTGCACTTCATCACAACTTTTCCCTGATAGAAGCCCGTTCCTTTTCTTCTCCAACTCATTATAGCTTTCCACAGCATTATCGAGAGTCTTCTTCTTCTCCTCAAGCTGACTATTCAAGTTTTCTTTCTCCCTCTGTGCGGCACCTATTCCGGCATTTATACCAGAGAGAAGTTCTTTATTATCAGCAAGTGATTTAGTATTGTCATTCCACAGAGATACAAACTTCTCAACAGTATCTTTCAGCTTACCACTTTCAAGAAGCCCATTCCAATTTGGTAATATAGATACATAGCCTTGTACCTTTTCAAATGAACTATTTTTGTGACTCTCATAATTCTCTATAGAGGAACTAAGACGTATCAACTCTTTACGTGAATTTTCCAGCAGTAGGGTAACCCTTTCAATCTCTTTATTAGCTCTCTCCTTCTGTTTCTCAAGTTCTTCTTCTTTAAACGAGTTATCTTGTGTATCAACAACCAAAGGATGTTCTGTACTTCCGCAAACAGGGCAAGGCATTCCCTTCTCAAGTCGTTTTCTTAGTATTATTACCTCCGAAGGTTGCAATGAGTTAATCCTTTCTGCCTCCTCTTTAGCTAAAGAGAGACTTGACTCGTATCTCTCTATATTTTTCTTGGCATCACCAATGCTGTTCATCAACCTCTCTATCTGATCTTTAGAATCATAATAGTTTAAAAGCAGGTTGACTACAAGGTCTTTTGCCGGTACTAGTGAAGAGTAACTCTTATAGTGCTCAAACCACTTATCCAACTCCTCTATTTTCTTAATCAACAATCCAAGTTTTGCATTCTCTTGTTTTATATGTTCATGGCTATTATCAAACATTTCCTGAAGCCTTTTTCGATCGGCATCTATATCCGAACCTCTGTTTTTAGCCTCATCAATCTGAACATCAAGTTTATGAGCAAGTTCCAGTTCTGGTTGAATATCATCTACATATTTAGTAAATACCTGCTGCTCTTGTATTGTATCATCCTTTATTAAAGATGCTTTTTTGAGTTGATCCTGCTTGATTGAGATATTTCCTCTCTCCTTTTCAATAAGTATCCTCCCCTCTTGTACCTGTTTCTTTGCCATTGAATGCTCGATATAGATATTTCTTACAGCCTGAGCCGAGTCAATAACAGCCAACTTATCATATCTAGGAGCTGCCTGGTCTATCTCATTACTTAAGGCTGCAATATTCTCTTTAGCCTCATTTATAGCAACGATGAGCTGATTATAATCATCAATCCATTTTATTGAGTTCCTATACTTCTCCTCATCTCTGTTAATAATATCAAGGGCGGAAATTCTCTCTTTTTTCTCTTCTAATAGTCTCTCTTTTTCCTCTTCACTAATTATCTCTACATCTTCTATATGCTGCAACAACTCTTTCCTACTACTTTCAGCCTCTTTTGCTTTACTGTATATAGCTCTGGATATGTCTGAATAGACCTCTGTTCCTGTGAGCTTCTCCAATATCTCTGCCTTTTCATCCTTCTTGGCTTTTAGAAAAGAGGCAAAATCACCTTGAGCGAGCAGCACAGAGCGGCTGAACTGTTCGAAAGAGAGGCCAACAAGTTCTGTCAGTCTTGTCTGTATATCAGACTTCGTTCCCTGCAAGGGTTCCCCAGTTTCAATATTTACAGCACTCATCTCTACTTTCTGCAGAGAGCCGGAAGGCTTGTTACCAGCTCGCCTGACGCTCCATGTAGCTCTGTACCTATCACCTGTAGTAGCTAAGAATTCAACTTGAGCATAGCATTCGGCTGTACCTCTTCTCAATATAGATCGGCTGTCGTTCTGACTTATGCTCTTATCGTTTACATCTTTCAGCTGTACATTTGTCTCTTTAGCCTTGTTCATCCTTGGAGTGGAGTCGTACAAAGCCAGACATATAGCATCAAGTATTGTCGATTTCCCCGAACCTGTATTTCCTGTGATAGCAAATACCCCAGCTGACGCCAAAGGTTCGCAAGTAAAGTCTATTTCAAATTCAGCTCCAAGAGAAGCTAGATTTTTGCCTTTAATCTTCAGTATCTTCATGATTTCACCTCCTCTATAGCCTCTTTAATAAATTCCTGCATCATCTGTGGCATATCACTGTCACCATAATTACGCCTGTAATAATCGTTGGCTACATCCAAAGGATCTATCTCTTGCAACTGTTCAAAGGTAAGAGCTGTTATCTTCGACTCTCCTCTTTGAGGATAGAAGGGAGATATTTTTGCCAGACGTACACTCTTATCCTTAAGGGCTTCTTCAATTCTGAACTTGAATGATGTATCAGGTCCATCAATAAGAATCTTTATCTCCAGATATGGAGAATGGTTATTAACCTCTCCTATAGGCAACTTATTAATCTCTTCAAGTATACTCTCTATTCTTGAAGGTTGAGATGGTATGCTAAGGAGTGAAGTATAAAGAGGTATATCTATATTATCAATTGATACATTCTCCTCTTCAATATTTATCATGACAACCTTATGTTTGTTGTTTTTCTCAGCAAAAGTCATTGGTAGTGGTGATCCTGAATATCTCACATTATCACGTCCGGAAACTCTTTGTGCCCTGTGAAGGTGTCCCAGAGCTGTATAAATAATTCCACTGTCAAAAGCATCAGGAGATATTCCTTCAACACCTCCGATAATTGCTCTTTCAGACCTGTCATTCTCTGAAAGCTCAGAGCCTGTTGCCTGAAGGTGCCCCATAGCAATTACCGGGATACCTTTATCTTTTACTCTATTGTAAAGCAGATGATAAAGTTGCTGAACTCCATCTGAATAGGATTCTGAATGAGGATAATCTCCCTGACGTAGATAAGGAACAGCCAAACAATATGCTGCAATATTTCCATCATTATATATAGGCTCTATAAGATTATCTAAATCTATATCTCCCTCACTGTTCCTCTTCACAACACCCCTTACCGTTACATTCATCTCCTGTAAAAGAGGATTAGGAGCCTCAATACGCGAGGCAGAGTCATGATTACCAGCTGTAATAATTATCTTAAGTTGCTGGTTTTTATATGTAACTTCTCTTAAAAAAGAGTAAAAAAGTTTCTGTGCTTCGGCCGATGGGTTAGGTCCGTCGTATACATCACCCGATATAAGAAGCAGGTCTATCTTCTCATCGGTTATGAATCCTATAAGCCATTCAAGAAAATATGCATGTTCTTCCTGACGACTGTAGTCATAGAATATCTGACCTATATGCCAATCGGTGTATGAATAACTTTCATAAATAATACATTTCTTTTATCAGGCACCTGCCTAAAGCAAAGATAATGATTTTGTCAAAGCTGTATGTACAGTTTTTATGTGAATAAGTAATTATCTATATAAATTGAATAACTATTACATAGTTTATTTCCTTTTTAGGACTTATCATTCGGAAAAAATCAATACAAGTAAAAAAAACTGTCATTCAAAAAAAATAGACAAAAGCAATCTAATACATATTACTTGCTAAAAATTAATCAAAACCTTAGATTTATACATAATTTTATAAAAGGATTGTAATAAAATCTTCCCAATCCGACCAAAAATATTTGCTATTATTGTCAAACTGTTGTTTTTTTTGATCAATAGCTCCATGCCGTGAGTGATTTTAACACTAATACATTTATTTTATTTAAATCAAGTGTATTTTTGTACAGTGAAATATATAACTAAAATATTAGGTATGAAAAAGTTTTTTTTGATGGCCGCTATGGTCATGGCTGGCATTACTGCTTCAGCCCAAAATGAGCCTCTTGCTAATAGCAAATTATCTGACAATTGGTACTTAGGTGGTAACATTGGAGCTGTTACTCCTCTTAATGGAGCTTTTTTTGGTAATATGCGTCCTACAGTTGGTCTTGAAGTTGGCCGTTATCTTACTCCTGTATTCGGTATCGGAGTAGAAGGTAGAGCAAAATTCAACACAATTAAAGCTTTCACTGCAGTTGATCAAGCTTATGGATTCCTTCTTGGTAAGTTCAACCTTAGTAACTTATTCTATGGTTACAAAGGCGAGCCACGTAACTTTGAAGTAGTTGCTTTAGCTGGTCCTGGTATCGAGCATAACTTCGGTGATGCAAAAGACACCTATTTAGCTTACAAAGCAGGTTTGGAGTTCAACTTCAACTTGGGTGAGGCTAAAGCTTGGCAGTTTAACATCAAACCAGGTATAGTTTGGGGTGTAAACAACGCTCTAGTTCCTGAAACTGAGTTAAACAAGAATGGTGCTACATTTGAAATCAATGCAGGTTTTACCTACAAATTTAAATGCAGCAATGGTACACACAACTTCGCATTTGCTAAAGTTGACCAAAGTGAACTTGATGCATTAAACAACACAATCAACAGATTGCGTGATGAGAATGCTGAGAGAGCTAAAAACGATGCAGCTACAATTGAGAATCTTAAGAACCAACTTAAAGATTGTCAGAACTCTAAACCAGCTACAGTAGTTGAGAAGAAGAGTCCAGTAGAGAACATCGTAACTTTCAGACAAGGTAAGTCAATCATTGACAAGTCTCAGATGCCAAACATTGACCGCGTTGCTAAATTCTTGAATGATAACTCTTCTTCAAAAGTTGTTATCAAGGGTTATGCTTCTCCAGAAGGTAGCGCTAAGTTAAATCAGAAACTATCTTTAGCTAGAGCTAATGCTGTAAAGAAAGTACTTGTAAACAAGTACAAAATTGCAGCAGATCGTATCGAAACTGAAGGTTTGGGCGTTGGTAGCATCTTCACAGAGCCTACTTACAACCGTGTATCTATCTGCACAGTTAACGATTAATTTTTTAGAAATTATATTAAGCCCCTTCTCGACTAAGTCGAGAAGGGGCTTTTATTTTATATACATTCAGAAAATAGTTTGTAAGCATTACATATTGGTGAATAACATAGAGGCTTATCTTGTATAGATTATCAAAAAAATGTGTGTAAATTTTATAGCCACAAACTTTTGCGATTGACCCGTTTGTAGTGTTACCAACTTATATTAGAACAATAAGGAAGAATATGTAAAATTCTTTTAGTATAGTCTATTCATTTGGCCTTTTATAGTTATTGGGTATACGGATCTGCATGGCAGGCAAATGGCGTTAATACTACCAGCAAACCAACTACTGAAAGGATGAGCTTTATAATCAAGTATTAAGAGTAAAAAAAGTGTATTGTAAATCAGGAAGGAAAAGTAATAAAGTGTAAAGTGTTTCAGGTAAATTAAGCTGTAATGCTATCCTATATCTTAATAATGGAACACTAAGAAAGAATATATAAAGTATTTTTTGCTATAGCTAGTTGTGTTTGAACATATTAATGGGAACATTAAAGAAGAGATGTAAAGTGCTTTAGATATAGTCAGCTGTGTTTCAAACTTATTATGGAATACTATGGAGGAAAAAGGAAGAGTGCATTATATATAGTTAA
>NZ_BAJR01000044.1 GCF_000613805.1 Phocaeicola paurosaccharolyticus JCM 15092 | reverse complement strand
AAAAGAGATAATAGAATTAATACGGTTTTTCATTAATTATATTAAATTTATATAGACAAAGAAAATATAATATATTGGAAAATCCTCTATAAGAGATATATAAAAAGAGAAATCCATTAAGTAATAATGGATTTCTCTTTCGTCGGGGTAGCGGGATTCGAACCCACGACCCCCTGCTCCCAAAGCAGGTGCGCTAACCGGACTGCGCTACACCCCGAATGTTTTATTTAGTCTTTGTAATATGCTCGTTTTGTAAAGCGAGTGCAAAGGTATACCTTTTTTTAATTCTGCAAATTTAGAAACTATTTTTTCTCTATTATTCTAGATGTTACTTCAGCGGAAGTGTAAACCAGAACTTTGCTCCTTTTCCCTCTGCTGAGGAGACGTCAATAGTGCCACCCAACCTCTGAACAAGTGTTCTACAGATGGAGAGACCAAGACCTGTGAAAAACCTATTATTGCATTTAGTGGTGTGCGTATCTCATGACTCATGTTAGCCAGGAATGCTGACTTAAGTCTGTTGGACTCCTCCGCCCTGTTCTTGGCTTTAATAAGTTCAAGTTCATTCCTCTTTCTATTTTCAATATCTACCGATAATCCCATAACAGACTTAGGGTTGTTGTTCTCATCGTACTTATCAACAATACTGATTAACTCACACCAGCGCTCCACACTCTCACCATCGATTATTCTGGTAAGCCTCACCTCCACCCTCATCTTATTGATGACTCCTTGAAGAAGCTTGGTCATCTCTCTTTTGAATAGTGGCAGGTCCTCCTTGTTATCTGGAAATACTTATCTATCTTCTTGAAGTAGAAGGTAAATGCCGCCTCTTTCTTCTCGCGGAAATTATCGTTTACAATATTGACGATGGCATCGTTCAGGGATTGATCTATATATGAAAGGCTCTTGCCTATCACCTCATCATGAGAGAGACCTATGGATGCAGAATATGCATTCAGCTTGGTACATATAAGTTCAAGACATTTATGATCTTCGGGGGTACAGATTACTTGCACCTGCATATAGAGTATAGGCATATTGTCTATCACCACCGACATAGATTCCAATTCTAATATATCCTTCTGCAGCTTTGCTTTATTGGTTCTCAGCTGTGACAACTGACGATATATAGCAAAAAGTAAGAAAAGAACGATTATGACAGCTATTATAAGAAGTACGTGATCATGATGATGGGTAGTAACCCCTTCCGGATAGATTACACCATATCTCTTCACTTCAGCATACAAAAAGTTTGTTGAACAGAGAATAAAAAGTGGCAACATATAGAGTAATCTGTAAGGCATTTTAGGCTATTTTTTATTGTCATAACAAATAAATAAAAAATATAAATAAAAAGCAACAAAAAGAGGGACAGCTTTTTGCTGTCCCTCTTTTACTATTCGACTGAGGAGTCTTGATTATCTTGATTTTCCTGATCATCATCCCCATCTTTTTCATTATCCTGCCTTTTTGCTCTTCGCCTTATGCGCAACAGCAAGAGCAAGATATCCAAAAGCTTGATAAGAAATTTTTCCATAATTTCAGACTATTAATTTATCAGTTTACAATTTAACCTGCAGTTGTATTGCCACCACCGGCAACAGGAGCTGTATCCTCAACCACCTCAGGAGTGAGAGGATTAAGCTTGGTATAGGTAAGATTCTTGAGGAAGGATCTCAATGCCCTGCCGGCACGGAACTTGATGTGAGCATCCTTTATGAGAGAGGAGGTAAAGTTCTTCTCCAGATCGGTTCCATCACTTGACAGACCTACGCTCAATGTTCCAAGATCGGCAAGACGGACTATCTGCCCACTGCTCAAAGAATCTATGATTACATTTTCAAGTGCAGCAAGTACAGCCAGTATATCGGCTTTAGTTAGAGTAGACTCAAGTTGTATACGTTCAGCAATCTCGTTTGTGGTCATATCACCACTTACATTGACTGATGCATAATACTTAATCTGAGAATCTTTATCGCCAGGAATTGAGTGACGACCAATTACTTTGTAAGGAACTTTTTTTGACATGATTGTAAATTTTTAAGTTGTTAATAAAATACTGTTTCTTTGTGATCACCCTACAAATATAACACAGCCTAAATTGGCATTGTGAGCCTTTGTGTGTCAATATCGACTGTTGTGACAACTTATGTTAACTTATGAGAAAATGTGGTCAGATTTCCCCTCTTTTTGTTGCTTATATAAATATAAATTGGTAAATTTATTAGAACAAAATCGTTAATGTGATGGAAGAATTTAAGAGTAAAACTTACACGAAACTGGAACTTGCTTCGTTCTACTGTCCCGGAAGGCATCGAGCCACTCTACTTTGATGACATTCTACCGATGGATAAATGCCAATGAAGAGCTCTGCAAGGAGCTCCAGATGATAGGTTACAATCGTAACCGACACTCTTTCCTGAAAAGAGAGGTGGAGGTCATAGTAAAATATCTGGGAGAGCCTTTTTAGACTCTCCCAGATATTTTTTATTACTCTCTCTTATTATTGTCTCTTATTATGGAAGCGATAGCCAACACCAATCATCAGGTTCTTTGGTATATGGAACTTACTGAGCTGGTATCCTATGTTGACGAAGAGGTTGCGTGATATACTTGTCTTAAGGGCAAGGGTCTGGTAGAATCCACGAGTGCTGTCACCACGGTATAGGATATCATTGCCAAGTCCTAAATTGATGGAGAATATAGCATAACGAACTCTGCTCTAGCCGAGAGACCAAGCGAAATACGCTCCATGAAGGGCTGACGGTAGAACATAAGATTATCTTCATCATTTCTTCCAGCCACATGATTCTCAAGGTTAGCACAATCATCGTATACACCATCTAACGAGAGACCTGTCTTGAAGTATCTGTTGACACTATACATAGGGGCAAAGTTGAAGCCGACAATGGCAAAGCGACCGGGAACAAGATATTGCTGTTCGTTGATACCTTTGAAACGTGCTGCACCATATATCATAAGTTCATAACTCAAGAATGGTTTGAAGGGTGATATGGCTGCTGAACGTGATGGAGATGCAGGTCTGCATGAGCTGTCAAAGCAATAGGCTAAGCCTCCTCTTAGAGAGACGGAGTTGACACCTCCATTGGGATATTTGGTATTTCCATTGGAGAAGTGTGTGGCATCGCCACCTAACTTGAACTTAACATTCCGAGCAATCTGCCAGTTGAGGTAAAAACCCAGGTTGATATATGCGTTTATTCTGGAACCTACAACATTATTGTATGGGTTAGTATCTGCATCGTACTGCTTCCAACCAAATGAGGCACCGAAATTCCACTCGTAGTCGACTGAGAGGTTACGTGAGAGGAAACAGATGGGTGAACCCTGGAATAGATATATGGAGACGGGAGTACCTATTTCGTTATTGTTGTGAAAATCGGACAGAGAGAGACCTATACCCTGATAGGTATGAGGATATAGACGACCGAAATAGCTATCATCGGCAAAACGAAAACCGTATTTGAGATGGTAAGAGATTGTGTTGTCTATAGGCTCCTGCTTCTGATTAGCACCCTTGAAGAACTCAGAGGTCTGGAAGAGATAGGCTGGAGCAGCATTAAACTCAAGCTGGTGATGTATTGATGAGCTCTGCAAGGAGTCACTTTGAGCGTAACAGTCATGAAATGCCGTGAGTGATAATACCAATATAGTAAGTGCCTTTATAGAAAGAGAGGTCATAGAAAAGAAATTTACTTTTTTGCCACACAAAACTATAATAATTTTTCTTTCTAAGACTCTTTTTTATACTCTTTTCAGGATATTTCGCAAAAGATATGTGGCATTCATGTTCTTTGACACTCCTCGGCTTATCTTATACGAGTATTTTATCTCCTCGGAGAGCTCTATCTCGAAGCAATAATTGGTAAAGATATCACCGGCACTCTGCTCAAGTTTGGAGAGTTCAAGGTCGTGTGTGGCAATGATACCTGTGACACTGTGACGTGAGATCTCGTTGAGGAACATTACCGAGCCCTCGAGCTTATCCTTAGAGTTGGTTCCCTTAAGAATCTCATCGAGGATAATCAGTGTATGCTTATGCGACTTGACATGGTCGAGAAGTTGTCCTAAGCGTATGAGCTCGGCATTAAAATATGATATATCTTTCGAGAGGTTGTCGGTGGTGCGCATGCTCGAGAAGAGCGATACCAGAGTGAAGCGGAAAGAGCTGGCAGAAACAGGCGCTCCGCAGCATGCAAGGATATAGTTCACCCCCACTGTCCTGAGAAAGGTGCTCTTGCCTGCCATATTTGCACCAGTGATGATTGATATGTTGCCACGATGGAGCAGGAAGTCGTTGGCTACAGGTCTCTTCCTCCATAGGAAGGGATGGTACATCTCCTTTGCTTCTATAAGGGTATCGCTACCCTCTTCATCAGCGATGAGCTCCGCCTTAACATTGGATGGATTGTTGTATGCATATGTGGCAAATGATGAAAGCATATCGAACTGCGCTATGCACTCCACCATGTGCCTATGTGTGGCAGGTATCTTGTTATCCAGCGGTTGAAGCGTCTTGTCACATATATGTCGTATAGGAAGAGACCGTTGAGTAAGATAAAAGAGAACTCGCTGTTGCGCTGGTCGAACATATTGAGTATGCCAGAGAGTTCACCAAATGCCTTGCTACTGCTGTTGTCGGAGTTGAAGAGTTCGTCGTGCAGGCTATTCAACTTAGGTGACTTGAACTGCTGCCTGCTTATTTTGTCAAGTATATAGTGGTAACCACGGAACTCCTTCTTCAACTTCTCTGCATGCATGTTGGAGTGCGAGATGGTGCGTGAGAGTATTGTGGCAGTGATAATCTGGAAGAAGAACATACATCCGAAGAGGGTCATAGATATTACACCTGCCAAACCCAGGATAAGCGAGAGCAGGGTTATCATTACCGACAGAGAGTAGATGACAGGATTGAAAAAGCCGCTCATCTTCCTCTTCTTGAAGATTGATTGCGACATCTCCTGAAGATGATCCTCTATGAAGGGCTGTGAATGGAAATCTATGCGCCAGTCGGTCAACCCCTTCAACTCCTCCACCGCATCACGACAGAACTCGATGCCTTCACGCTCATCGATGAGATGGGTAAGTCGGTAGGCAAGTAGCCTCTCTCCTCTCCTGGTAACACTGCGTTGATACGGGCAAAGAGGGAATCGGGGCCAAAAAGATCAAGGTCGTATGAGTACTCGTGAGTGATATCGATATAGTCGCTGCCGTCATTGAAGATGGAGAAGTTGCCCTCGAGATAGCTTATCTCGTCAAGACAGACTGCCCTCTTCCTACGTATATGTTCGATATGCGACATGCAACGTACATCCAACCAGTAAACGAAGAGATATATAGCAAGGGTGAGCACCATAAGGAAGATGCCGGAGAGAGTGAAACGGGGATAGGCTGAATAGATGGAGAAGAGAAAGGCCATGAAGAAGGTTATCTTGCCAAAAACAAAAAACGTGCTGCGCCTTTTCAAACGACTCACCTCAGAGGTGTACTTTTCTACCCTTTTCAGATAACTCTCCTTTATATTCTCCATTGTAATAACTTTATAATATTGGCAGGCAAATATAAGGCAAAGCCTTTTGAGAAACAAATTGCCCGGAGCAACATTTTTCATTTAAATAAATAATGCGACATTGATAGAGAAGAATACAGAAAAAACGAATTAGTCACTCTTTTACTCTGAAATCTTCATAACAAATCCACCTCTTTCAATACAGTTTACAGAGTATTGTTTATGTAGTTTTGCTATTTTTATTACCTCAAGACCCTTCTCAGAATCTTTATCTTTGTATATAGATATATCTCCCCTCTTCAACTTCAATGGCGTAAGGTCAATGGCTATTTTCTGAGGAGTATCTTTTCCATTTATTCCGGCTATATACCAGGTATCACCTTTTCTACGTGCCATAACAACACTCTCACCCGGTTCACCCCCAAGAAGTTTTGTATCATCCCAAGCTGTAGGTGTCTCCGAAAGAAGTGCCTGTACCTCCTGAGGAAGAGAGGCATAAGCTGACGGACGGTCAGGCATATGCTGTAAAGCCGATTCGAAAAGGAATGACAAAGCGAGCTCATGGCCATCGCTTGTGCTATGAGGATGTTGTGTATCTGTGAAGGTTCCCGGAGTATAGTCCATAGAACCTACAACATTACGAGTGAATGGAAGAACGGAATTATGCCATGCTGCCCTGCGTGTCAATATAGTGTCATTGTTATAATACTCAGCACCATAAACAGCCTCGGCAGACATCAAGTTTGGATAGGTTCTGTTCCAGCCACGTGGTACAGTCGCTCCATGGAAATTGATAAGGAGATGATTGCGAGCAGCACACTCCATTAGATCCTGGTAGTAGTTCATGATATCGGAACCATCTTCCTTGAAAAAGTCGATCTTCACTCCGGCAACGCCAAGAGATGAGAGCCATGCAAACTCCTTCTCACGGTATGCCTTGTCGGATATGTCACGGTTAGTGCCCGGTGCACCCTGACCTTTCCATGAGGTAAGTGAGTTGTACCAAAGCATAGGTTTCACACCTAATGATTGAGCATACTTGACTGCCTTCTCTACATCGCCTCCATTCTGCATAACATCCCATTCCCAGTCAATGAGAACATATGGCCATTTCATTTTGGCAGCAAGATCAATAAACTCCTTTACAATCTTGAAATCCTTTGAGCCATGGTTGTATGCCCAATAGACCCATGATGCAGCACCCGGCTTAATCCAATCCGTATCTTTCGCCTGACTTGGTTCTGCAAGGTCGGTAACGAGTGTAGACTCGACGATGTCGCTAAGTGAGCCGATGATAAGTACTCTCCATGGTGATGAAGCAGGCATAAGCTTATTGTAGCGTACATCGCCACGTTCAACTTTATACTCATCCAGTGCCTCTTTATTGTTAAGTAGTGAGGCGCAGTCACCACGGCGTATGTTCGATTCGGTAATAAGTGTGTAGATGCCTGAATCAGATTTCAGCAGCATAGGATAGCCCCACTGGTTAGCTATTCTGTTTCTATTCTTCAACGCTTTGCCGTCGGTACATTTCTCGTAGAAGTTCTCGTATCCGAAACCGTCGTAAATCTGTTGCCAACGAGTCATTCCCTCTTTGATAAGGAATGCTGTATTCTCTCCAGTTATCTTTGGAGTGCTATCTTTGTCGACATAACGAAAAGCTACTCCATCATTGTATGCCCTCACCTCCACATTCATAATGTTTTTATCGGATTGGAATGTGTAGCTTCTCACATTAGCCTCATTGATGCAATGGCTTCTCTTACCTGTTATCATCTGATAGTCATCCTTATGCTTTGCTACACCGGAACGATCGGTAAGTTTCCACTCATCAGACTGTGCATTCTGAAAGGTAAGGCCAAGACGAATCTTCTGAAGTGGAAGTTCACCTTTTATGCTCTTGTTCTTGATAACTAAATATGGTCTGCCAGACTCGATATTTATATCAATAAAATATCTCCCATTGGGCGATTTAACCTCTTCGGAAGCCTGAACTGAGAAGACTAATAAGTTACTCAGAAATAACGTTGCAAGAAGTTTGCTTAGATTCATAGTATTTAGATTTTTAATGTTTCTATTAATAAGACAAAAATGAATAATAATACGATATTCCCGAAACAGCCATAGGTGAAACATCACGTAATGGATTACGTAACAGTCAAACGCTTTAAATATAGTTATATGTGTAATATTGGATACTTTTATCTAACGAATTATTGATTATATTAGTAGCGAATACCTATAATCATATGGCAAACGACAAAAAGAAATACATATCGCAACAGGAGATAGCAAAAGAGTTAGGAATTTCCGTACCATCAGTATGCAGAGCCTTGAAGGGTCTGCCGGGGGTTAGTGATGCCCTTCGCAAGAGAGTACAGGAGATGGCTAAGAAGATGAATTATCATCCAAATCCCTTTGCCATAAGCCTACGTTTCGATTCGCCTCATATAATTGGTGTCATTGTACCCGACATAGCCACACACTTCTTCTCTTCTATATTGAAAAGTATAGAGAAGTGTGCACAGGAGCATGGATATTTCAGCATAATCATATCATCGGATGAGAAATTCGAGAATGAGAAGACTGCAATACAGAATATGCTTAACCTTCATGTAGACGGTATAATAGCATGCGTGTCACAGAGCACAAAGAGCTATGATCACTTCGTGGAGCTCAAGGAATCGGGTATTCCTGTGGTACTTTATGACAGGGTTTGTCTGCCTGAGAAGTTCTCTACAGTGACATCAAATGATTCGAGATCGGCATACAGGGCTACCAAATATCTCATAGAGAAGGGGGCTAAGAGAATTGCTTTTCTGGGAGGATCGAATAAGTTGAATATAGTTTCTCAGAGAAAACATGGGTATCTGAATGCACTAAAGGAGAATAAGATAGCTATTGACACTCAGCTGGTGATATGTCATGAGATGGAATATAACACTGGGATTATTGACACGCTGGCACTGCTTGACTCTCCCAACCCGCCCGATGCAATATTGGCTGTGAACGACATACTTGCATTCTCGGCTATGGAGGCGATAAAGAGCAGAAACCTTAGGATACCCGATGATATACAACTCATAGGTTATACTGATGAGGTACATGCCAAATTTGTTGAACCTAAGCTCACTGCCATAAGGCACAACACCACATTGATGGGCACCAGAGCATGCGAATTACTGCTTCAACAGATTGAAGGGAATGAGGATATAGAACATGAGGTGGTAAACAGTAACCTGGAGATACGCAACAGCACGCGATAGAAAAACATAAATCTATAATACCGTTATGAAAAACATTTTAATTATCTTTTGTTCAGCACTATTGCTAATGCTCTCTGCGCAAAAGATCAATGCTGCCGAAAAAGAGATTGCGGTCTCTCTTCCGCAGGGTACTCTCACAATAACTCCTATGTCGCAAAGGGCAGTACGCTTTCAGCTGACAAACGGGAAGTCGGAAAAGTTGCCCGAATATGTATATCTGGGAAATAGTAAAAATGTAAAATATGCTCTGTCGAATAACGGAGAGATGCTCTCTATCGCAATCGACAATATGACTGTTGAGGTTAACCGTAGTAACGGAGCTCTTGTAATCAAAAATAGTAAAGGTGAGATTATCTTCAACAAAGTTAATATGTCGCTCACCGATTCTGAGATACATGGAAAGAGAACTCAGATGGCACAACTCTCCTTCTTCTCACCACAAGATGAGTTCATAAACGGACTTGGTGAATTTCAGGACGGATACCTCAATGTGAGAGGATTGTCCAGAAGGCTTACGCAGGTAAATACTCAGATATCTGTTCCTATGATACTATCGGACAGAGGTTTCGGAGTTCAATGGAACAACTACGGACTGACTGAGTACAACCCATGTGGCAACAGTGTGGCACTGGTACGCAACAACTCTGCGGCGAAGAAGAGTGTAGTCGACCAGACAACAAGCGAGGGAAATGGTAAGGCGGAGATCCTATCTAACAGTTTCCAGGGAGAGTTGAATATAGAGGAGGATGGGAATTACGCACTGCTGCTGGATATGGGACAGAAGATGGCACGCTCGCACAGCCTTATCATAGATGACGATACAGTGATAGATATGCATAATATCTGGCTGCCACCTACCACATCGGCAATATGCTATCTGAAAAAGGGTATCCATAAGCTCTATTCTGTTACCGACAAGAATGACTCTCCAATACTTTTCTTCAGGAAGGTAGATAATACCACAACATTCTCTTCTCCAGTGGCAGAGGCTGTTGACTTCACCATATATGCAGGAACACCCAACGAGATGATATCATCATACAGAGAAGTGACCGGAGAGGCTCCACTGATGCCTGTTTGGGCTTTGGGATATATTCATTGCCGTGAACGTTTCCACTCACAGGATGAGATATTGAAGACTGCAGAACGATTCAGGAAGGAGAACTACCCCATCGACATGATTGTACAGGACTGGCAATATTGGGGTAACAACGGATGGAATGCGATGAAATTTGACTCGAAAGCTTATCCTGATCCAAAGGTGATGATAGATAAGTTGCACGCGGATAATATACGCTTCATGCTCTCTGTATGGTCGAAGATTGATCTTAACAGTGAAGTGGGAAAAGAGATGGCTGCAAAGGGTTATTTCATTCCCAACACCACCTGGGTAGACTTTTTCAACCCTAAAGCAGCAGAGGAGTATTGGAACAACTTCAGCAAACGACTTCTCAAACCTTACGGAATAGATGCATGGTGGCAGGATGCCACTGAGCCGGAGAATGATGACCTGGAGGAAAGAGCTATAGCAAATAAGAGTATGCCGGGAGAAATTTATAGAAATATATTCTCACTCTTCGTAAACCGTACTGTCTACGAGGGATCACTGAAAGATGAGCCCAACAAAAGAGCTATGATACTTACCCGTTGCGGTTTCTCGGGAATACAGCGCTATGGTGCTGCTGTATGGTCGGGTGATGTGGGCAACGACTTCGAGACACTGAGAAGACAGCTTACAGCCGGTCTGGGACTTATATCATCGGGACTTCCCTGGTGGACTTTCGATGCTGGTGGATTCTTCCGCCCACAGAACCAATACAATGATAAAGTTTATCATGAGAGATTCATTAGATGGCTGCAGATATCTGCATTCCTGCCTATGATGCGTGTACACGGATATATGTCGAATACAGAGTTCTGGAACTATGGTCCGGAGGTAGAGAAAATAGCTCATAAATATCTGGACCTGCGATACAGTATGATGCCATATATCTATAATCAGGCTCACGAAATAACAGAAAACGGCGGAAACATGATGCGCACGCTGATGATGGAATTCACAGGCGACAAAAAGGCTCTTGAACAGAAATATGAGTATATGTTCGGACCATCAATGCTTGTTGCTCCTGTTGTCAAGGAGGATGTAAAAGAGTGGCAAGTTTATCTGCCTGAGAACAGAGCCGGATGGTTCGACTTCTGGAACGGCACCAAGTATGATGGAGGAAAAACCATAAAAAGAAAGGTTGAGTTGGAGGATATTCCTGTCTATGTTAAGGGAGGAAGTATAATAACTCTTGCCGACAAGATGAAATCGACTGTTGAACTCAACTCATCCTCATTGGAGATAAGGGTTTATCCTGGCGCTGATGCCTCTACTAAGATTTACAGCGACAACGGAGTGGACTTTGCCTACAAGAGTGGTGAATCATCTGTTGTAAAGATAAGATGGAATGATAAGAGTGGAGAGTTGGAGATTGGTAAGAGAGAGGGTAAATTTGATGGTATGAACAAGGCTATACCTGTAAAGATCACTCTTGTCGATGGCAGTGAAGGCAACAAAACTATCTCTCTGGTTTATAAAGGAAAGAAGATGATAGTGAAACTAAATAAATAGCCATGCTCTCATGAAGACGAACTGAATGATTCATGAGAATAGGTAAGGGCAAACTTAATAATTAGCTGGACTTTCTCGCCGACAACATTAACAAGTTGTGCTAGTAAGTATCGTAGTAAAACTAAATAATTAACAAACCCTCCCGCCAGCGACCTTAACTAATCGGCGAGAGGGTTTGAAAAACCGAGATTATGAATACTAATGTGCCTCACAACAATTACCGAAAGATAATCCATATCGATATGGATGCATTTTTTGCATCTGTTGAACAGAGGGATAATCCGGAGTTGCGCAACAAACCTATTGCTGTGGGCTATTCCGGAAACAGAGGTGTGGTTGCTACAGCCAGCTATGAGGCACGTAAATTTGGTATTCATTCGGCTATGCCATCATCTGTTGCACGACGTAAATGTCCGGAGCTTATCTTTATTGATACAAACTATGAAAAGTATGAGGCTGTGTCCAAACAGATCTATGAAATCTTTCAGGAATATACTGATATTATAGAACCTATATCCATAGATGAGGCTTTTCTGGATGTAACCGAGAATAAAGCGGGTAAACTCTATGCTGTCGATATAGCTAAAGAGATAAAACAGAAGATAAGAGAGAGATTAAATCTGACTGCATCGGCAGGAGTCTCCTACTGCAAGTTCCTAGCTAAGATTGCTTCGGACTGGAAGAAGCCCGATGGACTTTATGTCATTCATCCAACTAAAGCGGCAAAATTCATTTCAAATCTTGACGTGGATAAGATTTGGGGCATCGGTCCTGTTACAACCAAGAAAATGCATAATCTTGGCATATTTAAGGGAGAGCAACTACAAAATATGCCATTACAGATACTTAGTCGTGAATTTGGTAGAATGGGCAGAGTATACCACGATTTGTCTAATGGAATTGATAACAGTCCTTTAGAACCATTCAGACAGCGTAAGTCCGTAGGTTGTGAACTTACATTTGAGAAAGATACCTGCAACACCGAAGAGATTTACAGTCTTCTAAACTATTTAGCAAGAAATTTAGAGGAACGACTGGAAAAAGCCGATTTCCGTGGACATACCTTTACTTTAAAAGTCAAGTTTCATGATTTTAAACAGATAACTCGCTCCTTAAGCTGTAGTTGTCCATATCTGTATAGAGAGGAAATTTTATCTGTTGCAAAGGAGATTCTGAAATCTATTCCTTATGAAGCGAATCCAATCAGACTCTTAGGAGTCTGCATCTCAAATTCTATCTACAAGCCCAAGAGTTACCCTAATGAATATCTGCAGCTGACACTTGACTTCTAAACCGAGTATATCTAAATCCAGCAACCTCAAGTGGGGTCATCACTTACTCAACACGCAATGCTTCGGAATACTATTGCATGTCTCGGAATTAATCTGCGCTAACGATGGCATAACTTCCTAATTACACAAATAGGCTGCATATTCTTTCATTTATCTGAATTAATCCGTCCAAACTTTACTATTGTTCAAGTTTCAAAAATTCTTAAGCTAAAGTATAAAACTATATTATCACATCAACAGCCGACTATGATTCTGTATATCTATGCATACAACCATTCCGAAGTGAGTGCCGATATGTTAAAAAACTGCAAATTCTTCTATTTGTAGTGTTACAAGTGAATAAATAAAAGTTTACTTTTGCACGCAAATTTTCAATCAATGTATATGAACAACCAGCCATATCAAATAAATACGACTCGTTCTGACAACAAGATGCACGACTTCCATAGCTGGGGAGTCGCTGTTCTCTTTTAGGCATTGTTCAATATATTAAAAGACATTATTCACTAACAATTTCCTTTTTTATTTATGAGCAAAATTATTAGGCTCATAGTATTGCTGTACGCAGTGCTATGCAGTCAGACTATTTATGCCCAAAATGCAATAAAACGCACTTTGAACATAGATGAAATGTTTCGCTTGGCTGATGAGAATAGCCAACGGATAAAGACGTATGCAACAGGTACAGAAGTGCTCTGGAGGCTGTAAAGGCAGCCAAGTCACAACGGTTGCCCGAGATAGATCTATCAGCCTCAGTAAGTTACTTAGGCAATGGGCGCATATGGGACAGAGATTTTAAAAATGGGCAAAACGCTCCTATTCCCCATTTCGGAAATAACTTTTCACTGCAAGCATCACAAGTTGTATATGCTGGTGGCGCCATAAACAGTGCTATTGCCTTGGCAGAACTCGGTAATCAAATGGCAAATCTGGACATGCAGAAGAACAAGCAAGAGATACGCTTCCTATTGATTGGTTATTACCTGAATGTATACCAGCTAAATAACCAGGAGCAGGTATTTAAAAATAACATCGACCTCACAAAGATGGTCATAGCAAATATGATGTCACGTCATAAAGAGGGTACTGCACTGAAAAGTGATATAACACGTTATGAGTTGCAATTGGAGAAGATAAAGCTGCAGTTGGCTAAGGTGCAGGATGCACGTCAGATTATGAATCATCAAATGGTAACCACCCTGCACTTACCAGAGAACAGTGAGATCATTCCGGATTCCACATTACTATCTGAGGCTGTAATACCGCAATCAGAAAATGATTGGCAAACATTAGCGACAGAATCCAACGTAGGTTTGGAACAGGCAAAACTATCTGTAAATATGAGCAACAGTAAGCTGAAATTGGAGCGTTCTGCACAACTGCCTAAAGTGGTCTTAGTAGCTGAGAACCACATGAACGGTCCAATTACAATTGAGGTTCCTCCTATTAATAAGAACTTCAATTATTGGTTTGTGGGTGTTGGGGTGAAATATAATATCTCATCTCTTTTCAAGAATAGCAGAAAGATTTCAGGTGCGAAATTATCTGTACGTCGAGCAGAAGAGGAACATTCACTGGCATCCGAGGAGATAGAGAATGCTGTACATGCTTCATATATTGAGATGATGACATCATACACAGAGTTGCAGACATCTCTGAAAAGCAGAGAACTGGCTAATGAAAATTATAAAGTGGTGAGCAACCGCTATGAAAACGAACTTGCACTGTTGACTGAGTTACTGGATGCAGCCAATATGAAATTGGATGCAGAATTAGGTCTTGTAAATGCGAAAATAAATGTCGTTTACAACCACTACAAAATAAAATATATTACTCACACGCTTTAATACGCATAAAACAAAAATAGATATGATTTCAAGAAAGAGTAGAAAAGTGATTTATAATGCACTGATAATAAGTTTCCTCCTTGGTATGTTCGGCTATGTATGTTCACGATTTATTCATTTGGGAGATGTGGAATATACCGATAACGCACAGGTCAAACAACATATCGTCCCTATAAATACACGTATACAGGGATTTATTCAGAGAATTTGTTTTGATGAATTCCAAGAGGTTAAGAAGGGCGACACTCTGGTAATAATAGAAGATACAGAACTACGACTTCGTCTGGCTCAGGCAGAAGCAGATTTGGCAAACGCTTTGGCAGGCAGAGAGGCTTCAACTGTGGGAATAGCTACAACAACAAACAATTTAAGTGTTAGTGATGCAGGTATTCGTGAGGCTCAGGTCCAGTTGGACAACGCAGAACGTGAACTGACAAGATATGAGAGGTTATTGAAAGAGGATGCTGTCACAAGACAGCAGTATGACCTTGTCAAGACAGCTTATGAGTCTGCTAAAGCAAGGTACGAACAGGTATCACGCGCTAAACAGTCGACTACACTTGTAAAGAATGAGCAAATACATCGTCTGCTACAAAATGAAGCTGCAATTAAACTAGCACAGGCAGCTGTAGAGTTGGCACGTCTAAATCTGTCGTACACAGCTATTGTTGCAACCAGCGACGGTATAACAGGACGCAAAGATATACAGGAGGGGCAATTGGTGCAGCCGGGACAGACTTTAGTGGATTTAGTCAATATGGAAGATATGTGGGTAATAGCCAATTTCCGCGAGACACAGCTGACAAATATAAAGGAGGGAGCTGTTGTTGAGATAAAGGCAGATGCTGTTCCAAATACGACTTATAAAGGTAAGGTAGTAACAATATCAAGAGCCACTGGTGCTTCATATTCACTCGTTCCGCAAGATAATGCTACTGGAAATTTTGTAAAAGTAGAACAGAGAGTTCCTGTACGCATCAGTCTGAAAGGAAACAGTGCAGAAGAGTTAAAGTATCTTCGTGCCGGATTGAATGTGGAATGTGAAGTGGAATATTGATTATGTCAGGTCAACATAAAAATAGGCCCTTCATGATGCCACAATATCGTGAAGGGATTCCACGTGCAATACAACCTTGGATATATCTGATTATTGCTACCACCTTTCAATTTTCGGGTGGTGTATATATGGGTTCTCTCAGTCAGATGATGGGGACAATGGATATGATGATGGAAGATGTATTGATGTGCCTTTTCTGTAATCTAGCAGGTATGGCTATCTACTTCCCCATGTTACTGCACATGAAGTTCCGCTTTACAAATAAGACACTGCTGACAGCAGCTGCTACAGGAATTCTGATATGCAATTTAGCAGTTCCTCATATTACATTTAAGCCTCTGTTATGGTTAGTCTGCTTTATCAGTGGAATATGTAAGATACAAGGTACTTTTGAATGCATGTCGAATATCCAACTATGGATGACACCCAAAAGAGATTTTACGGTATTCTTCCCAATATTGAATATTGTAATTTTGGGAAGCATGCAACTATCTGATCTGCTGTGTGTACATTTTATCCATCATTACCATTGGACATATATGCATTGGTTTGTTTGCGGAATCATGTTGCTTGATCTGCTCTTTATCAAAATTTGTATAAAGGATTTCCGATTCATGCGTAAGTTTCCTCTGTTTGGTATCGATTGGGCGGGAATGGCATTATGGGCAGCATTGCTGGTTCAGATCGCATTTTTCTTCACTTATGGTGATTATTACGACTGGTTCAACAGCCGAGTAATGCGTATGTCACTGATAACCATAATGGCTACATTGGGTATGATAATATGGAGAATGAAAACAATACGCCATCCATATATTGAACCGAAGATGTGGACTTATCACAGATTAGTTCCTGTGTTTATAGTTATTACCATAGCAGAAGCATTCCTGATCACAGAACATGTGCTGGAGGAGATTTTTTTATCTGAGATATTACACTACGACGAGACGGTATCGGTAAAACTAGACTGGGGAACTTTGGCAGGTGTATGGATTGGATGTGCATTCTGTTATTGGTGGACTCATATAAAGGAGTACAATTATCTGCGCCTTATTGGAATTGGGTTATTCTCAATACTCGCATATCTGGTAATCATGTACTTCAGCATAGGTAGCGACATACAGTTCAGCCAGCTCATTCTGCCGGTTATCTTCAGAGGGTTTGCCTATGCTATAATGAGTGTAACCTTCCTTATCTGTTTACATGAATTAGTCAGCTTTCCACACTTCTTCCAAAGTCTCGGTATTCTGCAGATGTTACACATGGTTGTGGGAGGCGTTTTAGGTTCAGCAGCATACAAACAAGGCATGTCATACTATGTACCAGATAACATTTCAAGATATTCAGGCATAATTGACCGTGTAGAGATTTCTAAATCTCAGCTGCATCTGAATGAGCGATTGTCAATATTTACAGATCAAGTAATGCAGATAAGTCTTAAACAGATATATGGATGGACAATAATTGCATGTCTGTTTATCTTCTTGCTTCTATTAATGTGGGATTCTCCTGTTCGCAGAAAGTTAAAGAAGATGCCGGCATGGAAAGAGGTACGCAGAGAGATAAAAAACTCTTTCTGGAGGAGTTCACATAGAATAGAACAAACATAATTGTAGAAGAGCATTCATAAGAAAGCAAATCATGCTTTGGCTCTGCTTAAAGACCGTTCTTTTGAATATCGACGTATCATTAAAAGCAACTATCCACAAGAACAGTGGGGACGCTTTGGTATTGGAGATAAAAGATAACAAACTATTATGCATAAACGAGCAGCTATTATAAAAATAGCAGCTCGTTTGCTTTTGACTATATTGAATCAACTGATTTTGAGTTTATTTTAACTATGAAGCGGTATTTTTTCTAAGTAAATTTTATCTTTGCAGAAGAAACATAAGATATGGCTCATAAAACAATTTAAAATATAGAATAATGAGAAAATCTAAAATTAAATTAATAGTTCCTGTAGCTATGTCTATTTTATTGGCAAGTTGCGGTGGCGCAACAGGTAGTAATGCTACTTCTGCAGATGGCTCTTCACTTGGAGAGGCTCTTTTGGGTACTTTAGCTCAGAATGTTATAAACGGCAATCAGACAGGACAGGCTCTTAACACAGCAATCAATGCCGGAAGCACAATCAGTGGACTTATCGGTCAGTTGACAAACTCTATGAACTCTTCAGCATCTATTGTAGGTACTTGGACTTACACACAACCGACAATACAGTTTGATAGTGAGAATCTGCTTGCAAAAGCTGGTGGTGCATTGGCTAGCCAGGCAATAGTAAATAAGATTGATCCATACTACAAGAAGCTGGGTATCAGTCAAGGAGTTATCTCTTTTGCATTCAACAAAGACAACACATGTACTTACTCATTTAAAGGAAAACAGTATCAGGGTACTTATATATATGATAACAAAACTCATGTGCTGACTGTTACAAGTTCTTTAGGAATAAATATCATAAATGCATATGCTACTATATCAACAAGTGAGATGGCTATAAGCTTCGATACATCTAAACTTCTTACATTCCTACAGGCTGCATCTACGCTGTCATCAAATAGTACACTGTCTACTATCAGCACTCTCTCAAAATCATACAATGGAATGAAAACAGGATTCCTGTTTGTCAGAAAATAATATACAAAAAAGAAGTCACTAATAGTGACTTCTTTTTGCTGTTTAATAATTATAGTAGTTGATACCCTATCATTTTTTGTCGTGACCTGTAATTAATTAAGTCATTGTTATTATAATCTTTAGTGCTCATTTAGTTTTTAATCGATTCAAAGATACAGTATTTAAAAATATAAACAAAACTAAGTTCATAAATTAATGAACTTTTGCATCCCAACTCCATTTAATATCTCATCACTCCTCGCTTTCGTCTTCACTGATTCACAGCAATAGTCTACCCACATTCTTTCTTCATAAATAATAATTATTACACATATTATTACAAATAAAATAAACAAATATAGGCTCCATACAGCGTGAGAATGATTGATTAATAATCAATTAATATTATTGATTTATATCAATTAATTATTAATAAATTTGTTTTTGTTTATCAACAAAAAAGGTTATCTTTATCATATGAGTTATTCTATTTTTCTAATCCAAAACATTGTTAGCCCAGAGTTATTATGAAAAATACAAATAAACTTTCTGAAAGTGATTTTGAAGAGATCGCTCAAGAGTATAATATAAATGCAACAATATTAAAAGCTTTATGTCAGGTAGAGACTGGAGGTAAAGGGGGCTTTCTAGATAATGGAAGAGCTTCAATACTATTCGAAGGACATATATTCTGGAGAGAACTGAAGAGACAGGGCATAAATCCGGAACTGTATGCAGAAGAATATAGTAATATAGTCTACCCCACTTGGGACAGAAGTAAATATAGTGGAGGTACAGCAGAATATCTAAGACTTTCAACGGCATTATCTATAAACAGAATTGCCGCTCTACGTTCCACAAGCTGGGGAATGTTTCAGATAATGGGATTCAACCATCCTCTTTGTGATGAACCCACAATAGATAGGTTTGTGGAAAGAATGAATGAGAGTGAGGCATCACAGTTACGTCTCTCATTAAACTACATAAAGAATGCAGGAATAATGCCACTTCTGAACAATCATAAATGGGCAGATTTTGCTCTGCTTTATAACGGGGTAAGTTATAAGCAGAACAAATATGACGAAAGACTATGTGATGCCTACGAGAAGCTATCAAAAAAATAGAAACTACTCTACAGTAACACTCTTTGCCAGATTTCTTGGCTGATCAACATTCAAACCTTTCTGGACAGCTACATGGTATGCAAGCAGCTGAAGAGGAATGGATGTAAGAAGTGGTGTTAGGCATGGTAATGTATTTGGTATCTCTATTACCGTCTTAGCAATCTGCTTAACCTCTGTATCACCCTCGGTTACTATAGCAATGATATTACCATTTCTTGCTTTTACCTCCTGCATGTTACTTATAATCTTCTTATAAAGTTCATGATGAGGAGCGATGAAGACTACAGGCATTTCAGAGTCGACAAGAGCAATAGGACCATGTTTCATCTCTGCTGCAGGATAACCTTCTGCATGGATATAACTAATCTCCTTCAACTTCAATGCTCCTTCAAGTGCTACAGGATAGTTCCATCCACGTCCTAAGTAGAGGAAATTATGAGCATAGGTAAATATCTTAGAGAGAACCTCTATCTCATCATTCTTCTGTAAGACAAGACGCATCTTATCAGGAATAGCTGACAACTCATTAATTATTGATGTAAAATATTCGTCATCAATCCTGTTCATCTCCTTGGCAAGTGCAGAAGCAAGCAGTGTCAACACAGTAACCTGACCGGTAAATGCTTTGGTAGATGCAACACCTATTTCAGGGCCAACATGTGTATATATACCTGTATCAGTATTTCTTGCTATACTAGAACCTACCGCATTTACTACACCGAATACCATAGCACCATGCTTTTTAGCCAACTCAATGGCTGCAAGTGTATCGGCAGTTTCACCACTCTGAGAGATAGCAATAACAACATCATTGCTGAATATTACAGGGTTTCTGTAACGGAACTCAGAGGCATATTCAACATGTACAGGGATACGGCAGAACTCTTCAATAAGTTGTTTACCTATAAGTCCCGCATGCCAGCTGGTACCACAGCTTACAATTATAAAACGCTTTGCACTAAGAAGTCTGTCACGATAATCGGTTATTGCTGACAATACAATCTTCTTATATTCAAGTAGCAGACGGCCACGCATGCAGTCGGTTATACAGTCGGGTTGGTCGAATATCTCCTTCAACATGAAGTGCGCATAGCCCGATTTGTCAAGCTGACCAAGGTCCATCTCTACATTCTGAATACAGATATCAACCTTATCGTTATTAAGAGTGGTAATCTTTACCTCCTCACCTCTTGTCAGTTCAGCTACCTCATCATCTTTGAGATAGATCATCTTCTTGGTATACTCTGCTATAGGTGAAGCATCAGATCCTACGAAGAACTCATTGTTGCCTTCTCCTACACCAATAACTAGTGGGCTAGATTTTCGGGCAACAACCAATAGGTCCGGCTCCTTACTATCTATAACGACTATTGCATAAGCACCAATCACCTTATTCAGGGCAATACGTACAGCAGTCGTCAGGTTTATATGATGTTTCTTCTGTATATACTCTATGAGCTGTACCAAGACCTCGGTATCTGTCTGACTCTTGAATGTATATCCTTTACTTAAGAGCTGTGCTCTTAATGTAGCATAATTCTCGATTATACCATTATGAACCAGAGTAATCTCACCACTCTGTGATAAGTGTGGATGAGCATTTACCTGAGATGGAATACCATGAGTAGCCCATCTTGTATGCGCGATGCCAAGAGATCCACATGTATCTTTACCTTGCGCTGCGTTCTCCAGATCACTGACCTTACCTTGTGCTTTAAGGACATTCAACCTCATTTCTTTACTGATAATTGCAACTCCTGCACTATCATATCCACGGTACTCCAACCTGTGAAGTCCCTTTATCAATATAGGATAAGCCTCACGCTTTCCTATGTATCCTACTATTCCACACATTTTTCTGTTGTTTTTATTTCAAAAACTACTGTATTATCATCGAGTACCTCTATGTTATGCCATCTTCCCTCGCTAATCTCAAGTCCATAGCTACCTAGTTTAGGATCTAGAAATACTTCGTCTGTTATATCTTTCTCTGAGTTATATAAATTTACCTTTATTCTACCTTTTAAAACCATAAGTGTGAGAGTTCCGTTGTCCTGAAACTCGACAGGCATTACACACCCCTTTTCCATTACATTAAGGGTCCTGTTCAATCTTCTATCCTCAGGCTTATGAAAGTTGTATCTCGCTCTTAAAACGCTGTTTTCCTTTGCTTGAATAGATAAAGAATAAAGAAGTTCGTTATTTATAATCTTCATAATCTAATCTCCTTTTCCATTAAAATTGCACAAAAGTAATTATTTCACTTTTTTGCAAACTATCATGTTTATATTATATTAAAATGGTAAGTCAATGATAAAAAAGAATGAGTTTAAAAGAAAAATCAAAAAGCAAATATCCAAACTTAAATTTATATTTTAATTCTAAGCCAATAACAAATATACAAAAAGCATATCGGCTTCACTTTAATTATAGTTTAGTTTTATAAAGAGTAATTTATAAAGTTTAAATACTATACGGGTATATATTTTTAAAATA
>NZ_BAJR01000045.1 GCF_000613805.1 Phocaeicola paurosaccharolyticus JCM 15092 | reverse complement strand
CAGGCGGTAAGTATTAAATTATAATAAAATAGTATATAAGACTGATTTAATTATAAATTTAAAATAGCTAAAGTGTACATGAATTGCAAAAAAACTTTATATTTGCATTAAAGTAACGAATTTTTTCTAATATGAGCAGCAAATTGTTGAAAGAAATAGCAAAAGGCACAAAAGGAGCAGTTATGAAAAAGAAGATTATCACTTATTTCATATATAATAGTTGTGCTACTATTACTGACTTGGCCAAAGAAATGGATTTAAGTGTCCCTACAGTCACAAAATTTGTTGAAGAGATGGTAGAAGAGGGGTATGTTAATGAATGTGGTAAGCTTGAGACGAGTGGTGGCCGTCATCCAAATCTTTATTGCTTGAATGCTGATTCCGCCTATTTTATAGGAGTAGATGTCAGTGCTTTCTATGTTAATATTGCTCTTATTGATTTCAGAGGTGAGATGGTTATGGTTGAAACGGGCATACCATTTAAGCCTGTAAATGTCCCAGAGAATTTTGAGGAACTTTGTGTTATTATCAAGGGCTTTATAAATAAGGTACCTGTAGATAAGAAGAAGATTCTTAATGTTAATATTGACATGCCGGGTAGAATAAACTCTGAATTGGGATATAGCCATATCTTATACAATTTTAATGATAAACCAATTTCTGAAGAGTTTTCAAAGAGATTCAATGGAATGAGAGTCTCTGTTGATAACGATACAAGAGGAATGGCTTATGGAGAGTATGTTCAAAGTCATCTCAAAGATGAAAAGAATATAATCTTCATAAATGTAAGCTGGGGACTTGCCATGGGTATTATTATCGATGGTAAACTGTATAAAGGAAAGTCTGGCTTTGCCGGAGAGTTTGGTCACAACTATGGGTACGATAATGAGATAATGTGTCATTGTGGAAAGAAGGGGTGCATTGAGACTGAGGTATCAGGAGTTGCTCTTCACCGAATTCTACTTGAACATATCAGAGATGGAGAGAGCTCTATTATATCAACAATGAAGAGTGATCTTTCTGAAGTTACTCTTGATGATATTATTGACGCTGTATCAAAAGAGGATTTACTATGCATTGAGTTAGTTGAGGATTTAGGAAGGAAACTTGGCGGACATATAGCAGGACTTATAAATATCTTTAATCCCGATCTTATTGTTATAGGAGGAGATTTGTCTAAAACAGGTGACTATCTATTGCAGCCTATAATCAGTACAGTAAGGAAGTATACGCTAAACCTTATGAATCGTGATTCTTTAATTATAGAATCAAAACTTAAGGAAAAGGCTGGTATCATAGGATCATGCATGCTGTCAAGAAGTAGACTTTTTGAGGTGTAGTATAATTATAATATAGGTAATATAACAGACAGAGTGAAACTCAGAAGATAATTATATCTTTTAAGTTTCACTCTGTCTGTTATATCTATAGTCTCTCTGCTACTGCTAAATATCATTCAGCAATATCTCGAAAAGACATTTTATAAAGAAGAGTTATCAAACTCATTCTTTAGATCCTGCCATGATTCAGCAAAAGAGTTCATGGATGGGAAAAGAAGGTTCGCTCCTTCATCAAGCAATATATTGTCATCTAGAGGTCCGGTATTTACTGCTATGGTAAATATTCCAGCAGCAACTCCTGCCTGAACGCCTAATGGAGCATTTTCTATCACTACAGCCTCGTTAGCTTTTATACCGGCTTTCTCAAGTGCCATAAGATATGGTTCCGGATGTGGTTTTCCGTGTTTTACATCATAAGCCGTTACCATCAACTCCTCTTTGAATATGTCAGGGAAGTTTTTATTCAGTCTGTCGAGAAGTGATTTCTGTCCCGAACCTGTAACAACCATGGGTATAAGCCCTTGAGAACTAATCTGTGTGAGCACTTCGAGTGCGCCTGGCATTCTTTCTGATTTTGGGAAGCTGTTGAACTCTACAGTCTTTGCTTTATAGATTGTTTCAATCTCCTCTTGGGTTGCATCATGGCCTCTCTCTCTATTAGATACTATATTAATAGTCGATGAGCCCGTTCTTCCCTCGTGCATATATGCCTCCTGCTCACTAAGATTGTATCCAAATTTCTTCATCACTCTATGCCATGATTTGGCATGGCTTGGCATGGAGTTAAAGAGTACTCCATCCATGTCGAAGAGAACAGCCTTTAAGTTTATTGAGTTGTATCCTCTTGAAGTTAGATAATTGTGTATTGCTTCTTTGTACATTTATTAATCTTAAAATGTCATCTCTTGCTGACAGGTCATTAAAAAGGAGACCTGTAGACAAGGGATGACATTATTATTTTTGCTGACGTCAAGGCGTCATTTTTTCATTTTAAAACAGTGCTTAACCGATGTTTATCGGTACTGTTCAAATTATAGTCTTGCTTGAATAGCTTTAGATTCCTCTTCGTAACCTGGTTTGTTAAGAAGGGCGAACATATTCTTCTTGTAAGCCTCTACACCTGGTTGGTTGAATGGATTTACTCCAAGGATATAACCGCTAATACCACAAGCCTTTTCGAAGAAGTAGATCAACTGTCCAAGGTAGAACTCGTTTAGTTCAGGAACAGATACTCGCATATTTGGAACACCACCATCAACATGTGCAAGCTGTGTACCAAGTTCAGCCATCTTATTAACCTCGTCTACACGTTTTCCGGCAAGGAAGTTCAGACCGTCAAGGTTTGCTTCATCAGAAGGAACTACAAGTGTGTAATTAGGGTTCTCAATAGAGATAACTGTTTCGTATATTGTTCTCTCACCTTCCTGAATCCATTGTCCCATTGAGTGAAGATCTGTAGAGAAGTCTACAGCAGCAGGGAATATACCTTTATTTTCCTTACCTTCAGATTCTCCATATAGCTGTTTCCACCACTCCATGAAATAGTGAAGTTTAGGGTTGAAGTTTACAAGTATCTCAATCTTCTTTCCATCTTTGTAAAGAGCATTACGTGTTGCTGCATAAACAGCAGCTGGATTTTCAGCAAAAGGAACATCGTTTCCGCAAGCTTTCTCCATTGTAGCAGCACCTTCAATAAGTTTGTCGATATCAAATCCTGCAACTGCAATAGGAAGGAGTCCTACCGGTGTAAGTACAGAAAAACGACCACCTACATTATCAGGAATAACGAATGTGTTGTAACCTTCGTTGTTGGCTGTAATTCTAGCAGCACCTTTCTTCGCGTCAGTAACAGCTACAATAACCTTCTTAGCCATCTCTTTTCCTCTTTGATCTTCACACTGTTTCTTGAGAAGACGGAATGCCAAAGCTGTCTCAGTTGTTGTTCCTGATTTAGATATATTTATTACGCCGAATTTCTTATCCTTAAGATAGTTAGTCAACTCGTATAGATAATCCTCACCGATATTATGACCTGCATAGATCATGATAGGAGCATCCTGCTCTTTCTTTAGCCATTGAAAGCTGTTTGACAGAGCCTCTATTACAGCACGAGCACCGAGGTAGCTACCTCCGATACCTGCTACAACAACAACTTCGCAGTTGTCACGAAGAGTCTTAGCGCAATCTTTAAGTGCAGCCAACTCTTCCTTTGTTATTGATGATGGAAGGTGGAGCCAACCTAAGAAATCATTTCCTTTACCTGTACCTTTGTCAAGAGTCTCCATGCACTCCTTAGTCAAAGAAGCATAAGAATCTATTGTCTCTTTTGATACAACAGAGCTTACCTTGTTGATATTTAAACTAATATTTTTCATTATATATGAATTTTACCTAAATGAATCAGTTAATAATTTTATCTCAATCATAGGAGATATACGTTCGTATAATATGTTATATACAGCATCCATAATAGGCATGTTTACATGAAGATGCTTGTTTATCTCTTTTATGCATTTAGTTCCATAATAACCTTCCGCAATCATTTCCATCTCTATTTGAGCACTCTTGACAGAGTAACCTTTACCAATCATAGTTCCAAAGACTCTGTTTCTACTGAACTTGGAATATGATGTTACAAGAAGGTCTCCTAAGTATACGGAATCCTGTATGTTACGTTTGCAAGGGCTAACCACATTAAGGAATCTGTTCATCTCTTCTATTGCATTCGAAATGAGAACAGCCTGGAAGTTATCTCCATATTTCAATCCGCTGCAAATACCTGCAGCTATAGCATAAACATTTTTAAGTACTGAAGCGTACTCAATACCTGCAACATCGTAGCTAACAGATGTCTTGATATAGTTACCTGAAAGCTGTTTTGCGAAAATTTCGCTTTATCAATATCCTCGCACCCTATAGTTAGGTATGAAAGTCTTTCAAGTGCTACCTCCTCTGCATGACAGGGACCTCCAAGAACAGCTAAGTTCTCTACTGGTACGTCATAAACTTTATTGAAATAGTCAGATACAATTAAATTTTCATCTGGTACAATACCTTTTATGGCAGTCACGATGAACTTATCCTTAAGTTTCATCTTGAGCTTTTTCAGATGAATCTTCAAGTATGGAGATGGAGTGACAAAAATCAGAGTGTCGGAATCTTTTACGATGCTGTTTATGTCTGATGAGAAATTTATTCTCTTCATGTCGAAACGCACACCTGTAAGATAAGCCGGATTATGACCAAGGCGCTTGAATTCTTCAATTCTATCGTCTCGGCGCATATACCAGTTTATTGAATCGTCGCATTGGGATAATACTATTTTTGCAATAGCAGTAGCCCAACTTCCGCCACCCATTATCGCTATTTTACCGGGCAATTTCATTATATCATATTAGATTTTGCTAATCCACTCTGTGACTTGTTCAACAGTAGGATTTGTCAATTCCAATTTATATTTCTTATTTATACCACAAATGTCCATGTGAACTTTCTGTGGGTTTACATCTTTCATGTCGCTTACCAGATTGTATCCGGCCTTCTGAATTACAGGAACCCAATCTTCGCTGATGCCAATTTCCATGAACTTAGCAGTAGAATCTTTTGGGGTAACTTTCTCCGGACGCATCTGTGGGAAGAATAATACTTCTTGAATGTATGCATTTCCAGTCATTAACATAGTAAGACGGTCAATGCCGATACCTATACCTGATGTTGGAGGCATACCATATTGTAAAGCGCGTAAGAAGTCTTGGTCAATAAGCATTGCTTCATCATCTCCCTTATCAGCTAAACGCATCTGTTCAATGAACCTCTCTTCTTGGTCGATAGGGTCATTAAGCTCTGAGTAAGCATTAGCCAACTCTTTTCCATTAACCATCAACTCAAAGCGTTCTGTTAAACCTGGTTTAGAACGGTGCATTTTAGTAAGAGGTGACATCTCTACAGGGTAATCAGTGATGAAAGTTGGTTGAATGAAAGTACCTTCACAGAATTCACCGAAGATTTCATCAATCAACTTACCTTTACCCATAGTTTCGTCAATTTCCATGTTAAGTGCTTTACACACTTCACGTATCTCTTCTTCACTCTTATTGTTCAAATCATAACCGGTCTTCTCCTGAATAGCTTCCAAGATAGGAAGACGACGATATGGAGCCTTGAAACTGATAGTCTTTCCGTCGATAACTGTTTCTGCACAGCCGTTTACAGCTATACATATACGTTCAAGCATCTTCTCTGTGAAATCCATCATCCAGTTATAGTCTTTGTACTGTACGTACAATTCCATACATGTAAATTCAGGATTATGTGTCTTGTCCATACCTTCGTTACGGAAGTTCTTTCCAATTTCATATACACCCTCAAAACCACCTACAATAAGGCGTTTCAAATATAGCTCAGTAGCAATACGCATATATAATGGTATATCCAATGAGTTATGGTGAGTAACGAATGGGCGTGCACTAGCACCACCGGCAATCGATTGAAGGATAGGAGTTTCTACTTCTGTATATCCAGCTTCGTCAAAAACAGCACGCATTGTCTTGATAATAGTAGAGCGTTTCATGAATGTCTCTTTTACGCCATCATTTACTATCAAGTCTACATATCTCTGACGATATCTTAATTCAGGATCTTCAAATTTATCATATGCCACACCATCTTTATATTTCACGATAGGTAGCGGTTTTAAAGATTTAGATAAAACAGTAAGCTCTTGAGCATGAATACTTATCTCGCCCATTTGTGTGCGGAATACGAAACCTTCTATTCCAATAAAGTCTCCAATATCAAGCAGGCGTTTGAATACTACATTGTATAGGTCTTTGTTCTCATCTTTACAGATGTCATCACGTGTGATGTAGACCTGAATACGTCCTTTTGAGTCTTGAAGTTCTACGAAAGAGGCCTTTCCCATGATACGGCGGCCCATAATACGGCCTGCAACCGATACTTTACGTGGCTCACTTTCATCATCTTTGAACTCATCTTTTATATCTGTTGAAAACGCATTCGTTTTGTACTCTGCAGCTGGATATGGGTCAATACCCAAAGCACGCATTTCGTTCAGACTGTTGCGTCTGATTATCTCTTGCTCACTTAGTTCTAATACGTTCATCCTGTTAAAACATTATGTCAATTTGGCAACAAAAGTACTAAAGATTTTGTAATAAACATCAATAGGATATGGTTTTATTTAAAGTTGCGCTCTGTTATACTGTGTTATGTCTTTTTGTACAGTTCTTAAATTATGTTGTATTTTAGGCGTTTTTGTCTATTATGTTTTAAAAGGTTGCTCGTTTTTTAATAAAGAGATATCTTTGTTAGGTAATTATTAGTGGAAATTATGAAAAAAATCTATGGACTATTTTTATTGATAGGATTGTTATTTGTCAGTATGTCTGCAAAGGCACAGAATACCACTCCTGATTCAGTAGGATATTTGGTTAAGGTTGGACAGACTGCTCCTGATTTTGAGATGCTGCTGACCAATGGACAGAAGGTTAAACTATCATCATTAAGAGGAAAAGTTGTTATGCTTCAGTTTACGGCAAGTTGGTGTGGTGTTTGTAGGAAAGAGATGCCTTTTATTGAAAAAGACATATGGCAAAAACATAAAGGTGATAAAGTATTTGCTCTTTATGGAGTTGACAGGGATGAGCCTTTGGCAACAGTAGAGAAGTTTATTTCACAGACAAAGATAACCTATCCGATGGCTCTTGATAAAGGAGCTGATATTTTTGCACTTTATGCTGACCGTAACGCCGGTATAACTAGAAATGTGCTTATAGATAGAGAGGGAAAGATTGTTATGCTTACACGCCTGTTCAATCAGGAGGAGTTCACAAGTTTGTCGAAGAAGATTGATGAACTATTAATGAATTGATATGAGGTTTTTCACGTTTGTTTTTTTTATTCTTACTATTTTCCCTTCTGCGTTATATTCACAAAAAAAGAGCGATCAATCCAATGTTAGAAAGCTTTTCGGAAAGTATTCAAAATTTCAGGTAACGGAGACCTCTCTCAAGGGTACTTCGTTTTATCTGGTAAGTGGGCATGGTGGTCCTGATCCGGGAGCCATAGGTAAGTACAATGGTAAAGAGCTACACGAAGATGAGTATGCTTACGATATAGTTTTGAGACTTGCCCGTGAACTTATGTCACGTGGGGCGAAAGTTCAAGTGATAATTCAAGATGAGAAGGATGGCATAAGAGATGATTACGTCTTAGAGAATAGCAAAACTGAGACATGTATGGGGGATCCCATTCCACTCAGTCAGATTGATAGACTTAGCCAAAGGTGTATGGCTATTGACAAAATTTACAAGACAGATTGGAGCAGGTATAAAAGAGGTATATTTGTCCATGTGGACAGTCGTGGTGAAGGTGAACAGACAGATGTTTTCTTCTATAACGCACCGGGAAGTAAGAAGGGTAAGTCATTGGCTGATAATTTGCAGTCTACATTCAATAAAAAATATGGTAAACATCAACCTAACAGAGGTTTTACCGGAACTGTAGGTGAACGTGATCTGTATGTTCTTGTAAACAGTCAGCCTATTTCGGCTTTTCTTGAACTTGGTAATATAAGTAATCCAAAGGATCAGAAGAGACTTGTTATACCGCAAAATCGTCAGGCACTTGCCGTATGGATTGCTGATGGAATAGAAAAAGATTATAAAGAGTATAAACATTAGTTTTTAAACCCGTAAAAGGAGTTTTATTATGAAAGGCAAAATTGTATTTATTACAGGTGCATCTAGCGGAATAGGAGCAGGGTGTGCAAAAAGATTCGCTCGCGAAGGAGCCAGATTGATTCTGAACGGACGTAATACAGGCAAACTATCAGAGCTTAATGAACAACTTAAGAGCGAATATAAAGTGGATACGCTTTTGTTGCCATTTGATGTAAGAGATAGAGCTGCTGCAAAGAGTGCTTTAGATAATCTTCCTGAGGAGTGGAAGGCAATTGATATTCTTGTCAACAATGCAGGACTTGTTATTGGTGTAGATAAGGAACATGAGGGAAATCTTGATGAATGGGATATCGTTATCGATACAAACATTAAATCTCTTCTTGCTATGACAAGAATGGTTGTTCCTGGTATGGTTGAGAGAGGTAGAGGTCAGATTATCAATATCGGTTCAATAGCAGGTGATGCTGCATACCCTGGTGGAAGTGTGTACTGCGCTACTAAGGCTGCTGTAAAGTCACTTACTGACGGACTTCGTATGGATTTGGTTAATACTCCTCTAAGGGTTACATTGATCAAACCGGGACTTGTTGAGACAAACTTCTCTGTTGTGCGATTCCGTGGTGACAAGGATAAGGCTGACAATGTATACAAAGGTATTCATCCGCTTAATGGTGATGATATTGCAGAGACAGTCTATTTTGCTGCATCTGTGCCTGAGTATATGCAGATAGCAGAGATGTTGGTAATGCCGGTTCATCAGGCTTCAGCAACAGTAACTTATAAGAAGAATTGATAAAACGAACTCTGTTACATTTAGCAGAGGTTATAAAAAATAAAACGGCAGTGCCTCTTCGTTTAGAATGAGGTGCTGCCGTAATTTGTATCTATATTCGTTCTATCTGTTTTTAAGATACGTATAATGCAAATTCAGTGTCTGATATGACAAAATATTCACTTCACAATTGTGAACTTTATACTCTTCAGTGAAGTCTATATAATTTACAGCTGTGGAGTATATACTTCACAACTGTAGAGTTCATAACCATTTAGTTAATAATGTAGTTTAACTATAAAAGTTGACTCTTTATTGTCTTATTTATAAAACTTGTTGACTTTGATTATACTATTTTTATTAATGGTTTACTCAATAATTTATATTTGTATATGAAGTTGACTAGTATTTTTGTATTAAGCAATAAAAAAATTCCCCTTTGAGCTTTTTATAACTCAGAGGGGAATTGAAATATTAGTTATTCAAAGTGTTGTGGAATAGGTATTTACATTGAATAGTTCAAGCTAACACCGAACACCTTGTTTGTACGAGAATATGTATCTGTACCAGGTAATCCTGTGCCATTGTAGCTTGACATCTCTTTTTTATAGTCTTTGTAATTTGTCCAGAAGTAACCTACGTTAAGATTTAACTTTTCTGTCATCTTAACCTCTGCACCGAAACCAAAAGAGTTAGAGTCGCAGTAGAAGCTTGTATCGCTTTGGAATCCGTCAGACAATCCGTAATCAGTATTCTGGTATCCACCGCTTAATGTAAGTCTGTTGAAAACATCCCACTCTATACCAAACAAATATTCGTTTGTTCCTTTTGTAAGAGCTTTGTTCTTGTCGTGTGCCATTCCTGCTGATTTGTCATCATAGAAGTGGTATTCAACAGCTGCTCTTAGGTTAGGAAGAATGCTGTACTGTGCAGCAACTGTGAGAAGAGAAGGAATGTCGTTTGGCGTATTAACTCCATCTTCGTAGTCTTTAAGAACACCGTCTGGAGCCTTTAGTGTCTTAGTATTGTTTTCTATATTAAGATTTGTTTTGAACTCATATTTAGCACCGAAGTTCCATCTCCCTAATTTCACGTCAGCACCGATTATAGGAGTGAGTCCCCATCCGCTCTGATCGCAATCCAACTGAATATCCATAAGTTGATTACCACCAAACTGTTCTTTAAGTGTAGCATCAACGAAACCTTTGTAACCACTGCTTACGTAGTTCATTCTACCTCCGCCGAAAACACCGAGCCATTCGTTAACTTTATAGCTAAGGCCTAATTGCGCACCGAATATATACTGGTGTCCGCTCATAGCTGTCTTGATGTCGTACATGCCTGGTATTACAGTTCCTTTTGTTGCTTGGTATATTCCGGCCATAGTAACAGATGTGAACATTGGCAGACCATGTGAGAAAGATGCTTTACCACCACCACCTGTAATTGCGAAACTTCCTGAAAGGACCCAATTGCCTTTTTTGTAAGCAGCTTGTATACTTGGTATAACAGGAGCAGATGCTGTACCTTTATATTCCTGAGTCAATGTACCTATAGCCTGTTGACCACCAACTACTCCATTGTAGTAGCCAAAAGTGGCATCAATGTTTCTTGTCTGGTATGCGTTCTGTATTGTAAGTCCGTAGTGAAGGCCCTCATTTTGAAGAAATGCAAGACCGGCTGGGTTCGAATATGTACCATCTATTGCGATAGATGCACCTCTCGCAGGCATTCTTAAGAAAGAGGCATGCTGATTTGTATTTGTTAAGATACCACCTGCAAAAGTTGAATTTGAAACAAATAATGCAGCAGCTGCAATTATTAATAATTTCTTCATTTTATTTCTAAATTTAAATTTCGGGGTCAAAGATATGTATAAATAGCACACTGACAAACATTTTGTGCAATATATTTCAAAAAAAGTAATATTCGAAATAGTTACAAGTGAAACTATGTATAAAATTTCTTAGTACTTAATATATGCTAATATTTATGATTATTAAGGTATTAGGAATAAAATGTACTATTTTTGCCTAGCAAAAGATTGAGCATTAATTATATGTATAATAACAGGAAAATTTGGGATGTAAGCTATCCGGTACTGCTTGGATTGCTGGCACAGAACATTATAAACGTCATAGATACCGCTTTTCTAGGCCGAGTCAGTGAGGTCGCACTTGGAGCATCTGCTTTGGGTGGTTTATTATATATATGTGTGCTTACGGTAGCTTTTGGGTTCAGTGTAGGCTCACAGATCCTTATAGCTAGAAGAAATGGAGAGGGCAGATACTCTGATATAGGAGTTATAGTTCAGCAGGGCATAATATTTATGTTTATACTTGCAGTGATTCTGTTTTTTATAACTCGCTTTGTTGCTCCTACTTTTATTGATATGGTTATAACAAACAAGGATATTAATCAAGCTACGAATGAGTTCCTTAGCTGGAGAATGTTCGGTTTCTTCTTTTCCTTCATAAATGCTATCTTTCGTGCCTTCTTTATCGGTATAACAAAGACAAAGGTTATAACGATGAATGCCATAGTGATGGCACTGGCTAATGTGGCACTCGATTATGCAATGATATTCGGTCATTTTGGTTTCCCTGGATGGGGAATTAAAGGTGCAGCTATTGCATCTGTAATATCCGAGGCTTTGTCAACACTATTCTTCTTGCTATATACATATGGATATACTGATTTCAAAAAGTATGGACTTAAACGTATCAAGAGTTTCGACTTCCCTCTTCTGTCCAGGATACTGAATATTTCAAGTTTTACAATGTTCCAATATTTTCTCTCCATGAGTGTATGGTTTGTATTTTTCGTTGCTATTGAGAGAATAGGTCAGAGGGAACTTGCCATTGCTAATATAGTGAGGAGCATATATGTAGTACTGTTAATTCCTGTGCAGGCGCTATCTGTAACAGCCAATTCGCTAGTAAGTAACCTTATAGGCAGTGAGGGGGCATCTAACGTAATGAAACTTTTAGGCAAGATTTCTAAGATGTCTCTTCTCATAATGGTCGCTTGCGCCTCAGTAACAATAATATTCCCAAAAGGGATCCTCTCTGTTTATACAAATGAGATAGGACTGATAAATGAAGCTATACCATCACTTTATGTAATATCAATAGCAATGATTGTGGCATCTGTGTCGAATATATATTTCAATGGTATATCGGGTACAGGAAATACTAAGGCGGCACTTATCCTTGAGACTATTACACTTGCAATATATACAATATATATATTTGTAATAGCTCTTTACTTCCGCTCTCCGGTATCTGTTTGTTTTTCAGCAGAAATCGTTTACTATCTATTGATGCTCATTTGCAGTATCCTTTATTTCAAAAAAGGAAAATGGCAGGATAAAAAGATATGATTTTAATTAACTTTTTTGTATTTTTGCCACCTATTATAATAATAAGTAATTTGAAACAGGTATAATATAATGTTCGATAATTTAAGTGACAGACTAGAAAGGTCTTTTAAAATCCTCAAGGGTGAGGGTAAGATTACGGAAATAAATGTTGCAGAGACATTAAAGGATGTTCGTAAAGCATTGCTTGATGCCGATGTAAACTATAAGGTAGCTAAGAATTACAGATACTGTAAAAGAAAAGGCACTTGGTCAGAATGTACTTACTGCTGTTAAGCCAAGTCAGTTGATGGTGAAGATTGTTCATGATGAACTAGCCAAACTTATGGGTGGTGAGACTGCAGAAATCGAACTTACAGGTCGTCCTGCAAAGATTCTTATGTCAGGTCTTCAGGGTTCAGGTAAAACTACCTTCTCTGGAAAACTTGCCAAGATGCTTAGCACAAAAAAGAACAGAAAGCCTCTTTTGGTTGCTTGTGACGTTTACCGTCCTGCTGCTATCGAACAGCTTAAGGTTTTAGGTGAGCAGATTGGAATACCTGTATTCTGTGAGGAGGATGTTAAGGATCCTGTAAAGATTGCACTCGATGCTATACAAGAGGCTAAGGCAAAAGGTTATGACCTTGTTATTGTCGATACTGCAGGACGTCTTGCTGTTGACGAGCAGATGATGAACGAGATTGAAGCTATCAAAAATGCTATAAATCCGGATGAGACTCTATTTGTTGTCGACTCAATGACCGGTAGGATGCAGTAAACACTGCTAAAGAGTTTAATGACAGACTTGACTTCAACGGTGTTGTGTTGACAAAACTTGATGGTGACACTCGTGGTGGTGCTGCGCTCTCAATACGTACTGTAGTCGACAAACCAATAAAATTCATAGGAACAGGTGAGAAACTTGATGAAATAGATCAATTCCATCCGGAACGTATGGCTGACCGTATATTGGGTATGGGTGATATCGTTTCACTTGTTGAACGTGCTCAGGAACAATATGACGAGGAGGAAGCAAAACGTCTTCAGAAGAAGATTCAGAAGAATCAGTTCGATTTCAATGACTTCCTTTCACAGATACATCAGATAAAAAAGATGGGTAATCTTAAAGACCTTGCTTCAATGATACCTGGTGTTGGAAAAGCTATAAAAGATATAGATATTGATGATAATGCATTCAAGAGTATTGAGGCTATTATCTACTCAATGACTCCGGAAGAGAGAACGAACCCTGGATTATTGAATGGCACACGACGTACTCGTGTTGCTAAGGGCAGTGGCACTACGATCCAAGAGGTTAACAGATTGCTCAAACAGTTTGATCAGACTCGAAAGATGATGAAGATGGTGACGAGCAGTAAGATGGGTAAGATGATGCCTAAAATGAAAAAGTGATAATATATGATATAAAGAGGAGAGAGTGTGAGCTTTCTCCTCTTTTATTTTAAAATCTTTCTAAGATATGCTACATTTGTTTACGGGCATATTGTAGCTCAGGTTATAGTAATTTATTTTGTACATTTCAATATATAATTAATATGCAACTAATAGATGGAAAAATGATTTCGGAACAGGTAAAGCAGGAAATTGCTGTTGAAGTTGCCGAAATAGTAGCAAAAGGAGGTAAGCGTCCTCATCTTGCTGCAATCCTTGTAGGACATGATGGAGGTAGTGAAACTTACGTAGCTGCAAAAGTTAAAGCGTGTGAGGTCTGTGGTTTCAAATCATCACTTATACGTTATGAGGCTGATGTTACAGAAGAAGAATTACTTGCAAAGGTAAGAGAGTTGAACGATGATCCCGATGTTGACGGATTTATAGTACAGTTGCCTCTGCCTAAACATATATCAGAACAGAAGGTGATTGAGACTATAGACTATAGAAAAGATGTTGACGGATTCCATCCAATCAATGTTGGTAGGATGTCTATAGGATTACCTTGCTATGTTTCTGCTACCCCAAATGGAATCATTGAACTCCTGAGAAGATATAATATTGAGACTAAAGGCAAGAAATGTGTAATCCTTGGAAGAAGCAACATCGTTGGAAAGCCAATGGCAAGCCTTATGATGCAGAAGAGATATCCAGGTGATTCTACAGTAACTGTATGCCATAGCCATAGTGCGGATTTGAAAGAAGAGTGCCGGAAAGCTGATATCATAATTGCAGCACTTGGACAGCCAAACTTTGTAACTGCAGATATGGTTAAAGATGGTGTAGTAATTATTGATGTGGGTACAACACGTGTACCTGATGCCACAAGAAAATCAGGTTTCAAACTTACAGGTGATGTGAAATTTGATGAGGTAGCTGAAAAATGCTCATTCATAACTCCTGTTCCAGGTGGTGTGGGACCTATGACTATTGTTTCTTTAATGAAAAATACTCTTCTGGCAGGTAAAAAAGAGATATATAAGTAAGCAGATATCTAAAAATAGAGAAGATTGCGATCATATTTACATATTATCGCAATTTTCATATTATCAGTATTTTAATTATAATAGCTGGCTTTGATAGGCGGTTTTGAAGATGATTTTTTCCTTAATATAAGTAAAAAATAGAGTCGAACGCTTGTAGATTTAAATAAAAAGGCTACCTTTGCATCGCTTTCGAAAGGAAGTATAAATGGTGGATGTAGCTCAGCTGGTTAGAGTGCCGGATTGTGGTTCCGAAGGTCGTGGGTTCGAACCCCATCTTCCACCCCTCAAAATAATTAATCCTTGCAAACATTTGTTTGCAAGGATTTTTTTGTTTACTGCTCTTTCGTATTAACTTTGTTATCTTAAAGAGAAAGATTTTAGTCTCTACATTGAACTTAGTATACTACCTGTAATATTATAGAATATGGATATAGAATCTGTACGCCTCTATTGTCTCTCTAAAAAAGGAGCAGAAGAGTCATTCCCTTTTGATCAAGATACTCTGGTATTTAAAGTGATGGGGAAGATGTTTGCATGTCTAAGCCTTGAAAAAGCACGTTTTGTCATTCTGAAGTGCGATCCTGAATATGCAATCGAGTTACGTGAGAAATATAACGAGATTGAGGGAGCTTTTCATTTCAATAAGAAGTATTGGAATCAGATAGACTATACTGCAGGAGTGGATGAAAAGTTGATAAAGCATCTTATTGATCACTCTGTGGAGGAGGTATACAAGAAATTTACAAAGAAAGTGAAGGAGGAGTATGATAGGCTATGATAATGACTTCAGAGGTCATGTAATTCATAAAGAGGAGTTGGACTCTACAAACAGTTACCTAACTAAACTTTGTGATGCAGAAAAGGTTGATGAATATACTACGGTATTGTCTGATTTCCAGACTCGTGGTAGAGGGCAGATCGGCAATAGCTGGGAGTCGGAGAGAGGTAAGAACCTAACATTCAGTACGGTAGTATATCCGACGAATGTTATTGCGCGCGATCAGTTCATTATCTCTATTATCACATCAGTTGCCATTTGCGATGCTCTGAGTAAATATACAGATGACATATCAGTGAAATGGCCTAATGATATCTATTGGAAAGATAAAAAGATATGTGGAATGCTTATAGAGAATGATCTGCAAGGCATCTATGTGTCAAGGTCTGTTTTGGGTATAGGAGTAAATGTCAACCAGCAAAAATTCTATTCTGAAGCTCCTAATCCTGTCTCATTATACCAGATAATAGATAGAGATGTAGAATTGGATGTTCTACTTAATGACATCATATGCCGATTGAAAAATGGCTTCGACAAGATAAGACTCAATGATATTGATTGCCGAAACAGAGTATATTCACAATACAAAAATCTTCTTTTTAGAAGAAACGGAATCTATCGTTTCCGTGACAAGAACGGGGAGTTTATGGCATCGATTTATGATGTTCAACTTGATGGTCATCTTATCTTACTGGATACCGATAACAGGTTACGCAACTATCTGTTTAAAGAGGTAATGTATCTGTTCCCATAATAATCCTACTTTTACTGATGTTACTTAAATAAAGTAAGAAAATCAATTCTGAATAGCCTCGATGTAATGTTTAGTATAATAAATGGATTGATAATAGGTAAAATGTAATCTTTAGGAAAGTTTTTGTAACATAAAAATTTATGACTTGTTATTAGCATTGATAATTTTGTATCAATGCTAATAACAATTTAATTTTTTTTATGAGAGCAATAATTTTATCTTTTATTTTTCTATTCTCACTATCTGTCTATTCTCAAGAAAGCAGAGTCGAAAACTGTATGATGCCTTGTAAACTTTTGCAAGGTGTATCGTTAAGAGAGTATTCAGTTTATCTCCCAAAAGATTTTGATAAGAACAGCGACAAGAAATATAACGTGCTATACCTTTTGCATGGCGGTGGCTGTGCAAATACTGACTGGGCACAGTTTGGTGGACTGAAGGAAAAAGCCGACAGCCTTATTGCTAGTGGTGAAGTTGATGAGATGGTCATTGTATGTCCTGAAGGCAACAAGAACAATATGATCTGGTTCAATGCTCCTCTGTGGAAATATGAAGATTTCTTCTTCAATGAATTCATGCCATATATTGAAAATAAATACCGTTGTAAAGGAAGTAAGGAGTCACGCTCAGTGGCAGGTTTCTCTATGGGTGGAGGAGCATCAATGGTATATGTTGTACATCACCCGGAAATGTTCAATACTGCTTATGGATTAAGTAGTTATCTCTATAAAATTCACCTTGATTTCTTGAATAATGATCCATCAGGTGAATGGAGACAAAATATCATCGATGCTAATAACCCGGTAAAAGCCATTGCAGCTGCTTCGGATGGTAATATCAGGGCGCTTAGAGGTGTGAGATGGTTTATAGATTGTGGGGATGATGATTTTACTTTCGGAATGAACATTGAACTTATTCAGGCGATGAGAAACAAAGGTATTCAATACCAGTTCCGTTCACGAGATGGAGGTCATGACTGGAGATACTGGAATCCATCGCTAAATGATATCATTAAGAATGCTTTTGAAAAATAAAACTATATAATTTATTATTATGAAAAACATAAAAAGTCTTTTATCATTTTCTTCTCTTCTTTTGCTCCTCTCAGTGAATGCAAACGGGCAGAATCCAATAATTAAGGATCAATTCACTGCTGACCCTACAGCAAGAGTTTTTGAAGGCAAAGTATACCTATATCCTTCACATGATATCCCAGCTCCTTCTGACTATTCTCGTAAGGACTGGTTCTGCATGGAAGATTACCATGTGTATTCTTCTGAAAATCTTATGGATTGGACAGATCATGGGATAATAGTAAGCCAGGAAAGCGTTCCTTGGGTAGCACCTAAATCTTATTCAATGTGGGCACCTGACTGTGTCTATAAAAATGGGAAATATTATTTCTATTTCCCTTCTGCTCCAAAAGGTGAGGGCATGCGTGGTTTCGGAGTAGGCGTTGCCACCTCTGATAAACCTTATGGCCCTTTCACTCCTGAAGAGGCTCCTATAAAAGGGGTCTTTGGTATAGATCCATGTGTCCTTGTTGACGCTGATGGACAATCTTATATTTATTGGTCAGCCGGAGGTATCTCTGTAGCTAAGCTGAAAGACAATATGATGGAATTGGATACTAAACCTCTAAGAATTAATACTCTTCCAAAGAAGGGACTTATTGAGGGACCTTTTGCCTTCCAACGTAATGGTAAATATTATCTTACTTTCCCTTGGGTTAGAGAGAATATTGAGGTTTTGGCTTATGCAATGAGTGATAATCCTATGGGACCATTCGAGTTCACCGGTATTATTATGGATGAATCACCTACAGGATGTTGGACAAATCACCATTCAATAGTTGAGTATAATGGACAATGGTATCTATTCTATCATCATAATGACTACTCACCTAAGTTTGATAAGAACAGATCTACAAGAATAGATTCACTCTCCTTTAATGCTGACGGAACTATTCAGAAAGTAATCAGAACAGAGAGAGGTGTAGGTGTACATCAATATGCTAAGACAATTGAAATAGACCGTTTCAGCAAGAAATCGGATAATGCTGCTATTGAATATATTAACCGTGAGATCCCTACATTAGGATGGAAGGTTGTATTCAGTAAACCTGAAGCATGGGTAAGCTATAACAGCGTTCAGTTCCCTGAAAAGAGTAGCGGAAAACTTAATCTGACATCTAAGGTGAAATCTGAGAAGGGGGCTACTCTACAGGTATGGAGCCAGGTGAAATCGGACAAGAAACTACTGGGAGAAATTAAGGTTCCTGCATCTACAGAGTGGCAAAATATAAGTTCTTCTGTAAAAGGTAGTAAAGGCTTGCAGAATATAGTTCTCTCAATGAAAGAGGGAGAGAGTGCAGAGGTCGACAATATAACTTTCGCAGAATAATAATTAAACCTTTTCATGAAATGAAGAATTTATTTGTAATAGGTCTGCTATTCTGCTCAACATCCCTATCTGCTCAGATGTTGCCATATCAGAATCCCCAACTCACTTCAGAAGAGAGAGCAAAGGATCTTGTTTCAAGACTCACTCTTGAAGAGAAGTCAATACTTATGTGCGATGAGTCGGAAGCAATTCCCAGAATGGGCATTAAGAGATTCGTATGGTGGAGTGAGGCACTTCATGGAGTAGCTAATCAAGGTGATGTGACAGTTTTTCCTGAACCTGTTGGCATGGCAGCATCTTTCAATGATGGCCTTCTGTTCAATATCTATGATGCCGTTTCTGATGAGATGCGAGCAAAGCATAATGACAGAGTTAAAAAGGGCTTGGAAGACCAACGCTTTTATGGTTTGTCTGTATGGACACCTAATGTGAATATATTCCGCGATCCAAGATGGGGACGTGGTCAGGAGACTTATGGTGAGGACCCATTTCTATCATCAAAGATGGGAGTAGCTGTAGTAAAAGGTCTTCAAGGGCCTCAGGATGCTAAATATAGAAAACTTCTTGCTTGTGCTAAACACTATGCAGTGCATAGTGGCCCTGAGTATACACGCCACAGTGTAAACCTGAATGATATCAATCCTAGAGATCTTTGGGAGACATATCTCCCAGCTTTTAAGGATTTGGTGCAGAAATCGGATGTACGCCAGGTTATGTGCGCATATCAGCGACTTGATGATGAACCATGTTGTGGTAACACTCGTCTACTTCAACAGATACTACGTGATGAGTGGGGATATAAACATATGGTTGTATCCGACTGTGGTGCTATATCTGACTTCTGGTCAAGTCATAAGTCATCTTCCGATGCCGTTCATGCTGCTGTGAAAGGTTCTCTTTCGGGTACAGATGTAGAGTGTGGATATGGTTATGCATATATGAAACTTCCGGACGCTGTTAAAAAGGACCTTATCAAAGAGAAGGATATAGATAAGAATGTAATCCGTCTGATGACACAGAGATTTGAACTGGGTGAGATGGATGATCCATCTATTGTTCCATGGAGTAAAATACCTATGTCTATTATCAATTGTAAGAAACATAAGGAACTTACACTTGATATGGCCCGTCAGAGTATGGTGCTTCTACAGAATAAAGATAATATCTTGCCATTGAGTAAAAATATTAAGAAGGTGGCGGTAATAGGACCTAACGCTGATGATAAACCTATGATGTGGGGTAATTATAATGGTACTCCTTTTACAACAATTACTATCCTCGATGGTATAAAGAGTAAATTAGGAAATAAGAAAATAGTATACGATAAAGCATGCAGCCTAATAGATGACCAGGTGCTTATATCACTCTTGCCAAATTGCTCATTTGATGGTAAGAAGGGTATAAAAGGTACATTCTGGAATAACCAGAAGATGGAGGGTGAGCCTGTATCTACAATACAGATAGTAGATCCTATAAATGTATCTACCTATGGTAACCACTCTTTTGCTCCAAAAGTAAACCTTCTTAAATTCTCAGGAAAGTACCAGACTGTGCTTACTTCATCTGTAACAGAAGATATAGTATTCCGTATTGCCGGAGCAAGCTATTGGGAACTATTTGTCGATGGCAAATCAATAAAGGAGTCACGTTCATGGAGAGATACAGAGTATAAGATTCCATTTAAGGTTGAAAAGGGAAAGAAGTACAATATTGAGTTACGTTATGCACAGATAGAGACATATAATGCTAACCTTAAGTTTGATTTAGGAAGAGAATTACCTCTTGATTACAAAGCTTCAATAAATAAACTCAAAGATGTAGATGTTGTAGTATTTGTAGGTGGTATATCACCTCAGCTGGAAGGAGAGGAAATGCCTATAAATCTTCCAGGTTTTAAGGGAGGCGACCGCACTGACATTGAGTTACCTGCTGTACAACGCACCTTCCTTAAAGAGTTAAAGGCTGCAGGAAAGAAGGTGATTTTTGTAAACTGCTCAGGCTCTGCAATGGGACTTGTTCCCGAGACCGAGAGTTGCGATGCTATTCTTCAAGCTTGGTATAGCGGTGAACAAGGAGGAAATGCAGTGGCTGATATTCTTTTCGGTGATTACAATCCATCTGGAAAACTCCCTGTAACATTCTATAAGAGTATCTCTCAGTTGCCCGATTATGAGGACTATTCTATGAAGGGTAGGACATACCGCTATATGAGTGATCCTCTCTATCAGTTTGGCTACGGATTGAGTTATACAGATTTTCAGATAGGTAAGGCTGGCGCTGATAAGTCTAAGATTAAAGATGGAGATTCAATAAAACTTACTCTTCCTGTAAAGAATATAGGTAAAAGAGCAGGAACTGAGATTGTTCAGATATATATCAAGAAGATTTCGGATACTAATGGACCTCTGAAATCCTTAAAGGGTTATAAGAGAGTTACTTTGAAACCAGGTGAAGAGCAGAATATTGAGATAGTAATACCTGCATCGTCATTTGAATGTTTCGATGAGAAGAGCAATACAATGTGTGTTACTCCTGGTGAGTACAAACTTATGTATGGAAATAGCTCGGCTGATAAGGATCTTCAGACTATGAATATAACATTAATGTAGTTATACTTCACCGATAATAGACAGATATACTATTACTAATAGACGAATTACCCACCTGATTTCAGGTGGGTAATTTCTTTTAG
>NZ_BAJR01000046.1 GCF_000613805.1 Phocaeicola paurosaccharolyticus JCM 15092 | reverse complement strand
CAATATGCACAACTTTTTAAACATCAATATATTATCTTTTTAATTCCGCCAACGGGTATAGTATTCTTTTTCGTTCCGAACTGGGATTGGAGACAGATGCTCAAAAGTTTGCCGGTAACTTAAGATTGAAATCAGTTTCAGAACCGAAATCCGTGATTGATGATTATAAGATGATTACGGGAAAACGGAGCCATTGTGTGAACGAGGCTTCCGAACGGGTTTATTCTCTGGAAAACGATGAAGGGCAAATTTTGGAGGTAACGTTTAGGGTGTACAACGATGGAATTGCATTTAAGTATGGACTTAAAGCTATTTCGGATGAAGAACATATCATCAATGAATATACGGCGTACGCTTTGCCGAAAGGGAGTAAAAGATGGATACAACAATATGATCCGGGTTATGAAAAGTTTTTCCCGTTGTCTACTGACGGTAAGCTTGCCAACCGTCCGGAGGTTGATCTTTGGGGATATCCGGCGCTTATAGAGCCACGGGATTCTGTGTTTGTGTTGATTACGGAGGCCAATATCAGACGGGGGCATTGTGGCTCTTTTCTGTATAATGGGGATAATCGCGATAATTATCAGGTACGACTGGCTGATAAAAAACTTGCTTTCAGTGGTGTGTGGGAGTCTCCATGGCGATTGCTTATTGCTGGCTCTTTAGCTGATATTACTGAGTCTACACTGGTGACGGATGTATCTGACCCTTCTAAGGTGGAGGATACGGAATGGATAAAACCCGGAATGGTGTCATGGATTTATTGGGCGCACAACCACGGTTCCAAGGATTATCAGATAGTGAAAGAATACATCGACCTGGCCACCCGCATGAAGTGGCCCTATGACCTGATTGACTGGGAATGGGATGAAATGGGCAATGGAGGCAACCTTCAGGATGCCGTGAAGTATGCTTTGGAACAGGGTATTAAACCCTTGCTATGGTATAATTCGAGTACAAGCTGGCTTGGTCCCGGCCCTTTATACCGGCTGAATAAGAAAGAAGACCGGGAGAAGGAATATAAATGGCTGAGTGACATGAGAGTTGCCGGTATCAAAGTAGACTTCTTCACGGGCGATAGTGCTGCCACCATGAACTATTATATGGATTTGCTGGAGGATGCGGTGAAGTACAAGCTGATGCTTAACTTCCATGGTGCCACCATCCCTCGCGGCTGGCAACGCACATATCCCCACCTGATGTCGGTGGAAGGGGTGTATGGTGCCGAGTGGTATAACAATAATCCGATACTGACCAACCGGGCGGCCGAACATAATGCCACGTTGCCTTTCACAAGAAACGTTGTAGGGCCGATGGACTATACTCCGGGAACTTTTTCCGATTCACAGCATCCGCATATCACATCGCACGGGCATGAACTTGCGTTACCCGTGATTTTCGAATCGGCTTTGCAGCACATGCCCGATAGGCCTTCGGTTTATGATAACTTGCCGGAAGCAGTAAAACATCTTCTGTCTGAGTTACCCACTGCCTGGGATGATACGAAACTTTTGGCCGGTTATCCCGGAGTAGAAGTTGTCATGGCACGGCGCAGAGGGGATGTATGGTATATTGCAGGTATTAATGGGACTAATGAACCGAGGACGCTCCGTGCACCTCTGGCGGCTATTCCAGTAAGTGGAAAGCAAGTGTCTTTGTTCAAGGACGGCACTGATGACAGAAGCTTTGCTATTGAAGAAAATATTCCCTTGTCGGACGAAGAAACCGGTTTAGAGATAAAGTGTTTACCACGCGGTGATTTTGTAGCTGTAATAAGATGATGAAAACAAAATGTTGGAGGCTTTTGCCCGTTATATGTCTCGCGTTTCAGGCACACGCTCAGCAATTGCCTGATTGGGAAAATCCGAACGTGATAGGAATCAATGAAGAAGAGTATCATGCCACGTTGACGCTTCCTTCCGGGAAGGCTGCATGTGACGAGATTGTATCATTGAATGGAACATGGAAGTTCATGTGGTCTGCTGACCCGGAAAAGCGCCCGGCTGATTTCTATAAGAGTGATTTCGATGTTAGCGGATGGGACAATATCGCCGTACCCGGCACCTGGCAATTGCAGGGGTATGGGAAACCTATCTATACTAACTGGACTTATCCTTTTAAGAAAGATCAGCCGAGGGTGACGGGAGAGCCGCCGAAGCATTTCTTCAGTTATGAAAACCGTAATCCGGTAGGCTCTTATGTGACTACGTTTGATGTTTCGGAAGAAATGAGAGGTAAGCGGTTGTACCTGCATTTCGAAGGGGTGAAGTCTGTCATGTATGTATGGGTAAACGGGGAAAAGGTAGGATATAGTGAAAATTCCATGGCTCCGGCTGAGTTTGACGTTACCCGATATGTGAATGAAGCAAAACCGTTTGGCAGTGGAAGTCTACCGTTGGTCTGACGGAAGTTATCTGGAAGATCAGGATATGTGGCGTTTCAGTGGAACTTATCGCCCGGTAGAGCTGTGGGTTCGTCCTGAGACTCATATAAAAGACTATTCGTTTGCCACTGAGCTGTCGGATGACTTCTCGTCGGCAGACTTTGAGGCGAGAATCTGGCTGCGGAATTCATCGGAACATAAATCCGGCAAGTTGAACCTTGAAATGATATTGAAGGGCAAAAACAATCGGGGAGAGAAAGTGACGAAAAGGCTGACCGCTCCCGTAAAGAATTTGCCGTCTTCATCCGTCGAGTGTTATTCTTTATCCTTTGTACTGGAAAATCCGGAGCTATGGTCGGCAGAGAAACCAAATTTATATGATATTGAGATAAGACTTTACGACGGAAAGCAGGTGGTTGAAGAGTTATGCTCACATTGGGGAATATGGAAGTGCGAAATCGAGGGGAATACTTTCAAGTTTAATGGTAAGCCCGTTAAACTGAAAGGAGTGAACCGGCACGAGCATCATCCCCGTACCGGCAGGTTGGTGGATAGGGAAACCATGGAAAAGGACTTGAAGTTGATGAAACAAGCCAACATCAATATGATCCGTACTTCGCACTACCCTAACAGTCCGTTGTTTTATGAACTGTGTGACAGATATGGTTTCTATGTGATGGATGAGGCTAATCAGGAAAGTCACGATTATGGTTTAGGCAATAAAATCCTTGGTGATAACCCGGAATGGATGTCAGCACATGTGGATAGGGCTCTTGCACTGGTACAACGTGACAAGAACCATCCTTGTGTGGTTTTCTGGTCTTTGGGCAATGAAGGAGGTGCCGGTTGTAATATGAAAGCCATGGCAGATACGATACGCGCCATAGATGCTTCACGCATTATTTTCTGTGATACCGATCTTTCTGTGTCGGCTTTTAACGACCCCTCTTACTATACTCCCGGAAAGCTTAAAGAGTATGCCCGTGAAAAGCGTGATAAACCCATCTTTATGCGTGAGTATGCCCATGCCATGGGAAATTCAGTAGGTAATTTGCAGGAGTATTGGGATGTCATTGAGGCTAATGCTCACATTGCAGGTGCCGCTATCTGGGATTGGGTTGACCAGGGAATTGCAAAGAGAATAAATCCGGGATATGAAAAGGAAGTGGAGAATTCGGGTTCTTTGTTATTGAAGAAAGGTGAATTCTGGGCTTATGGAGGAGATTTCGGAGATTTCCCCAATAACGGGAACTTCTGTTTCAATGGTTTGATTGGAGCTGACCGTGTTCCTCACCCGCACTACTATCAGGTTCAGAAAGTATATCAGAATATTGGTTTTTCACTTGAAGCTCCTAACAAGGTACGTCTCACCAATAAGTATGAGTTCACGGCTTTGGATGAGTTCGATTATGAGTATGAGTGGTTGCAGAACGGTGAGCTTGTGAAGTCGGGCAAGGCATCTGTTGTAGCCGGAGAATATTTGGATATTCCCTCTTTCGCAGGGACGGGTGAACTTTTCCTGAATGTGTTTGCCAGACTGAAACAGGGTACATGTTGGGCCGAGAAAGGTTTTACTGTTAGTAAGGAGCAATTCCAGGTGAATGTAAGCAAGCCGGAACTGATTGCCTCAGAGGGGGGAAATGTTGAAGTGAATGCGTCTTTGTCCGCTATTGAAGTAATGGCTGGTTCGGATTGTTTTGTAATTGATGCGAAATCCGGCGCTTTGGCAAGTTGGAAGAATGGTGGAACGGAACTTCTTTATGCTCCTTTGGAACCTTATTTCTGGAAACCGGCGAATGACAACCAGATGAACAATGGGTATAACAACCGCTTGGGAGCATGGAGAAATGCCGCTGCCGAACGTGTGGTTGAACATATTGATTATTCTGTAAAGAACGGGCTGGCTGTAGTAGAAGCGGATATGTCATTGCCTGCAGTAGGTGCTGCTTACCGGTTGCGCTATACCATAAACGGAAGTGGAAAGATACAGGTAGAAGCTTTCTATAAACCGGAAAAAGAAAAAATCCCATTGATGCCTAAGTTCGGAATGAGGGTGCGTTTGCCCTCTTCTATGAATTATATTAAATGGTATGGTCGTGGCGAATTTGAAAACTATCCGGATAGGAAAACGGCGGCTTTTGTCGGTTGCTATGCGGCGGATGTTGATATCTTTATCACAGATTATGCTTTTCCGCAGGATAATGCAAACAGGTGTGATGTTCGTTGGTTCTCACTGAATGACAAGGAGAGCCGGAAGATAAAGGTGGCAGGTTTGCAACCGCTCTGTTTTCGTGTGTGGCCTTATGGTGAGGAAGACTTGGAGAAGAACAGGCATGCTTATGAATTACCCGAGCGTGATTATCTGAATGTGAATATCGATTTGAATATCCATGGTGTGGGAGGGGCTGACTCTTGGGGTGCAAGAACATTGGATGAATATACAATTGATGGCAATCAGGCCTATTATTACGGTTATATAATGGAGTATTCTGATTGATAGTCGTTTATTTATCTAAAGTTGATACTCAAATATCTAAAATTAAAAAGGATGCAAGTGACATACAGCTATTTTTGTATCACATAAAGTTTGGAATGTTTTAATCATAATCATTAAATATAATAAGTAACCATGAAATCAATTAAAAGTGTATTGATATTAATGGCGCTGTGTTGTTGTACTTCTCTTATAGGGCAAGATTATCAGCAGACTCCCGAGGGACTTAAGGCGACCGTTAATTCTGTAGATGTGGAGTTACAATTCTACACTCCGTCAATTGTAAGAATTCTGAAATCTCCTGATGGCTGGAAGTATGTGAAAGAGAGCCTCTCGGTAATAGAGGCTCCTCAAAAAGTGAAACCTGCCATTACCAGGGAAGGTAATACTGTTAGACTGAAAAGTAGTGAAATGGAGGTTACTCTTAATTTGGAGTCGGGCATTGTGGCTTTCTTCAATACTAAAGGAGACCCTTTGCTTAGTGAGAAAGGAAAGCCGGAGTTTACTGATTTTGATGATGCCGGAAATAAAACATTCACAATCAAGCAATCGTTTATTTTAGATAAAGATGAGCCTCTTTATGGATTAGGGATTCTCCAGAATGGAAAAATGTCGCAACGCAATCAGACCAAGCACCTTGTACAGGGCAATGTGGAGGACGTGGTTCCATTCGTACAGTCTGTGAAAGGATACGGCCTTTTTTGGGATAATTATTCGCCAACCAATTTTGCTGATAAACCGGAAGGAACCTCTTTCCAGTCCGAAGTGGGAGATTGCATCGACTATTACTTTATGTATGGTGGAAATGCTGATGGTGTAGTTGCACAAATGCGTGCATTGACCGGACAGGTTCCCATGTTCCCCCTCTGGACTTACGGCTATTTCCAAAGCAAGGAACGCTATAAAAGTCAGGAAGAAACGGTGGGAGTGGTACGGAAATACCGTGAACTGGGTGTTCCTCTCGATGGAATCATTCAGGATTGGCAATACTGGGGACACAACTATTTGTGGAATGCCATGGACTTTAAGAACCCTTCGTTCAGCGATCCTAAAAAGATGATCGATGATGTGCATGGAATGAATGCGCATATGCTGATTTCTATCTGGTCCTCATTTGGACCGATGACCAAGCCTTACAGGGAACTGGACAAGAATGGCATGTTGTTTAACTTCTCCACATGGCCCCAATCGGGACTCGAAACTTGGCCGCCCAATATGGAATATCCTTCCGGAGTACGTGTATACGATGCCTATAACCCGAAAGCCCGTGATATTTATTGGAAATACCTGAATGAAGGTATCTTCAAATTAGGCATGGACGGCTGGTGGATGGATTCTACGGAACCCGACCACTTCGATTGGAAGCCGGAAGACTTTGATACAAAGACTTATCTGGGTTCGTTCCGCAAGGTGCGCAATGCTTATCCGCTGTTGACAGTGGGTGGAGTATATGATAATCAGCGTGCTGTAACTTCCGATAAACGCGTCTTTATTCTTACACGTTCCGTTTTTGCCGGGCAGCAACGTTACGGAGCCAATGTATGGTCGGGAGATATCGGCTCTTCCTGGGAGTCACTGCGTAATCAGATTCCGGCAGGCTTGAATTTTACTCTGACCGGAAATCCTAATTTCAATTCGGATATTGGTGGCTTCTTTGCCGGAAGCTATAATAGGGGCTGGAATGACGGAAGTGCACCCAAGAATCCGATGTATCAGGAACTGTATGTGCGTTGGTTGCAATTCGGTACGTTTACACCGATGATGCGTTCACATGGAGCTGATACACCGAGGGAGATTTATCAATTCGGAAAAAAAGGTGAACCGATATATGATGCTATTGAAAAAATGATTCATCTGCGCTATGCATTGTTGCCCTATATCTATTCCACTTCATGGGAAGTGACCGAACGGCAGTCGAGCTTTATGCGTGCGTTGGTGATGGACTTTGCGGCTGACAAGAAAGTATGGGATATAAAAGACCAATACATGTTCGGTAAATCCATTCTGGTAGCGCCGGTAGTTAATGCGCAATACACTCAGGAGAAGCTGGTAAAACTAAAAGAAAATGATGGCTGGGATAAGAATAATGTTAAGAAATTTGAGAATAAAGCTCCGGTAGACTTTATGCAGGCTAAGTCCGCAAAGGTATATTTGCCGGAAGGTGCTATCTGGTATGATTTCTGGACGAATGAAAAGTATGACGGCGGACAGGAAATAGAAAAGGAGACAACTATTGATGTCATTCCGTTGTATGTCAAGGCAGGTAGTATCATACCAATGGGACCTAAAGTGCAGTATGCAACAGAGAAACCATGGGATAATCTTGAATTGAAAGTATATGCCGGTGCCGATGGTTCTTTTGTTCTGTATGAAGATGAATTTGATAGTTATAATTATGAGTTGGGAGCATATACTGAAATCCCTATGACATGGAACAATGCTTCCCGCCAGTTGACCATTGGAGCACGGAAGGGGGCATACGAAGGAATGTTGAAAAACAGAAGTTTACTGTTGTACTTCAAGATGGAAGCCGGAAGGTTGTTGACTACAATGGGAAAAGAGTGAGTGTGAAATTTTAGTGCTATTTGGAAATATAGATTTTAAATACCAGAAACAATGAAGAAACTTATTTTGCCCGGGTTGACGGCAGCTATGTTGTTTATGGCTTCTCCTCAGGAGTGCCTGAATGCCCAGACTCCGATTATACAGACCAAATTTACTGCCGACCCTGCGCCAATGGTGCATAAGGGTACAGTATACCTTTATACTACCCATGATGAAGACTATGCTCCCGAAGGAATGGCAGGCTTCCGCATGAAAGAATGGTTGCTTTACACCAGCACCGATATGGTGAACTGGACGGATCATGGAACCATAGCCGACTTGTATAACTTTAAATGGGCTGACCCTGCCGTATCAGGTTGGGGAGGATTTGAGAATGGTGCCTGGGCTCCTCAGTGCATCGAGCGTAATGGAAAGTTCTATTTGTATTGTCCCGTGCAGGACGAGGCATCGGTGTGCTGGTTGCCGATAATCCCTTTGGCCCTTTTACCGACCCCCTTGGAAAACCCTTGATCGGTGCCGAGTATGACAGTATTGACCCGAGTGTATTGATAGACGATGATGGACAGGCGTATCTATATTGGGGAAATCCTAATCTCTGGTATGTGAAACTGAATGAAGATATGATATCTTGTGCGGGGGAAATCACGAAAGATAAATTAATCCGGAAGATAGAAAATCAGAAAGACCCTTATCATTTCCAGGAGGGTCCTTGGGCATACAAGAAGAATGGGCACTATTATATGGCTTATGCAAGTACATGCTGTCCGGAAGGTATCGGTTATGCAATGGGTTCTAGCCCGGTAGGCCCCTGGGAATTCAAGGGTTATATAATGAAACCTAACAGAAAGTCCTCCGGAAACCATCCGGGCATCATTGATTATAAAGGTAAATCTTATGTGTTCGGGTTTAACTACCGTTTGAACTTCATGATAACCGACAAGCATCATGAACGCCGTTCCATATGTGTGGCCGAGTTGGAGTATAATCCCGATGGCACAATCAAGGAACTGCCCTGGTGGGATGACGGTGTTGCAGTTGAGCCTGTCGGCACATTGAATCCTTATAAGCGGACTGAGGCGGAAACAATGGCTTGGAGTCAGGGACTTAAGACCGCCAAGGACGATGAAAGCGGGATGTATGTTACTTCCATTCATAACAGGGACTTCCTTCAAGTGAAAGCGGTTGACTTCGGCAAAGGGGCAAAGACATTTGAAGTCCGTGCAGCTACGATAACCAAAGGAAAGGTTGAAATCCGCTTGGATGACCTTGACGGTACATTGCTGGGGGTATGCGATATCAGTAATACCGGTGGCTGGAATACGTGGAAAACCTTTGTTACCGATGTGGAAAAGGTGGGTGGAGTTCACGATCTGTACCTCGTTTTTAGAGGAGGAGACGGAGAGATGTTCAACATGGACTATTGGAGATTCAAGTAGATGGCCGGGAAACCGCGTTAGAAATAAATCGTAAATAAATATATATCTGTATCATGAAAAAGATGATGTTGGCATGGCTGACTGTTGCTTCATTACTAATGGGGTGTTCCGGTTCGGAAATGCCGGTGAAGGGAACGTTTCGTAATCCGGTGGTTTATGCCGATATACCGGACATATCCATTACACGTGCGGGAGAATACTACTACATGATAAGTACCACCATGCACCTGATGCCCGGCGGGCCTGTTATGAGATCAAAAGATCTGGTAAATTGGGAAACTGTGAGTTATGTCTTCGATAAGTTGACTGATAACTCAAAGTATGATTTGATTGGTGGAACTGTTTATGGGCGCGGACAATGGGCATCGTCCATACGCTATCATAACGGTAAGTTCTATGTATTGTTCTCACCAAACGATGTACCCTACCGGTCGTATATATTCACGGCGGACGATCCTGCCGGAAAGTGGGAACTATTATCGAGAACACAGCATTTCCATGATGCTTCTTTGTTTTTTGATGATGACGGACGGGTATATGTATTCTATGGAACCGGTGAGCTGAAGGAATTGAAGAGTGACTTGTCGGATGTGAAGCCCGATGGAGTCAGTATGAAGATATTCGAGCGGGATGCTGACGAACAGGGACTACTGGAAGGAAGCCAGGTTGTGAAGCATAACGGCAAGTACTATTTGTTGATGATCTCCATGGACTGGAGCATCCCCGGTCGGGTGCGCAGGGAAGTATGTTACCGTGCTGACACGATTACAGGACCTTATGAGAAAAAGGTTATCCTGGAACATGATTTTGACGGTTACGGAGGAGTAGGCCAAGGTTGTATTATTGACTCGGAAGAAGGAGACTGGTATGGGGTTATTTTTCAGGACCGCGGAGGAATAGGCCGGGTGCCTACTCTGATGCCCTGCCGTTGGGTGGATGGATGGCCGATGCTGGGAGATGAAAACGGTCATGTACCCTTGACGATGGAAAAAGAGATATATTCGACTGAAAACACCAAAGGAATACTTGGAAGTGATGACTTCAGCGATGAGAAGCTTTCACTCTACTGGCAATGGAATCATAATCCGGTAGATGATAAGTGGTCTTTGACGGAACGTCCGGGTTATCTGCGATTGAAGACCAGCCGGGTGGTTGATAACCTGTATTTAGCTCCGAATACGATTACGCAACGTATGGAAGGGCCGAAGTGCAGTGCTACCATTTCTCTTGATGTTTCTCATATGAAGGATGGGGATGTAGCCGGATTCAGCGCATTCAACGGACATTCCGGGCTTTTGTCAGTGGTGAAGGAAGGGGATGCAAAGCGTCTGGTTATGTCTACCAATATCGTTAATTTTGATAGGACTCCCAATAAGGCAATAGCCAGTGTGGATATAGAAGAAAAAGAACAAGTCGAATTTAATCAGGATGTCATTTATCTGCGTATAGAAGGCGACTTCATGCCGAAACGCGATATTGCTACTTTCTATTATAGCCTGGATAATAAGGAATGGAAAAAGATAGGAACGGATTTCAAAATGCGCTTTGATTATACAAGACTCTTTATGGGAAGCAAGTTTGCTATCTTCAACTATGCAACAAAGTCGCTGGGAGGTTATGTCGACGTTGATTACTTTGACTATGAGAGAGCTAATGATAGAGTAACTATTAATAAATAATATCCTGATATTCATGAAACACTTTTTAGTTATAGCAGCGTTATTAATTTGCGGTGCAATAAAAGCGGAAGAGAAACAAATTACAAGTCCCGATGGGAAAATATTGGTAACTATCTCCGATAAAAATGGGCAACCTTCATATAGCATCAGCTATAATGGTACTCCTTTCATTCATTCTTCTCCTTTGGGGCTTGTGACTAATGTCGGTGATTTTTCCCGGGATATGTCTTTGGGACAGAATGTCCGGTCGAACAAAATTGACGAGACCTATACATTGCCTAATATAAAGCAGAGCAATGTGCACTATGTGGCTACAGAAGCTGTATACCAGTTTAGCCAGCAAGATAAGGTTATTTTTGATGTTATATTTCGCGTAAGTGACCGGGATGTTGCTTTCAGATATAAAATGTATCCTCATAAGAAGGCCTTGTCCTGCGTTGTGAAAGAGGAAATGACCGGTTTTGTGCTTCCTGAGGGGAGTACGACTTTCCTGTGTCCGCAGAGTAAACCTATGGGAGGATTTGCCCGCACTTCGCCCAGCTACGAAACTCCCTATAAAGCGGATGATTCCATGGGTAAAAATGGATGGGGTGAAGGATATACTTTCCCTTGTCTGTTCCGTAATGGTGACAAAGGATGGATACTTATTTCAGAAACAGGTGTGGATAGTAAATATTGCGGAAGCCGTTTGCTGGGACATGAAAATGGCCTGTATACAATCGGTTTTCCTCAAGAAGGTGAAATGAACGGAAACGGTACAACTGCACCCGGACTTGCATTGCCGGGAGAAACTCCCTGGCGGACGATTACTTTGGGCGAAACTTTAGCTCCGATTGTTGAAACAACGGTTTCTTTTGATGTAGTAAAGCCATTGTATGCAGCGTCCGGCAAATATGAGTACGGCAGAGGTTCCTGGAGTTGGATTATCGGTATGGATGGAAGCACGAAGTATGAAGAGCAGTTGCGCTACATTGATTTCTCGGCGGCAATGGGTTATCAGTCTGTATTGGTAGATGCATTGTGGGATACGCAGATTGGATATGATAAGATTGATCAGTTGGCTAAATATGGGGCGCAGAAAGGGGTAGGTCTCTATCTGTGGTATAACTCTAACGGATACTGGAATGATGCTCCACAATCACCCCGTGGCATTATGGACAATGCGATAGCCCGTCGTAAAGAAATGAAATGGATGCAAAGCATTGGAATACGTGGCATAAAGGTTGACTTCTTTGGTGGTGATAAGCAAGTTACCATGCAACTGTATGAAGATATTCTTGCTGATGCCAATGAATACGGGTTGCTGGTGATTTTCCACGGATGTACTTTGCCTCGCGGCTGGGAACGTATGTATCCTAACTATGCATCGAGTGAAGCAGTATTGGCGAGTGAAAACCTGCATTTCTCTCAGGGAAGTTGTGACGCTGAGGCATTCAATGCCTGCCTGCATCCGTTTATCCGTAATACGGTGGGTAGCATGGACTTTGGGGGCAGTGCACTGAATAAATATTATAACTCAGATAATGCTCCGCGCGGAAGCCGGCGTATGACTTCTGACGTGTTTGCTTTGGCTACTGCAGTATTGTTTCAAAGTCCGGTGCAACATTTTGCCTTGGCTCCGAATAACCTGACGGATGCTCCGGAATGGGCGATAGGCTTCATGAAAGAAGTTCCTACCACATGGGATGAAGTACGCTTTATTGATGGCTATCCCGGAAAATACGTAGTTATGGCTCGCAGGCATGGAGATAAATGGTATATTGCAGGGGTTAATGCCCAGAAAGAAACTGTAAAACTGAAGATTGCCTTGCCGATGTTTATGCCTGGCAATCAGGTACGGGTATTCAGTGATAATGAAGAATTGCAAGGAAATGTAAAACAAGTAAAGGTAAATAAGAAACAGGAGTTGCAATTGACAATGCCTTGCAATGGTGGAATATTAATTGTAGAATAATCAAACTAAAAAAGCAATATGGATAAAATGAAGTCTTTATTCTTCTCATCGCTATTGACGGTGGTGGCTACTTCGGGACTGGCACAGAACCCGATCATTCAGACAAATTATACGGCCGATCCGGCTCCGATGGTATATAATGATAAAGTATATCTTTATACTACCCATGATGAGGATAATTCCACCTGGTTTACGATGAACGACTGGCGATTGTATACCACGAGTGATATGGTGAACTGGACCGATCATGGGGCTGTTCTGTCATATACCGACTTCAGTTGGGCCAAAGGGGATGCCTGGGCTCCGCAATGTATCGAAAGAGGTGGAAAGTTCTATATGTATGTGCCTGTGATTTCGAGAATCAATAATAGGGGAGCTATTGGAGTGGCAGTGGCTGATAGTCCTTACGGTCCCTTCTATGATCCGCTTGGAAAGCCATTGGTTCAGAGTGAATGGGGAGATATTGACCCGACGGTTTTTATTGATGACGATGGACAAGCTTATATGTATTGGGGAAACCCGAATTTGTATTATGTGAAATTGAATGAAGATATGATTTCCTACAGCGGGGATATTGTACGTGTACCTTTGACTGCGGAATCGTTCGGAAAGCGTGAGGGTGACTCTCAGAGAGCTACTTTGTACGAGGAAGGTCCCTGGCTTTATAAACGGGATAAGAAATATTACCTATTCTGGCCGGGAGGTCCGCTACCCGAGCATATCGGATATTCTACCAGCGATAGCCCTACAGGACCGTGGAAATATGGCGGTACGGTAATGGCTGCCGGAGGCGGATCGTTTACAATCCATCCGGGAGTTATCGACTTCAGAGGCAAGACCTACTATTTTTATCATAACGGAAAGTTGCCCGGTGGTGGTGGTTTCAACCGTTCGGTATGTGTGGAAGAACTTAAATTCAACAAAGACGGCTCAATTCCTGAGGTGAAGATGACGGAAGGAATCACCAAGGGGCTTGTTACCTTGAATCCATATGTAAAGAATGAAGCGGAAACAATCGCTTTCTCCGAAGGTTTTAAATCTTTCAAGAACAATCAGGTGGGTGTCTTTGTAACAGCAATGAAGGATGGTAGTTATATCCGGGTTCGTGACGTGGACTTTGGAACAAACGGTGCAACGAAGTTCACTGCCAGACTCGGTACGACACACAATGACCCCGTGCGGCTTGAGGTGCGCCTGGGTGGTGTGGACGGAGAATTGGTGGGAACCATTAAAGTGCCCCGGACAGGTGGCAGTGATCGTTGGGATTTGCGGACCATTGATATCTTGAAAGTGACCGGAGTACATGATCTATGTTTTGTGGTGAAGGGAAGACCGTCTACCAACCTTATGTATTTCGATTATTGGATGTTCTCTAAATAAATCAGCACTATATACTATGAAAACAGTATGGAAGAAGTGGAATCTGGTTGGGTTAATTACAATGACTCTGTCTCTTTCCGTATTTTTACTAAATGCAGCATGTGTTTCGGACGAAAAGAAAAATGTAGTTCTTGAACTGGAACAGGGTACACTTTCATTGATACCGCTAAATCGGAATGCTGTTCGGGTACAGTTCACTCAATCAGGTTCAGTGCCTATGCAGGAACTTATCTATACGGAGAACTCTCCCGTTCCGGAGTATGAAGTTGCAGAAGATGATAAATCTCTGACTTTATCTCTGGAAGGGATTTCTGTGGAGTTTGATAAAGGCACGGAGGCGCTGACTTTTAAAGATGCGAATAAACGTATCATTCTTCAGGAAAAAGTCGGAGGGCGCTTTATGGCAGCTTCTTCTGTTCAGGGAGAAGCTACATTCTAGGTGGAACAACACTTTGTATCTCCGAAAGATGAGTATATATACGGTACTGGTCAATTTCAGGATGGTTATCTCAATATCAGAGGCTTGTCGAGGAGGTTGACACAGGTCAATACACAGATTTCCATACCTTTTATTCTGTCAAACAAAGGTTATGGACTGTTGTGGAATAACTATGGATTGACGGATTTCAATCCGGCAGATGAATCTATTGAGTTGACTCCTGCGAGTGCAAGCGGTGAGGCCGTTACTGTCAATACTACAGGTACGAGCGGGAATGTAAGAGAAACCCGGCAGACATACTCGTTCACAGCCTCGTTGGAAGTACCTCATTCCGGGCGTTATTCTTTGTTGTTGGATGTCGGACAACGGATGGCACGCAAGTACTATCTTGCTATCGATGGAGATAAGGTGTTTGATATCAATAATTTGTGGCTGCCTCCTACAACTTCTGCAATAGTGGAATTGAGTGCCGGAAAGCATGCCATAGAGGTGCAGGGTGAGCGTAATGATAAGCCTGTACTATATTGGCATCCTGTTTCCGAAGAAACCGTTTTTCGTTCACCGGTTGCCCAAACATTGGATTATACTGTTTTCGCCGGTAATGGAGATGAAGTTATTGCCAGTTACCGCGAGTTGACCGGACCTTCTCCCATGATGCCTTTATGGAGTTTGGGATATATACATTGCCGGGAACGGTACAATACTCAGGCGGAGTTATTGGAGAATGCCCGTGAGTTCAGGCAACGGAAGTTACCTATAGATATGATTGTTCAAGATTGGCAATATTGGGGGAAACATGGTTGGAATGCGATGCGGTTTGATGAAGACAGGTATCCTGATCCGGGGAAAATGCTTCAGGAGCTTCATGATATGGATATACGCCTGATGATTTCCGTCTGGTCTAAAATAGATACCCAGTCTGAAATAGGAAAGCAGGCAACAGAAAACGGATATTATATTCCGGGCAGTGACTGGATTGATTTCTTCAATGCTGATGCTGCGGCTTTTTACTGGCAGAACTTCCGTAACGGACTATTGAAATATGGCATCGATGCTTGGTGGCAGGATGCTACTGAGCCTGAAAATGACGACCTCCAGAACCGGCGTATAAATAACGGGCAGACACCGGGAGAGGTTTACCGGAATGTTTATCCGATGTATGTCAGTAAGACGATTTATGAAGGTTTGCGCAAAGATGATCCTGACCGGAGGGCTATGATATTTACCCGTAGCGGCTTTTCCGGAATGCAGCGTTATGCGGCGGCCACATGGTCGGGAGACGTGGAACATGACTGGGAAACTCTGCGTCGGCAAATAGCCGGAGGGCTGGGACAAATGGCAACAGGTCTGCCTTGGTGGACGTATGATGCCGGTGGTTTCTTCCGTCCGGGCAATCAATATACCAATACGGGGTATCATGAACAGTTTATCCGTTGGTTGCAGGCAGGAACATTTTTTCCATTAATGCGTGTACATGGTTACATGAGTAATACCGAACCATGGAGATATGGAGAGAAAGTTGAGCGTATCGTTGCCCGTTATTTAGATTTGCGTTACAGACTTCTTCCCTATATTTATTCTCAAAATGCTGCGATTTCCTTTAAAGGTTCTACTTTAATGCGTCCGTTAGTAATGGATTTTCCGGAAGACTCCCGTGCATTGGAGCAAAAACATCAGTTTATGTTCGGACCTTCTGTTTTAGTCGCCCCGGTTGTGGAAGGTGGTATTAACCGGATGAAAGTGTACCTTCCTGAATGTCCGGCAGGTTGGATAGACTTCTGGAATGGTGCATCTTATAAAGGTGGACAAATGGTGGATGTGGATGTTGACCTTGAGAAAATACCTTTATTTGTGAAAGCCGGTTCTATATTACCACTGGGCCCTACGAAACAATCTACTTCTGAAGATACAGAAGAACCGTGGGAAATCCGTATTTATCCGGGTGCTAATGGTACTTATTCTGTTTATGAAGATGAAGGGAATAACTATAATTATGAAAAGGGCCAGTTCTGCACATTTGACTTAAATTGGAATGATACGGACAGAACTTTGACTATCAGTGACAGGAAGGGAAAATTCACTGGAATGAAAAAGAAAATAACCTTTAATGTCATAATGGTATCGCCACAATCCGGTACCGGAGTTTATCAGTCAACACCGGATAGAACTGTCACGTATTTAGGGAAATCTATGGTAGTTTCGTTATAATGGTTTTAATCAATTAAGAATGAATTTTAGAGT
>NZ_BAJR01000047.1 GCF_000613805.1 Phocaeicola paurosaccharolyticus JCM 15092 | reverse complement strand
GTAGATTAATCACATAAAGTTTATCATTTGGCGTCGCCGTCTGATCGGTCGTCGTCGCCAAATGATCATTCGCCGTCGTCGTCTGATGAGTTGCCGTCGCCGTCTCATCTTTTAGTCCTGAAGAAAGATAAAAAAAGATGTGTAAAGCCTAATAATATGAGCTTTACACATCTTTTTATTATAATAATCGACTATAAGTCTAAGCAGAAATAGTTCTATTCTTGTGGAAGGTCGTCAAAGTTATCATCCTTACTTATACTTGATATTGTTCCATTTGCTATTTTTATAGAAAATGGAATATATAAGTCGGATAACGGGAAGCTTATGCTTGCTGCCAAAGTTATAGTTTTATTTGATTTACTTTTTTCAGAGTCAAATACTATACCTTCAAGTATTGCATTATTTTTAAAATCATCCGAAAGATACTCTTCGAAAGTCCTTTTTGTGAATGTTTTTGAGAAGATAATGCTGTTGTTTGATTTATTTATTATTCTAACAGCTATTTTGTTGTCACAGAAGAGTCCGGTTTCAGTTTTCACTTTTGGAAGAGAGTCACTTGGAGCTCTGTTTACAGATAGATTATAGCTTTTCCCATTTACGTTTATTTGTTGCTCTGAATTAGAGGCTTGCATCTTTTGAATACCAGAATCTGTTGCAGTGCTGTCTAATTGGAACATTAATTGATCAATGTTTTTTTCCTCACTTTTCTTACCTGAACAGCCACAGATCAGTGCGGCAGAAGCAATTAATAAAAAGAAATTCTTCATTAAATTAAAAATTATTTGTAATGCAAAGTAAATTAATCTCGGGCAAAAAGCAAACTAATACCATAAAAAAGCGATAGCTGCACAATTCGCATTGGGCAGCTACCAAGAGAAAACTAAAAACTAAACTAAATTGTCTTTGTTTAGATTCTCTTTCGCTTTAAAGGTTTAATGGAAACATCAATTATTTGATAGATTTCCAAAATCTTATGAAATCCTTATATAATCCATAGCATACAAGTTCATCATTATCCATGAGTTGATACTCTTGGTCTATAGAACTAGCTATCTGATGTTTTATTACTGACATACCTAAACTATTGAGTCCATGCTCACCCTCTATTAAGGCAATTATTTTTATATTATATTCGAACTCAAATTGCAGATCCTTTAATTTGTATCCAACTAGAAGATATGGTACTTTGAACTTTAGTACGTAGTGTTCATCGTCTACTTTAAATGACTCTACATTAACTTTCAAATCCAGTCTTTGTGAGAGGCTTCTCGCAGCCACCTTCTCCGGAGTAAGTATGCAGTCCAAATTAAAAGCTTCCAAAATTGTGGAGTGAATCTCATCTACGGCACGAGCGTATATATGCTTAACCTTCATCTTCTTTAGTAGTGCTACAACACGTACAGATGAGCCTAGATCTTCACCTATAGCTACAATTACTATATCAACATCTTTAAGTGGAAGTAATGACATAGCTTGCTCTTCTGTTGCATCCAATATGAATGAGGCTGCAATCTTATCTTTGAGCATTTCTACTCTATGTTCATCGGTGTCAACGCCTATTACTTCGTTTCCCAATAGTGAAAGTTCTTCAGCAAGAACTCCACCGTAGTTTCCAAGTCCGATAATTATATATTTCATCTTTTCTCTTTAGTTAATTATTAAATCTTCGTTGGGATATTTATAGAATGAATTATTTCTCTGTTTAATAATGCTTGATAGAAGTGTAAGTACCCCAACTCTTCCTACAAACATTAATGTTATTACTACAATTTTACTGTCAACCCCCAGCTTCATTGTTGTGTTAAGGCTTGATCCTACAGTACTCAGAGCGGATACACACTCGAAAAAGAGTGATAGTACATCTATCTCCGGCTCAAATATGGTAAGTAGAAAGAGTCCGGCGAATGCTATGAATGCATAGAAAATCAGGGTAGCATTAGAACGCTTCACAGAATCGTGTGTAAGCTCTCTGTGGAATATTGTAACCCTAGTATCACCATATATAAAAGAGCGAATGTTAAGTAGAACAACTGCAAATACATTTACCTTAATACCACCTGCTGTTGACTGCGTTCCACCACCTATCATCATAAGTATTATAATTATAAGAATAGTAGGCGTGCTGAACAGAGTAGGAGATATGCTGGAAAATCCTGCTGTTCTAGGAAGAGAGGCATTAAAGAAGGCCTGTACAAACTTATCTTCTACAGAAAGAGATGCAAAAGAATTGTTCCACTCTAGAATAAGTATTGTAGCTGTACCTAAAGCCAGTAATATTATTGTCATCATGATTACAATCTTTGTATTTAGGTTGTATAGATGAACCTTTCTTGTAGGTGGGTTGCTTCTCTTATGTATCCTAGCCATAAGATGCTTTAATTCATAGCAGGCGCTGTTGTATAAATTAACAAGAATAGGAAAACCAAGTCCTCCAAATACAATTAGTAAAGATATTGTAATGAAAAATGTATTGTGGTTCTGCATAACCATATAGTTTCCTAGATTGTTTGGCAAAGTAGAAAAACCTGCATTACAGAAAGCAGAAATGGAGTGGAATATGGAAAATGCGATCTCATCATCAATGGTGTATCCCGGGAACGTGGTGTGTATGTCTAAGAAAATTATAATTGCCCCTGCCGCCTCTATGGAGAGTGTAAAAACAAGAATGTATATCAGTGTCGAAAAGAGGGAGGATAGTGACTCGGAACTAATAAGGTCGCGTACTATAATTTGGGAATAGAGCGATGTATTTCCCATAAAGAACATTGCAAAAAAACAGGTGAAGGTCATCACTCCTAAACCTCCAATCTGTATAAGCACTATTATTATGGAGAGCCCCATTGGAGTGAATGTTGTTGCTACATCTACCGATGTTAGTCCTGTAACACATGTTGCACTGGTAGAGATAAATAGAGCATCGATGAATGATATGCCTGTATAGGTTGAACGAGGTAGCATAAGCAATAATGCACCTATCATTATGAAAATAAAGAAACTTGATGCGAAGATTAATGATGGATTAGTCCTTTTTCCAAGAAGTTTCATAATGCCTGCCGAGAGCATGAGCAAAGAGAGCAATCCTATAAGCATTTCCAGATATATTTCACTATGTAGAATTGCCCATAATGAATGGATAATGTTCTCACCGGATGGTTCACTAAATATAACCGGAATAAGAGTAAGGTATAGAGATATACTCAGAATGTATTTTATTATGCTTATGCCTTTCTTATCATATTTAGAATCTAAAATAGCATGAATGGCGCTGTTGAATAGGAAAACAATCCATGAAAGCGTAAGTATACCATTTAGTACTGAGTGTTGGTAAGCGTTTATAACAAAGCCATGTTGATAGATTATGGCAAAAAGAGTTATAGCTGAAATAATATAAGTTAATAAGTCTACGGAGTTAAGAATCTGCTTAATATAATATTTTGCTATTTTCTTATTCGAAGGGGTAAGTTTATCTATAAGTTTCATACGCATTATGCGTTATTGTTTTTACCTTGGATTTACTATATATGTTATAAACAAATTAATAGATCGTTTTCTTCTAGAATATTAAATATTAATTCAGTTGATATTTATATTATTCTAAGAATTAAATTGCAGGCAATTAATATATTACAATAGATACAATCGTATTGATATAACCATAATCATCCTTATATTAGTAATCTTATTGTCTTATTATGTTTGCGGCTGCAAATTTATGGATTTATTAGAAATTTCAACTAATTTATAAAAAAAATTAGTGATATAATCATAAAATGCATAAATTTGGCTTTTGAAATAATAAAATGTAACGAAATGGCTACTAAGCAAAAACGATTTATTCTCCCAGAAGACGAAATACCTAAATATTGGTACAATATACAGGCAGATATGGTCAATAAGCCAATGCCTTTATTAAACCCTAAGACTAAACAACCACTTACTGCGGAAGATTTGTTTCCTATCTTTTCTAAGGAAGCAAGTCGTCAGGAATTGAATATGACCGATGCATGGATAGAGATTCCGGAAGAGGTCAGAGAACTATATAAGTACTATAGAAGTACACCTTTAGTAAGAGCTTATGGTCTTGAAAAGGCTTTGGGAACTCCGGCTCACATCTATTTCAAAAATGAGAGTGTAAGTCCTATTGGCTCTCACAAAATTAACTCTGCTCTTCCTCAGGTATATTACTGTAAACAGGAAGGTGTGACAAATGTCACTACTGAAACTGGAGCAGGACAATGGGGAGCAGCCCTATCATATGCAGCAAAAGTATTCGGAATTGAAGCAGCTGTATATCAGGTAAAGGTTAGTTATGAGCAGAAGCCATATCGTAAGAGTATAATGCAGACTTTCGGTGCTCAGGTTACACCATCTCCTTCTATGTCTACTCGTGCAGGTAAAGATATAATTACTCGTGATCCTAATAATCAGGGCTCACTTGGTACAGCTATTTCTGAGGCTGTAGAGCTTGCTCTAACTACTCCTAACTGTAAATATACATTAGGATCTGTGCTTAGTCACGTTTCACTTCACCAGACTGTGATAGGTCTTGAGGCTGAAAAGCAGATGGATATGCAGGAGAGTATCCAGATATTGTTATTGGCTGTTTCGGAGGTGGATCAAACTTTGGTGGTATAGCTTTCCCATTTATGCGTCATAATATATTGGATGGTAAGAAGACAAGATTCATTGCTGCTGAACCAGCGTCATGTCCTAAGCTTACAAGAGGCAAGTTCCAGTATGATTTTGGTGATGAGGCTGGTTATACTCCTCTTTTCCCAATGTTTACACTAGGTCATAATTTCCAACCTGCTAATATTCACGCTGGTGGATTACGTTACCATGGTGCCGGATCTATCGTTTCACAGTTGCTTAAGGATAAAATGATGGAAGCAGTAGATATACAGCAACTTGAATCATTCGATGCCGGATGTCTTTTCGCTAAGGCAGAAGGTATAATACCTGCACCTGAATCTTGCCATGCCATAGCTGCTGCAATTGCTGAGGCAAATAAGTGCAAGGAGAGTGGTGAGGAGAAGGTGATATTGTTTAACCTATCTGGTCATGGACTTATTGACATGGCATCGTATGATCAATATCTTGCTGGAAACCTCATGAACTATGATCTTAAAGATGAGGATATACAGAAGAATCTTGATGAGATAAAAGATTTCTTATAATAAGATTTTTATTCAGTCTGTTTTATTAAGACTGATCTGAAAGATAAAAATAGCCTTGAGATTTCTCAAGGCTATTTTATTGATATATCATATTATTCAGTTTCGAAACTTCGAAGTAACTTAATCTCGTCAGCCCAGATTGTCTCATCGGGTGTCTCAAGTACTATAGGTATATTGTCAAAGCGGTTATCTTTCATGAAACGTTTGAAGAACTCAATACCTAAGGTTCCCTTTCCAATACTCTCATGACGGTCAACTCGGCTTCCAAGCTCTTTCTTTGAATCGTTTAGATGAATTGCTTTAAGATAATCAAGGCCTACAACCTCATCAAGCTCCTTGAATACATTTTCATAGTTTCCAACTAAATCATATCCTGCAGAATAAGTATGACAAGTATCAATACATATTCCAACTCGCGATTTATCTTCCACCTTATCTATTATATGTTTCAGATGCCAGAACTCATTTCCAACATTTGTTCCCTGACCTGCTGTATTCTCAATAACCGCAGTCACTCCTTTTGTCTTCGAGAGTGTTATATTTATAGACTCTGCAATTATGTCCAGACACTCCTCAACAGTAATCTGCTTCAGGTGACTTCCTGGGTGGAAGTTAAGAAGGTTTATTCCTAACTGCTCGCATCTTTGCATCTCATCCAAAAATGCATCTCTGCTCTTCATCAATCCCTCTTCATCCGGACTTCCCAAATTTATGAGGTAGCTGTCGTGAGGAAGTATGTATTTTGTATCAAGGTTATTTTTCTCACAATTCTTCTTGAAAAGTTTAATACTCTTTTCTGAAAGAGGAGTACTCTTCCACTGTCTCTGATTCTTTGTAAATAGAGCAAAAGCATTTGCTCCAATCTGTGATGCGTTAAGAGGAGCGTTCTCAACACCACCACTTGCTGTTACATGTGCACCTATATATTTCATATCTATACGTTTTTCAATATATACAAAGTTAAATTATTTATTGTAATGTATAGTTTGATAGGAATTTATTTACTCTTCTTTAGTATTTTTGTATTTAGCTGGCGACATGCTATATGTGCTTTGACATAACGACCAAAAAAGGACTGATTTGGAAAGTTGAACTCTTCGGAAATTTCTTTAATAGACTTTTCTGAGTATTTCAGTTTATCTTTTATATGTTTTATTGCATACTCATTGATTATTACAAGAGGATTTTTTCCACAAGTCTGCTTAATTATATTCGAGAAGTACTTTGGAGAATAGCAAAGTTTGTCAGCAAAATAGCTTACGGAACGGTGTTTGCCATTGTCTTCCGATAGTAACTCCATAAACTTAATGCATGTATAGTCAGCTCTTTTTATGTTCTCCTGAGAATATTGAGTCTTTTCAGTTTCAGGAATATCCTTATTTATATATCCAAAAATATCGAACAGAAGAGCAGAATATATATACTTTTTAGTCTCATTATGGTAGCAGTGAGAATCATCTTTTATATTTGATTCTATTAGCGCTGCATAATGCTTAAAGTATTCATAGTCATTTGCATTCATTAATTCTGCCGATAGTATAGGGTTTTTGTAAATATGCATACCTGTTTCCAAAATGCGTTTCTCTATCTTTAAGGTATTACGTATGAAACTGTTCGAGAATCCTAATATATTAACTTTATAATGACTATCGCAACTTATTCTCCTTAATATTGAATTAGGAAGACATAATAGAGAGTCATGAGCATGCAGATGATATGATTGGTCATTGATATTTATTTGTATATCTCCTTCAATACAAATAGCGATAAGAAAACAATCTAGCCTAATGGCTTTATTGTTAGATCTTATGCCTTCCATATTGTTTATTAAAAGAAAGTGATTATCAACATACTCTATGTAATCAGCAAGTTCTGGACTGTTTTTGAAATCTTCTATCCTTAAATTCATTATCGTATTACTTTCCATAAACATATTCTATTTTAACTAGTATATAATATATTGTCTTATTTTTCTCTATCATAAATTTTTGCGTAAATTTGGAAAAATCTGATAATATAAAGACATTCTATAGGTCCTTTTGACTGTTCTGTTTATCTTATTTTTCATACTATTCAGATTTTGGTAGAAAATAGGACACACAATGGGTGATATTGGCTAATACTTATGTTTATCAATAATATACTTTTGCGCTCAATTTTATAAAACAATTCAGATTATGATAACAACAAACGGAAAATTTGTACGGCTTATGACCATTGTAGGCTTTACATTGTGTTTAATCTCTTGTAAAGAAGTTCCAAAAACAGAAATAGGTACAAACTATGCTACAATGAAGGTGGCATTGGGTGATAAGGATTTGTCAACATCTTATTCAGCAACAGTAAGAGGTCGTCAGGATATAGATATTTATCCTCAAGTATCCGGAAGAATTGAAAGGCTTTGTGTTTCGGAGGGAGAGAAGGTAACTAAAGGGAAATCACTATTTATTATTGACCAAGTACCATATAAAGCAGCATTGAAGACTGCTTCTGCTAATGTAGAGGCAGCAAAGGCAGCACTTGCAAATTCTGAGTTAAGTTATAACAGCAGCAAGGAACTCTTTGCAAAGAAAGTTATTTCTCAGCACGCTTTACTAACTGCCAAAAATAGCTATCTCATGGCTAAAGCGCAATTATCTCAAGCAGAAGCACAAGAGCTTAATGCAAAAAATAATTTATCATATACAGTGGTGAAAAGTCCTTGTAACGGTGTAGTGGGAGCACTGCCTTTCCGTGCGGGAGCTTTGGTTGGTCCAAGTATGGCTCAATCTCTTACTACTGTTTCTGATAATTCTGATATGTATGTATACTTCTCAATGACAGAGAATCAGTTACTTAATCTTACTCGTGAATATGGAAGCATGGATGATGCTTTGAAAAATATGCCTGAGGTTCAACTTCGTCTGAATGATAACTCTATTTATGACAAGAAAGGAAAGATTGAGTCAATAAGCGGAGTTGTTGACATTAAGACCGGCAGTGTAACTGCACGTGCTGTTTTTCCTAATGACTCTCGCTTACTTCATAGTGGTGTCTCGGGTACAGTACTTGTTCCAAGCACATTTAAACAGTGCATTATAATACCTCAAAGTGCAACAGTGAGGATGCAGGATAAGACTCTTGTATATAAAGTAGTTGACGGTAAAGCTGTCTCTTCTCTTATTACTGTAGCTGAGATAAACGACGGTCGTGAATTAGTTGTTCTTGACGGACTTAAGCCTGGTGAGGAGATTATCTCTCAGGGTGCAGGATTAGTACGTGAGGGAACAAAAGTAAAATGAGTAATACATTAATCATTATATAAGATTAAAATATGAAAGGAAATGTATTTATAAAGAGACCGGTAATGGCAATCTCTATCTCCATATTAACTTTGGCGGTAGGATTGATTTCGCTCTTTACATTACCAGTTGAGCAATATCCTGATATTGCACCACCTACTGTTTCTGTATCTGCATATTACACAGGTGCTGATGCTGATGCTGTAATGAATAGCGTTGTCATGCCACTGGAAGAGAGTATAAATGGAGTTGAGAATATGATGTATATTACTTCAACTGCAACAAATTCCGGAAGTGCTACTATACAGATATATTTTAAGCAGGGCACTGATCCTGATATGGCTGCTGTAAATGTTCAGAACCGCGTCTCTAAAGCGCAGGGATTGTTACCTGCCGAAGTTACTAAGGTCGGAGTGACAACACAGAAACGTCAGACCAGCTTCTTGCAGATAAATGCTTTGGCTTGTAATAATGGAGAATATGATCAAACATTCCTAGCTAACTATCTGGATATAAACATTATTCCAAGAATAAAGCGTATTGAAGGTGTTGGAGATATAATGATGCTTGGTGATACATATAGTATGCGTATCTGGCTCAAACCAGAGCGAATGGCACAATATGGACTGATTCCTAGCGATATTACTGCAGTGTTGGGAGAACAGAACATTGAAGCCCCTACAGGATCACTTGGAGAGAACTCTAAGAATACATACCAGTTTACTATGAAATATCGTGGACGACTGAAGAGTGTTGAAGAGTTCCAAAATACAGTGGTCAGAGCTCAGGATGATGGTTCAGTTCTTCGCTTGAAAGATGTTGCAGATGTTAAGTTAGGCACTATGTCTTATAGTTTCAACAGTAGTATGGATGGCAAACCTGCAGTAATGTTTATTGCAAACCAAACTCCAGGAACTAATGCGACAGATGTAAATAAATCTATGTCTGAACTGATGAAAGAGATGGAGAAAGATCTGCCTAAGGGTGTGGAATTTGTTAATATGATGAGTTCCAATGACTTTCTTTTTGCTTCTATAGATAATGTTGTAGAGACTTTGGTTGAGGCTATACTTCTGGTAATTCTTGTGGTATATTTCTTCTTGCAGGACTTTAAGAGTACATTAATTCCATCAATATCAATTATTGTATCATTAGTAGGTACTTTTGCCTGTCTTATGATTGCCGGTTTCAGTATTAATATCCTTACGCTATTCGCTCTGGTATTGGCAATTGGTACGGTGGTCGATGATGCCATTGTTGTAGTAGAGGCTGTGCAGACTAAGTTCGATGCAGGATATAAATCTTCATATTTAGCAGCCAAAGATGCTATGGGTGATGTAACAATGGCAATTGTTTCTTGTACTTGTGTATTTATGGCGGTGTTTATACCTGTAACATTTATGGGTGGAACTTCCGGCGTATTTTATACTCAGTTTGGTGTGACAATGGCTACTGCTGTAGGTCTATCTTTAGTCTCTTCATTGACACTTTGTCCTGCTTTGTGTGCTCTGCTGATGCGTCCATCCGATGGAACAAAGAGTGCTAAAAGTATTAACGGGCGAGTACGAGCAGCATATAATGCTTCATTCAATGCCGTTTTCAATAAATATAAAAAAGGAGTTCTCTTCTTTATTAAACATCGTTGGATGGTGTGGGCTGGTACAATAGCATCAATTGCGTTATTGGCATTCCTTATGTCTACAACAAAAACAGGACTTGTTCCACAAGAGGATCAGGGAGTATTGATGATCAATGTCAGCACATCACCTGGAAATACACTCAAGGAGACAAATGTTGTGGTGGATAAAATGGAGGCCATATTGAAAAATACTCCTGAAGTGGCACATTATACTCGTGTTTCCGGTTATGGACTATTGGCTGGTCAAGGAACCTCTTATGGAACAGTTATTGTACGTCTTAAGGATTGGAAAGAGAGAAAAAGCGATGAGAGTTCGGCAGATGCTGTAGTGGCAAAACTAAATGCTCAATTCAGTACAATAAAGGAGGCACAAGTCTTCTGTATTCAGCCTGGTATGATCCCTGGCTATGGTATGGGTAACTCAATAGAACTTAACTTACAAGACCTTTCCGGTGGTGATAAAACAACATTCTATACTAATACAATGCAGTTCCTGGGTGCTCTTAATCAACGTCCGGAAATAGCAATGGCCTATACATCTTATGCAATGAACTTCCCTCAGATTTCTGTGGATGTTGATGCTGCTAAATGTAAGATGGCAGGTATTTCTCCAGCGGAAGTTGTAAGTGTATTGGGCAATTATTGTGGTGGCGCTTATATTAGTAATTATAATCAGTTTGGCAAGGTGTATCGTGTTATGATGCAGGCTTCCCCTGAATATCGTTTGGATGAGAATTCACTCAATAACATGTTTGTGCGCAACGGAAATCAAATGGCACCACTTAGTCAGTTTGTAACATTAAAACGTGTTCAAGGGGCAGAGTCATCCGACCGTTTCAATCTTTACAGCTCAATAACTGCTAATGTTAACCCTGCAAAGGGATATTCTACAGGTGAAGTTCAAAAGGTTATCGAAGAGGTTTCGAAAAAATCACTTCCAACAGGATATAGTTATGAATATGGTGGTATGGCACGTGAAGAGTCAAGTAGTGGAGGTGCAAAGACACTATTTATTTACTCTGTATGTATACTACTTATATATCTGATATTGGCATGTCTCTATGAGAGTTTCTTGGTTCCATTTGCAGTCATCCTCTCTGTTCCTTTTGGCTTAATGGGGTCTTTCCTCTTCGCTAAGTTCTTTGGATTGGAGAATAATATATATCTGCAGACGGGTGTTATCATGCTGATAGGTCTGTTGGCTAAGACGGCTATCCTTATCACAGAATTTGCTATTGAACGTCGTCGAAAAGGTATGGGAATTGTTGAATCGGCATATACTGCAGCCCAAGTTCGTCTTCGTCCTATAATGATGACTGTAATGACAATGATATTCGGTATGCTACCACTGATGTTCTCTACTGGAGCCGGTGCTAACGGAAACAGTTCACTTGGTACAGGTGTGGTTGGTGGATTGCTTGTGGGTACACTGGCATTGGTTTTCATTGTGCCGGTATTCTATATAATATTTGAATATCTGCAGGAGAAGATACGTAAGCCTATGCACCATGACGCTGATGTTCAAGTAGAATTAGAACATGAGAAGAGTTTGGCAGAACAAAGTTCTTTTAATCAAGAGTAGAAAAAAGGATAATATATGAAGAAAATATTATTACTGACAACCGCAACAGCTTTACTTAGCAGTTGCGGAGTATATACCAAATATAACCAGCAGACAACAGTTCCTGATAACCTGTATGGTGAGAATGTGGTAATAGAAGATAGTGTGGGATTGGGTAAACTTGACTGGCATGAGCTTTTTACTGATACCATATTGCAACAGACTATTGAAATAGGTCTAAAGAACAATACAGATTATTTATCAGCTCAGCTACGTGTTGATGAGGCTAAAGCTGCACTTATGTCGGCTAAGTTGGCATATCTGCCATCTTTTGCACTCTCTCCACAAGGGACTATATCAAGCTTTGATAACTCAAAAGCAACTCAGACTTATAGTCTACCTGCTGTAGCAAGTTGGGAGATTGATATTTTTGGCAATTTACGTAATGCAAAAAAACAGGCAAAAGCTGTATATGCGCAGAATAAGGATTATCAACAGGCAGTACGTACACAACTTATTTCGTCTATTGCAAATACATACTATACCTTGCTTATGCTTGATGAGCAGCTTGAATTAACTCAAGAGACAGAAAAGGCATGGCAGGAGAGTGTAGCTTCAGCAAAAGCACTGATGAATGCCGGACAGTATAATGAAGTTGGAGTTGCACAGATGGAGGCAACACTTTATAGTGTACAGACATCTGTTCTTGACCTTAAGGAGCAGATAAACCAGGTAGAGAACAGTATGTCTTTGTTACTTGCTGAGACTCCTAGAAATTATGAACGTGGAAGATTAGCCGGACAGAAGTTTACAGATAATCTATCAGTGGGTATTCCTGTACAAATACTTTCAAATCGTCCTGATGTACGTGTAGCAGAACGCTCTCTGGAGGCTGCTTTTTATGGAACAAATCAGGCGCGTTCGGCTTTCTATCCATCTATAACACTTAGTGGTAGTGCAGGATGGACTAACTCAGCCGGAAGTATGATCATTAATCCGTCAAAGTTTCTAGCTTCAGCAGTAGCTTCATTGACTCAGCCACTTTTTGCAAAGGGCAAACTGGTAGCTCAATATAAGATTGCTAAAGCTAAACAGGAAGAAGCAGCTCTATCTTTTCAACAGACATTGCTAAAAGCTGGAAGTGAAGTGAATAATGCATTGACCGCATATCAGACAAGCAATCAGAAGAGAGAATTGTATGAAAAACAGATTTCATCACTGCAAAAGGCTCTTGATAGTACTACTATGCTCATGGAACATGGTACAACAAATTATCTAGAGGTGTTGGTAGCTCGTCAGAGTCTGTTGTCTGCTCAGTTATCGCAGACTGCTAACAGATTTATAGAGATACAGAGTATTATCAACCTATATAGAGCATTGGGAGGTGGACAAAGTTAGTTTGTTTATTCTCTTTGAAAAAATCAAGGTGTATCATAATTCATAATAATATAGAGTTATTGATACACCTTATCTTTTACTAATAATATATATTTATAATACGGAAATAAGAAGATTATCTTTTTATGAGACTTGACTGTGTTATGTACAATACAGTAACTTTAAGATATGGGTTAATGAATTTTCTTATTTATA
>NZ_BAJR01000048.1 GCF_000613805.1 Phocaeicola paurosaccharolyticus JCM 15092 | reverse complement strand
AAATTAATTTGATCACCATTAAAATACTAATAATCAATGATATGCACAACTTATTTCCTGACATTTTTTAGTGAATTAATTCCGCCAACGGGTTATAATAAGAAAAATATACAACCTTAATAATATCAACTATGAGTTATTTACGTTTTGATAAGACCCAAATGACTAACCTTGAAGAGTCCCTTACCAAAGAGGTTCTTCGCACCAATCGTTCAGGAGCCTATCACTGTACTACAATCGTTGATTGCAATACAAGAAATATCATGGTTTGCTAGTTATTCCAATTCCGGAACTTGACGATGAAAACCATGTATTGCTCTCCTCGCTCGATGAAACTGTTATTCAACATGGGGCTGAATTTAACCTTGGAATTCATAAGTATGGAGGGGACAACTATAGCCCTCGCGGACACAAATACATACGTGAATTTGACTGTGAAAAGTTTCCTACGACATGGTATAGAGTCGGTGGAGTGGTGTTGAAGAAAGAAAAGCTATTTGTGCATCATGAAAATAGAATCCTGATTAGATATACATTGGTTGAGGCTCATTCAAAGACTACTTTGAGACTTCGTCCTTTCTTGGCTTTTAGAAGTGTTAAACAGTATACACACGAGAATAGTGCAGCAAGCCGTGATTATCAGATTGTTGATCATGGTATCAAGACCAGTATGTATCCTAATTATCCTGAACTCTTTATGCAGTTAAGTAAGAAAAATGAGTTTATATTCCAGCCTGATTGGTATAGAGGAATAGAATACCCTAAGGAGCAGGAGAGAGGTTACGACTTCAATGAAGATCTATATGTTCCAGGTTATTTTGAACTTGAGATGAAGAAGGGAGAGAGCGTTATATTTTCAGGAGGTATCTCAGAAATTAAGACATCATCGCTAACTTCCATTTTCCAGAAAGAGCTTGAGGAGAGAACTCCTAGAGATAATTTCCAACATACTCTTAAAAATGCAGCTCATCAGTTTCTCAATAAACAGGGCGATAACTATTATGTGATTGCCGGTTATCCTTGGTTTAAGTGTAGAGCTCGTGACATGTTTATCTCGCTTCCAGGGCTAATGCTTGCTATTGATGAGAGAAGTAAGTATGAGACTGTTATGGAGACTGCTAGAAAGGCTATTCTTGATTTCATGGATAATAAGAATGACGATATCAAGATTTATGAGATGGAACAGCCGGATGTACTACTCTGGGCAATATGGTGTATCCAGCAGTATGCTAAGATGGTATCGAAGGATGAGTGTAGAACAAGATATGGTGGTTTGATACAATCTATCATGGAGTATATGCTCGCAGGAAAACATCCTCTCATCGAAATTCATGAAAACGGTCTGATTTATGTAGACGGACACGATAAAGCAGTTACATGGATGAACTCTACTGTAAATGGTTATCCTGTTGTGCCAAGAAGTGGATATATAGTAGAGATAAACACTCTATGGTATAATGCACTCTGCTTTACTAAAGACCTTATTAATTCTCAAGGTGAAATAGAGTCACTGAATGGTGCTGAGGGCATCATTGAGAAGCTTAACAAGTCGTTTGTCGACACATTCCTTAATGAGTATGGTTATCTTCTTGACTATGTTGATGGCAATATGATGGACTGGAGTGTACGTCCAAATATGATATTCTCAATAGCATTTGATTATTCTCCTTTGAATACACGACAGAAAAAGAGGGTTCTTGATATCGTTACCAAGGAGTTGCTTACTCCTAAAGGCATACGTTCATTAAGCCCAATGAGTGGTGGTTACAATCCAAATTATGTGGGTACTCAGTCACAGCGCGACTATGCTTATCATCAGGGTACAGCATGGCCTTGGCTTGAAGGTTTCTACTTTGAAGCTTACCTCAGAATATATAAAATGAGTGGAGTAAGCTTTATAGAGAGACAGCTGATTGGATTGGAAGATGAGCTGACCCAACACTGTATTGGTTCAATACCTGAGCTCTTCGATGGAAATCCTCCATTTAAAGGAAGAGGAGCTGTCTCGTTTGCAATGAATGTGGCAGAGATCCTTCGTACACTATATATACTCAACAGATACAATTCTAATTTTAGGGAGGAATAAAGATGAAAGTATTAATGTTTGGATGGGAGTTTCCTCCTCATATTCTCGGAGGTCTGGGCACAGCTAGTTACGGACTAACAAAAGGAATGGCACAACAGGAAGATATGGAGATAACATTCTGTATTCCTAAGCCATGGGGTGATGAAGACAGAAGTTTCTTGAATATTATAGGAATGAACAGCGTTCCTATTGCATATCGTGATGTAGATTGGGACTATGTAAACTACAGGATAGGAAAGTACATGGATCCACAGCTATATTTTGACTTGAGAAATAATATATATGCCGATTTCAACTATATGCATCTCAATGATTTGGGATGTATGGAGTTCTCAGGACGCTATCCTGATAACTTGCACGAGGAGATAAACAATTACTCTATCGTTGCAGGAGTGGTAGCTCGTCAACAACAGTTTGATATAATTCACTCACACGACTGGCTCACTTATCCTGCCGGCATACATGCTAAGCAGGTAACGGGGAAACCTCTTGTGATACATGTTCATGCAACCGACTTCGACAGAAGTAGAGGCAATGTGAATCCTACGGTATATAGTATTGAGAAGAACGGTATGGATTATGCCGACTGCATAATGTGTGTAAGTGAGTTGACCAGGCAGACTGTTATAAATAAATATCATCAGAATCCTAATAAGGTGTTTACCGTACACAATGCAGTTACACCTCTTGCTCAGGAGATACTTGATATTGTTCCAAAAAAGAGTGCTAACGAGAAAATTGTTACTTTCCTTGGACGAATAACAATGCAGAAGGGTCCTGAATATTTTGTAGAGGCAGCTGCAATGGTTCTAAGAAGAACCCGCAACATACGTTTTGTTATGGCAGGTAGTGGAGATATGATGAATGCCATGATACGTCTCGCTGCCGAACGAGGCATCGCTGACAGGTTCCATTTCCCGGGTTTCATGAAAGGAAATCAGGTTTATGAAGTGCTCAAGGCTAGTGATGTATATATCATGCCTTCAGTATCCGAACCGTTCGGTATCTCTCCACTTGAAGCGATGCAGTGCTCTGTTCCTACTATAATCTCTAAACAGTCTGGTTGTGCAGAGATTCTCGATAAATGTATTAAGACGGATTATTGGGATATTAATGCCATGGCAGATGCAATCTATTCTATCTGCTCAAATCCTTCACTATACAATTATCTTAAGGAAGAGGGAAAGAAAGAGGTTGATGCCATAACCTGGGATAAAGTAGGTGTCAAGGTGAGAAATCACTATGATAACGTGTTAGCAAACTATAGAAAATAATAAAAACAACTCTATATGAAAACAATATGTCTCTATTTTGAAATACATCAGATTATACATCTGAAAAGATATCGTTTCTTCGAGATTGGAAGAGATCACTATTATTATGATGACTATGCAAATGAGCAAGGTATAAATGAGGTAGTAGAGAAATCGTACGTTCCTGCATTGAATGCTCTTATCGATATGGCTAAGACAAACAAGGGTGCTTTCAAAGTTGCCTTGTCTATTTCGGGCGTAGCCCTTGAACAGCTTGAAATTCATGCTCCTCAAGTTATTGAACTTCTTCATCAACTTAATGACACCGGATGCTGTGAGTTCCTTTGTGAACCATATTCTCATGGCCTCTCGTCTTTAGCAAATGAGGAGTGCTTCAGAGAAGAGGTGGAAAGAATGAGAACAAAGATTAAGGAAATCTTTGGAAAGAAGCCTACAGTATTCAGAAATTCAAGCTTGATTTACGACGATGAGATTGGTGCAATAGTAGCCGATATGGGCTTCAAAGGAATGCTTGCTGAAGGAGCAAAACATGTTTTAGGATGGAAGAGTCCTCATTACTTATATCATTGTATAGCTAATCCATCTTTAAAGGTTTTACTTCGTGATTACAAACTTTCTGATGATATCAGCCTGAGATTCTCAAATTCAGAGTGGAATGAATATCCTCTGTTTGCTGATACATATATCGGTTGGGTAGCTGACATGCCAGATCAGGAGCAGGTTATTAATATATTTATGGAGCTCTCAGCAATAGGTATGTCTCAGTCTCTTTCATCTAATATATTGGAGTTCCTGAAAGCCCTTCCTGCATGTGCTAAGGCAAGAGGTATCACATTCTCAACACCTTCGGATGCAATAATGAAATTAAAATCTGTTGATCATATTGAAGTTCACTATCCAATGTCTTGGACCGACGAGGAGAGAGATATCTCTCCATGGTTGGGTAACATATTGCAGCGTGAAGCCTTCAGCAAACTATATAGTGTTTCCGAAAGAGTATTGCTATGCAACGATAAGAAGATTAAACAGGACTGGGATTATCTTCAGGCAAGTAACAATTTCCGTTTCATGACAACAAAGAATACGGGAATCGCTATTGATAGAGGAATATATGATTCTGCATACGATGCTTTCACAAACTATATGAATATCCTTGGTGACTTTATCCGTCGTGTTAATTCTCTCTTCCCTGTAGATATGGAGAATGAAGAGTTGAACTCTCTTCTTACAACAATCAGAAACCAGGGTGAAGAACTTTTGGCATTGAATAAAGAGGTGGAAAGACTTCAGGAGAAACTCAGAAAAGACAATGAGGATTGTAGTAATGGCTGTACAGAAGTTAAAGCCGAGGCAGCAAAAAGTTCTTCTGCTAAGAATGCTACAGTAAAGAAACCTAAATCAAAAGCTGAGGTAAAGGCTGATAAATAATTCATGGTAATATTTTTCTGATATAGATATTAAAAAAGCGGTTGAAGGAGTTATTCCTTAGCCGCTTTTTCTATTATGTATTTAATATAGGCAAGTTAGTTAACAAAGGATTAGTGTTATACTCTTTATATTATTGTAATTACAAATATAAAAATTATAACACCAATACAAATAAAAAAGAAGAGACTTCGAATGAAATCTCTCCTTAGAATTTAAATAGACCTACAAAGGTCTATTTATTTTATAACTATCTTATAAATAGTAATTCGCGATATTTAGGTAATGGCCACATCTGATTGTCAACAATCAATTCAAGTTTATCAATGTGATAGCGTATCTCTTCCAACATAGGTGCAATCTTATCGTGATAAGCGATAGCTTTTTCGCGTTCACACTCTATCTTGTTAACCACTTTACGCATTTCAACCATCTTGTTCACATGCTCTGTGATGAATATTGTGCGTTCTGCAATCTCTTCAATAAGTTTTATGTTCTCACAAGAAAGTTTCTCAGCCTTATCGGTAGGGAAGAGGCTCTTCATCTTATATACATTGTCTATTAGCTTGCTCTGATACTCTGTAGCTACAGGTATAATGTGGTTCATAGCCAAATCTCCTAAAACTCTCGCCTCAATCTGGATCTTTTTGGTGTACATATCCCATTTAACCTCATTACGCGCTTTCAGCTCTTTTCTGTTCATTACACCAGTAGACTCGAACATGGCAATAGTTTCAGGTTTGAGGTAGTTATCAAATACTATAGGACAACTTGTCTCGCAATCCAGACCTCTTTTCTTTGCTTCGGCTTTCCACTCTTCACTATATCCGTTACCATCGAATCTGATAGGTTTACACTCTTTGATATATTTGCGAATTATCTCAATGATTGCAGATATCTTTGGTTCACCTTTAGCTATCAATGTATCTACATCTTTTTTGAATATGGTAAGCTGTTCTGCCATAGCACTATTTAGTGCTATCATAGCACTTGAACTGTTTGCCTGAGAACCCGCAGCACGGAACTCAAAACGATTTCCTGTAAATGCAAACGGTGATGTGCGGTTTCTGTCTGTATTATCTATAAGAAGTTCAGGTATCTGTGGAATATCAAGTTTCAGTCCTGTCTTTCCTCTCAAAGATACAAGATCATTGCTTTCGCTCTCTTCCATATGGTCAAGAACCTGAGTAAGTTGCTTACCTAGGAATGAAGATATGATAGCAGGAGGAGCCTCGTTTGCTCCAAGACGATGAGCATTTGTTGCACTCATGATAGATGCTTTCAGCAATCCATTATGTCTGTAAACAGCCATAAGTGTGTTTACAATGAATGTGATGAATCGCAGATTGTCCTCTGGAGTCTTACCTGGAGCCATCAGCAACAATCCTGTGTCTGTTCCTAGTGACCAGTTGTTATGCTTGCCGGAACCGTTAACCCCTTTGAATGGTTTTTCGTGAAGAAGAACGCGGAATCCATGTACTCTTGCAACTCTTTTCATCAGTGACATCAAAAGCATGTTGTGGTCTACCGCCAAATTACACTCTTCGTAGATAGGAGCGAATTCGAACTGATTTGGTGCAACCTCATTATGGCGTGTTTTCAATGGGATACCAAGTTCCAAAGACTGGATCTCAATATCTTTCATGAACTCAGCCACCCTTGAAGGGATAGCGCCGAAATAGTGGTCTTCCAATTGTTGGTTCTTAGAAGCTTCATGTCCCATAAGTGTGCGTCCTGTCAGCAGTAGATCTGGTCGTGCTGCATAAAGACCTTCGTCAACAAGGAAGTACTCTTGTTCCCATCCAAGATAAGTAATTATTTTCTTTACCTCTGGGTTGAAATAGTGGCAAACATCCAAAGCAGCTTTATTTACGGCCGAAAGAGACTTCAATAGAGGAGCCTTATAGTCTAGTGACTCACCGGTATATGCAATGAATACTGTTGGAATGCATAAGGTATCATCGACTATGAAAACTGGTGATGAAGGATCCCAAGCGCTGTATCCGCGCGCCTCAAAGGTGTTACGTATACCACCGTTAGGGAAACTTGAAGCATCAGGTTCTTGCTGTACAAGAAGTTTTCCTGCGAACTCCTCAATCATACCTCCCTTTCCGTCGTGTTCAACAAAAGCATCATGTTTTTCTGCTGTACCTTCTGTAAGAGGTTGGAACCAGTGAGTGTAGTGTGTTACTCCAAGCTCAGTAGCCCACTTCTTCATTCCGGTAGCAACTTGGTCTGCTATAGAACGGTCAAGTGGAGCTCCATTGTCCATAGAGTCAACTAATTTTGCGAAGACTGCGCTTGGAAGATATTTGAACATCTTCTCGCGATTGAACACATATTTTGCGAAATATTCGCTAGGTCTTTCCGCAGGCACTTCTACTGCAGTTGCTTTTTTCTTAAAAGCCGATTCTACTACTCTGAATCTTAATTTTGACATGATACCTAAATTTGTTCAGTTGTTAATTAATAAGTAATTTCTAATGTTCCTGGCAAGGCGATCAAACCCGGCCAGGATGTGTATCTGTATAGTTTTCTCTTTGTTACAGAATTTCCTAATTTTACCTTATGCAGTTGCAAAGATACCTAAAGGTGTTGACAGATGTATTATAATAGTCAAAAACATGAATATTTTTGTGATAATAAATCTTTTCGTCACGCATAAATGGCAACCTATGTCAGAAACTTACTCCAAATACAAAGTATGAAGCTTCTGTTTTTGGGTTTACTGTTACCTTTGCAAAAGTAGGTACTGTGAAACTATCTGTTATCTTAATATCTTTAGATGCGCCTAGGCTTATATCGCAAATGGTGAATCCATTTGATCCTTCATTATAGAAATCAGTTGTCCATGGTGTAGCGCCAATCTCTGCATTCCAGTCAAGTCCTCCAAGAGAGAATGGCACTGCAAGTGAAATATATGATGAATATGCTCTGTTTCCATTTTTATTAACTCCGTCGTAGCCTGCAAAGTTTGTATACCAGTTGAGCGCCAAATGGCCGAAGTCATAGCCGACTTGTGCTTCAAATGTATGTGCTGTATTATTTGCACCATAATGCAGATATCCAGGACCACCTGTGAAGAAGTAGTCGGTTACACCGATAGTGAATCCGTCTTTTGAATAAGCAAGTGTAAGGTCAAGTTCCTTTTCATCATCTTTCTGTAGACCTGCAGATCCCCAAGCCTCGAGTGATAGACCTTTATATTCCAATGAAAGTGATGGTTGTACGCTCATACCTCCAAGGTTTTCTCCACGCCATATGTAGCTACTTACTATGTCTGCACCGACTGAAGCTTCAACTTTATCTTGAGCATTCAACTGAGACGGTGTGATTAATACTAGTGATGTTGTTACATAAATTGCGTTCTTGAAAAATCTTTTCATCTTTTATTCTTTTACTAATTAATATCTATTTTCGTTATTCTATAATATCCGATTTTTCTAATCTTCTGATAGCCTCCTCACATCTCTCTCGTTCTCCAAAAGCGGTCAGTCTTATAAATCCTTCTCCACTTGGTCCGAATCCAATTCCAGGCGTTCCCACAACATTTACTTCGTAAAGCATCTGATTAAAGAAGTCCCATGAACTTTTACCGTTAGGAGTCTTGAGCCATAAGTAAGGAGCATTTTCACCTCCAAATACCTTAAATCCACACTTCTCCAGACCCTTTCGCATAATAGTGGCATTAGTCATGTAGTAGTCTATATTGCTTTTTACCTCCATTTTGCCTGCATGAGAGTATATCGCTTCCGCTCCTCTTTGCGTAATATATGATGTGCCATTGAACCTTATGCACTGTAATCGGCTCCATAATTTGTTGAGATTCCTCCTCTCTCCATTAAGTGTAGCAGCTGTAACCTCTTTTGGTACTACAGTATAGCCGCATCTTACTCCTGTGAATCCTGCTGTCTTTGAAAATGATCGGAACTCTATCGCAACTTTCTTGGCACCTTTAATCTCATATATTGAGTGAGGAATATTATCATCTTTTATGTAGGCTTCGTAAGCGGCATCGAAAAGTATCAAAGTATCATTTTTGATAGCGTAGTGGACCCATTTCTTCAGTTCACTCTTACTTAAAACAGTACCTGTAGGGTTATTGGGGTAGCAGAGATAGATTATGTCAACTCGTTTATCCGGGATAGAAGGGATGAATCCGTTCTCTATATTACATGGCATGTAGACAACGTTGCTCCATCTGTCATTCTCGAATAGTCCGGCTCTTCCGCTCATCACATTCGAGTCAATATAGACGGGATAAATCGGGTCGGTAACACCTATGCTGTTATCATGACGTAGAATATCGCCAAAGTTCCCAGTATCACTCTTTGCTCCATCGTTAATAAAAACCTCACTGTTTTCCACCTGAACTCCACGTGCCAGATAATCATTTTTAATGATTGCATCTATAAGGAAGTTGTAGCCATGTTCGGGACTGTATCCATGAAAAGTCTCTTTATGTGCCATCTCATCAACAGCTTTGTGCATAGCCTCAATGGATGCTTGGGGGAGTGGCAGTGTCACATCTCCAATATCCAACCTAATTATATCTGCTTTAGGGTGAGTTACTTTGAAAGTGTTAATCTTTTTGGCGATGTCGGAAAAAAGATAACTTTCAGGCAATTTCAGGAAATGTTCGTTTACTAGTGCCATTGTTATAATTGTTGCTTAAGTTTTTTCCACTCATAATTCCATATCTCAATAAAAACACTTTACAGCATTGATATGCTGATATATGTCCTATTAACTTCAAGTATTAGGTCACTCACATCAAAAGATATTTTTGCAGTTACGTTGAAAGTGTGAAATCCTTTGCAAATGCTATATATTTTGAGATTATCTCCTAAATATTCATCATTACTGATTTTCTCTTAAGCAATTTGACTAATTCCAAGTTTCTCTTTCCTAAAAGTTAGGAGTCTGATTCTCTTTTCGTCTAATTAGCTGCAAATTTACTTTTTTTTATATTATTTACGAAATAGCTAAAAGCAGTTTTTATACAGAAAAGAATGTAGAATAGTACTTTTTTTTCTATAATATGCGTTATTTCGTTAATCGTTTCTTCTCTTTCTGTAGCATTATGTGATTAAAATCTATTACCAAGATAACAGTTAAAGTCGCTAATACTCAAATTATTTTATTATTTAATTTTGTTCTAACGCATATAGTAATGCAATGAACATAGTTTTCTTAAGTAATAAAACATTCTATGATCTATTTTTCACTTACCATTATTTGTTAGTCTGTATTTAATGCTTTTAGATAAATTATTAAGTAATTATATAAATTAATCAATTTGATTGAAAATTATCAATAACGATAACTATTTGTTTTAATTACATGCAAATATATTTATTTTAGTTCGGAATATATTGAAAATAGTTGCAAATAATTTAAGATTTGTTAGCTATTGCAATTTGATGAATAATTATTTGATTAAATTGCAATTTGTTACTTATGTGTGATTAATTAATTATATCTGTAATATATCTTGCCTCTTCTTGCTTATTGTATTTCCGGGCCTGCTTTTGATTCCACAATTTTACACTGATAATCTTAGTTTGCATACATTGGAAAAAGATTTTCTTAACGCAAAATGCAAGATACTTTTATTACTTTTGTTCACCATTTAAAGACTAAAATATAGTATATGAGTTCCGAATTTATAACCACGCATAAGCAGCGGGTTGCTCGAGAGTTGAGAGACTACATGATGATTGCTTTGGGTATGATC
>NZ_BAJR01000049.1 GCF_000613805.1 Phocaeicola paurosaccharolyticus JCM 15092 | reverse complement strand
TTGATGAGGTTATCGCCAAATTGCTTGCAAATCTTAAGAATTTTACTGAATATTGTATATAAGTTGTGCATATATTGATGATATATTAAAGGTTTGACCATCTCTAATATACTATAAATCAATAATATGCACAACTTTTTAAACATCAATATATTATCTTTTTAATTCCGCCAACGGGTAATTTATTATTCATCAAATGTATATTTTGTCATTTTTACCAATGGGTAAATATCATTTTAAAACAATATCATATATGAAGAAAATTATTTTGTCAGCTATGTTGATTTGCTCAACTTTTGTAATTGCTAATGCGCAAAACACGTCAAAAAACTGTTATCGTGGTTTTGTTGATGCCGGTTATGACATTGGTATCGGAGATTTTGAACTTGGCCGTTTTGTGATAAGTACTGCTCACGGCTATCAGTTTAACCCTTTTATTTTCCTCGGTGCAGGTACTGGCTTTCATTTTATTCCTGAATATAAAACAAAGGATATGGATATTCCTTTGGATGTGAGAGAAAGTAAAGTGGACATACCTGTATTTGCTAATGCAAGGATAAATCTTATGAAAACAAAAATCGCTCCATTTATAGATGCAAAAGCCGGAACGTTTGTAACAAACAATGGTGGTATGTATCTAAATATATCGGTCGGTTGCAGAATTTCAACGAATGAAAAACAAGCTGTAAATATCTCTATTGGCTATGCGAGCGAGAAACTTGAATTCGAAACATTTAACAAGTTTAGCAGTTCACATGACATGAGTTATACACGTAATTCTCGTGTGCAAAATGCAGAATGCGTAAGCTTGAGAGTTGGCTATGAATTTTAATTTTTAAAATCATAAGAACATGAAAAAGTTATTTGTTTTTGCTATGATTATTGCCTTATCTGTTCCAACTATGGCACAACGTAAGACTAAAATTGTAGAAACGCCTTCCATGCAGATTCAAGATGAAGGTATGGTATTGAAGAGAAAAGTGGCAATTGGCCGTTTTTCCAATGAAACTCAGTATGCCAAAGGCATTTTCTACGACAAAGAGAATGACCCAATGGGGAAACAAGCTCTGGATATTCTTTCTGCTAAGCTTGCTTCTTCTGGTAAGTTCCTATTACTAGAGAGAAGTGATCTTGCTGCCTTATTAGAAGAGTGTCAAAAAGGAGAAAAAGGTTCTGCAGCTATTGGAGCTGATTACATGATTATCGGATCTATTACCGAATTTGGGCGTAAAAATACTGGTAAAAATGGTGTATTTTCATCACAAAAAACTCAGTCTGTTGAAGCAGCTGTTGCTATTCGGTTAATAGATGTATCAACTGGATTGATAATCTATTCTGATGAAGCGAAAGGTTCAGCAGAACTAACTACCAAAACCACAATGGGCGTAGGTGGTCAAGCCAGTTATGATGCTACATTGAGTGATAAAGCAATTTCTGAGGCAATCGGACAGTTGGTAGAAAATATCATAAATAAATGCACTAACAGTCCATGGAAAACTTTCTTCCTTTCATATGATTCCGATGCCGTTCTAATTGCCGGTGGCAAAAGTCAGGGAATCAAAGAAGGAATAACATTCTCTGTTATGACTAAAGGAAAGAAAGTGAAAAATCCTCAGACAGGTATTATGATTACTCTTCCTGGAAAAAGTGTAGGACAAGCCAAAGTGATTTCAACTGGTGGCGATACACCTGAGACAGAATACTCATTTGTAGAAGTAACCACTTCTGAAAGTATCAATTCATCAAATATGGAAAACTATATAATTGAAGATGTAAAATGAAAAAGTTACTCTATTTATTAACATTGCCTTTAATACTATTGAGCTGCAAGGCAAACTTTCCTGTTGCACAAGAGTCAGGAAAAGAAGACATGGCATATTTACTGTTTATCAGTTCCAGTCAATACGCCGGAAAAAATGTACAAGTAACGATTGATGAAGGTCAACCTTTTATCGCACGAGTTGTCAAAGCTAAAAAGTCCAACCGCCGAGGAACACAATACGGTATCGCACCAGGATCCCGAACCTTGACAGTAAGTTGCGATGGAAAACAACTCTATGAAAAAAAGATATTTGTCTCTACCCAAGAAGTCAAACAAATAATACTACCCTAATGAAAAAGTTATTTTTTGCAATCGTTGCAGCATTGGCCTTGTCATCCTGCAATACCACTCAATCTTTGTATTCATGGCATGATTATGAAGATGCAACCTATCAGTACAGTAAAAAAACGACGGAAGAACTTCAAGTCAAAATGCTGGAACAGTACAAAAAGGTGATTGAAAAGCAAAAAGGTACACGAGGCACTATTCCTCCAGGACTCTATGCTGAATATGGCTATCAATTGTGTAAATCCGGTAAGCAAGCAGAAGGATTGGATTTTATGAAAAAAGAGATAGCTCTTTATCCTGAATCAGAAAAATACATATCACGTATCATTAAACAGTTAGAAAAATGAAAAAATATATATTATTCGCATTAGTTGTGGTCGCAATGTTTTCTTCCTGTAGCACTCCAATGACCATGGGCAAACAATATCCAGCTATGTATGAGGAGAAACCACTTACAATTGCCATCATGCCGCCAATCAATCAAACGACACATGCAGAAGCAAAGGATTATTTCTACACCACTCTGTATATGCCTCTGTGTGAGAAAGGTTATTATGTATTTTCTCCCTATTTAACCATGGAAATGTTTCAACAGGAAAGTGCCTATGATGCAGAGCAATTTATAGAAGGAGACATTAGTATTTTCCAAAACATTTTGGGTGCAGACGCTGCCATGTTTACCATCATCAAAGATTGGAGACGAAACAATGTAGGTGGCAAATTAACCGTAAATGTAGAATACATACTTCGCTCTACCAAAACAGGTCAGACTTTATATACAAGAGAAGGCCAGATTAAAGTTGATACAAGCATTAGCGGTGGTGGCGGTGGATTCGGATCTCTGGTTGGTATGATTGCAACGGCTGTAAACACTGCTGCTACAGACAAAGTAATTGCTGGTAGAAAATGTAATGCTTTTGTTCTTTCTGATCTTCCGGCTGGAAAATACTCTACTTGGTTCGAAAAAGATGCTACTAATCAGGCAGGGAAAAAAACTATAAAAGCAACGATTAAATAACAAACGAATTAATACAAAACGAGTTGGTGTTTTTTTTCATACTTATTTTGTATTACAAATGATGCAATGTTATAGTTAGATTTGGAACAGTAGTAGTAAATGATTTATCCGATAATGTTGTGGCAGGGCCCCTACTGCTACAACATTATTTTCTATAATGAAAATACTCAATATTATCTTAATAATTAATGGAATTAGCACCTATCATCATTTTTGCATTTAACCGTCCAGATGCGCTAAAAAACACAGTTTATTCGCTTCTGCAAAACGAAGAAGCACAGAAATCGGAACTTTTTATCTTTGTGGATGGAGCGCGAAATCAGAAAGAAGGAGAGTTCGCTAAGGTAGAAGCTGTGCAGACTTATGTAAAATCAATAGTCGGTTTCAAAAAAGTGACACACACTTTTTCTGAAGGAAATAAAGGATTAGGAAAGTCCATCATTGAAGGAGTAGCAAAAGTTATTAACCAGTATGGTAAAGCCATTGTATTGGAAGATGATTTAGTTTTTGCACAAAACTTTCTTTCCTTTATGAATCAAGGATTAAGTTTATATGAAAAAGAGCAAAAAGTGTTCTCAATTTGTGGATATACCAATAAAATAAAAGTTCCTAAGAATTATGTGTATGATGCATATTTTTGCACCCGTAGCAGCTCATGGGGCTGGGCTACGTGGCTGATCGATGGAATAGCGTAGATTGGGAGTTAAAAGATTGGGACAAATATGCTAAAATGGGACATGCCTTCAATCAATGGGGAGGATCGGATTGCTTTCAGATGCTACGTTCCGTAAAAGAAGGTTGGGGAGATTCTTGGGCTATTCGTTTTGGTTTTTCTCAATTTCTTCAAGACAAACTGTCTCTTTTCCCAATTATTAGTAAAGTAAAGAATGACGGTTTTGATGGTGAAGGAACAAATTGTAAAAAGTGGAGCCGATTCAAATACATATTTGATGAAAACGGAAACAAAGTATCCAAACTTCCCTCTGAAATATCACTAAACAATAAATTACATCGTTCTGCTATGTCTTATCACACTATTATAATAAGACTATGGAGCAGACTAATGTATCTCATACATTAAATGAAACAAAAAATATTATTTATCATGCACATGCCTCCGCCCGTGCATGGTGCAGCCATGGTAGGTAAATACATACATGACAGTCAAGTCATAAATAATGCCTTTGAATGCCATTATCTGAACCTTGCCTTAGCGAAAGATCTGAACGACATAGGCAAAGGTGGAATAAAAAAGCTGAAGGATTTCTATAAACTGCTAATGCAGATTAGGAAACAAGTAAAATCTATCAAACCACAGCTTTGCTATGTTACTCCCAATGCAAAAGGCGGTGCTTTTTACAAAGACTTTTTCGTAGTAATGCTACTAAAGATGATGAAACAAAAGGTTATGGTTCATTATCATAACAAAGGGGTAGCAACAAGACAAGACAAGACAAGTTTCTTGACAATTTACTCTACAGGAGATTCTTCAAAAACTTAAAGGTAATTCTACTGGCAGAGAATCTCTACCAAGATGTCAAGAAATACGTGAATTATAAAGATGTATATATCTGCCCTAACGGAATACCAATCCATGAAGATTTACCTACAGTCCCGAAAAAAGAATTTAATGTTTTGTATCTATCAAACATGATGAAAGCCAAAGGGGTGTGGGATTTAGTACAGTCGTATGTGATATTAAAGGAAAGTGGAAAGTCTGTGAAGTACCATTTTGTTGGCAAGTGGAGTGACATCACAGAAGAACAATTTACGACTGAAGTTCATAAAAAAAGACTTAAAGAAGACGTATTTGCCCATGGAGCAAAATATGGTGATGAGAAAGATTCATTCCTACAAAAGGCCAATGTGTTTGTATTTCCTACTCATTATAGCAACGAGTGTTTCCCTTTAGTTTTACTGGAAGCCATGGAGAAAGGGATTCCTTGTATCAGCACTTCTGAAGGAGGCATACCTGCCATTATAGAGAACGGCAAAACCGGATATATAGTAGACAAACACTCCCCGAAAGCAGTTGCCGAGAAGATAGAGTATCTAATGGAGCATCCTGAACAATGCGCAGCCATGGGAAAAGCCGGAAAAGAAAAATTCTTAAAGGAATTTACGTTAGACAAATTTGAGAATCGAATCAAAGACATATTAACAGAGTGCCACTCATCGGTTTTTTGATGGATATGCTGAAACAGTACGTTTTGTGATTTTGCAGCTTACTTTATTCTCTCTTTTCTTTGTTTACAGAATAATCACACAATAAATGCCTACGAATAATTCTAAATAAAGTTGCAAAAGAAAGGAAAAAGATGTTCCTTTGTTTTGAAAAGGAGTTTACCATAAAAAAAGATCAGCAAAAGATGACATCCATTATTCAAAACATACATATTGAAAATTTCAAGTCAGCGAAGGATGTAACACTCACAAACTGCAAACGCATTAACTTGCTGATAGGTAAACCCAATGTAGGCAAAAGCAATCTACTGGAAGCTTTGTCTCTCTTCTGTTTGCCTTTTTTAAAGTATCTAAAGAAGAAAGAATTTGCACTATTCCCCTACAACAGAAAAAATAAGCCTTCTCTTTTCAAGTGCATTAGCCTTGGCCAAAAAGAATATAGTCGATACACCGGAATGTTACATTGATACAAATTTAGTGGAGAGTTTGATATTGTGAAAGGGGTATGTATAGTACTTTATTCTTTTATTTAAATCAGTCTTATAAACAATAGATATATTATTGAAATGTTATAATTTAAAAGGTGGGTGATTATGACAGACTATATGAAGAATATTGTAATGGAGATTCTAAAGAAAGTTTTTAAGATTGATATCAATGACATTCAGTTACAAAACAAAGTATTGTCAGATAAAACGAAACAATTATTGGAGAAAAATGCAGCGTCGGAAAACAAAGAAAACATCCTAATAAAAAAGAAATGCTGTATTACAAAACGAAAAAAAAACGTTTGCTGGATGAGTTGAATAGTAATATAAATGAATCTCAACAGTTACAAGAAAGAGTTAGTTCATTAGAATTGGAATTGACATTAACAATAGAAAAAGTTAACTCTTTGGAGTTACAGAGCCAAAACCACATAATAGAAATTGGGAAAAAAGATAATACTATTAAAGAACTGCAAGCAAATACTCAAGTGTTAGAATCTGTAGATGAAGATAATGAAAAGATATCTGATGGACAGATACAAGACCAAATAGACAGCTTGAAAATGCAATATCAAAATCTCAAAGAGCAATATTACAGTATAGATAAAGAGTATAAGGATTATAAGGCTAAAAATTGTACTAAAGATACAACAATTGACATTTTGAATAAAGAGAAAGTCGAATTGCAAAATGAGATTTATAGATTGGGGAAGTTAGTGTCTACGATAGAAGAAGACAATGAGGAAGTTGTTCCTGAAACTGCAAGTGGTCCCAATGAAACAGATAGCGGAGAACAGAAAATAATAGTAGGTGAAGGTTCTATGATAACAATAGGACCAATAAAAAATACAGATTCAGGTTATGTTGATAAAACTAAACGTGCCATAGATACTGTTATTGATACTGACACTAGTTTAGAAATAAGTGCAAGAGATTTTTTTGCTCAACCGGAGAACGCGATTTTTAAAGTTAGAACTGAAGTGCAAAAATCAATATACTTGAGAAAGCCTAAATTTGTATGCAAATATTGTCATCAGGCAGTTAAAATATCAGGTCGGAAGACAGAACGTGGTAAAGCTAGATTTTTTTCACATTTAAGAGATAGTGATGAATGTGATTATAAAACAACGACAGGAAGAGCAAGATGGGATATTAATAGAGAAAAATATGCTCGATGTAATGAAGGGGAGCGTCACAAAAAATTGAAAACTAAAATTGCTGAACTCTTGGAAATAACTCCTGGCGTTTCGGACGTAAAAGTAGAAAATACTGTTATAGGAAATCACCCTATACTAAATTGGAAACGTCCTGATATTTTAGCCAGTTTTAGGGGACAAGAAATTGTATTTGAATTGCAATTAAGCACAACCTTTGTCAGTGTAATTGCAGAAAGAGATTTGTTCTATCGGCTTAATGAGAAATTCATCATTTGGGTTTCTAATTTTGATGAACAAGATGAACACGTCAATCTGGATAATATGATGATAAAAGATATTTATTATAATAATAAAATGAATGTTTTCATTTTTGATAGAGAAGCTCAAAAGAAAAGTGAGGAGAGAGGTGAACTCATTTTAAAGTGCAATTGGTTAAAGGCAGATGGGGGTTGGGAGTACCTGAATAAGAATTCTTCAAATGGTTTGGGTGGAATGTTTGTCTGTCTCTCTGATTTACAATATGATAGCACATACAAACCGTATTATTTTGATGCGGAACAGAGATATTTTGAAGCACATCCTGAATTTAAATTGGAAACTTTAAATATTGAAAGAGAGAATAAAAGAATCCTTGAAGAACTGGATGAATTATGGCGACAAGAGCAAGAAGATTTGAAAACAGAAGATAAGTTGGAACGCTTACAAGAAGCATTTGAATTAGATGCCATAATGAAAAGTACTCAAAAGTATGTAATTGGAAAAAAAGATGAAAAATGTGGGTTGATTACATTCGATGGAGAAATAAGAATAGCTTTTGAATATGAATCGATTCGTTCTCGTAGAGGATGGTGGTATGAAGGAAAGAAGGATGGATTATATGATTTGTTCGACAAGAATAACTATACTCTTCTTAATACTGGAATAAGGCTGATAGAAGAATTCAATCCTATAGGTGCCAAATATGTAAAGGAGGTAGATGGTGCGTTACTTTGGGGAATTATGAATAGAAAAGGCATTCCTTTAACGTCAACTTGTTATTCCCAACTGGAGATGTGGTCTTCAGACAAAATTATAGCTATGCGCAATGGATTATATTGCATCGTGGATTTTCAAGGGAATGAGGTTTTAAGTAATTATGATTATATCGGTGAGTTAAACGCTGAGAATATCGCAAATGTAAAATGTGACGGTTGTAATGGTTTTATAGATAGTAATTGTAAAATCTTGAAGAAGAAGAGTAGAAGATTGGATAATGGAATGGAGAAATTTCTCCAAATGGATAAATGGGGGATTGAACGTGAAGATGGCTCGATAGTTGTTCCCAGTAAGTATGATGAAATAGGTTCCTATAAAGATGGACTTGTTGGAATTAATGATGTTTCTTTTTCTATTGTAGATGAAAAGATAGGTGCAGATTGTCCTGTGAAAGTTGAATATATATCCAGAAATGAAAGACAGATGTTAATCTTCAAACTTGGTAAACGGGAAGCTTTTATGAATCTTCGTCAACAAAATAAAGCCCGAAATTTGGGATTGCAGCCTCAAAATATGAAAGAATTATATTTTTCATTTGTTAATGTCGAAAGGTCATTGCTATACCTAAGTGCTGTTCCTGTGAGAGGAGAAAAGCAACAAATAAAAATTGAAGATAAAGATATACCATTCGGAACAATTTATACAGGAAGATTCTTTTATAAGAAGAAGAATTATGTTATCATACATGCGTTAAATGGGGAAAATATATTTCTGCGTAGTTCGATTTTGGGCAAATATACGGTAGAAGAACTTGAAAAGAGTAAATCTATAACACTTAAAAAAATAGGTTATGACCAATTCTATAAGAAACATATTTGGGAAATAATATCAATCCTTTCGTGAGAAGTAAAGACTTAATTTTTAGATATTCAATCATATTAATAAAATAGGAGATATAAAAATGGAAAAACAAAATTTAATTATGGATGATGAAATAGTAATGCACGAAACTATTGCTAATCAAGTTTCTATTAGTGAGCAAGAAGATGCATACGCAGCACTTGAAACAAAGTATAATAATGTAGAAGAAGCGGTTGAACAAGATGTGTTAAGAGCGCAATTTGATAAGGTAGATGAAGATAATGTAATAGTGGAGAATTATATTGAGGAGGATGATTCTGATTTATTAAAATCTCAACAAATATAATTTTTTTCTTTTTGGATTTCCAAATGCTTCTTAAGATAGTTTTCGGATGTGTGCAAGGGCGGCGAAGAATGAGCCATTTATATACTCTTGCTCACATCCGGGAACTACCTTTTCTTTGCGTTTGAAAAGTCAAAAAGAGGAAATGAGTTATATCGACAGAGGCATTCTCTCTCCAAATTTGATTCGTAGCTGTCCGGCAGTTAACGCCCAATACTGGAGCGGATGCGTCCATTTTTTGGAGATGTTCATTACAGCCAAGTAGATTAATTTCATCAATGCCATGTCATTGGGAAAGACACCTTTGGTTTTGGTCACTTCAAGTCTGACATAAACTCTTTTTGATCTTTTGAAGATATGTATTTCAAAGAATTTCTAATCTGATGTATGATGCAATTCGAGATGATTACCTCAGGAAAAATAGTACTGATTGCTTCCGCAAAGCCCGTGAGATTGTCTATGCAAGCGATTAGAACATCTTTCATGCCACGTACTTTCAGGTCAGTCAGCACGCTCAACCAGAAGTTGGCGCCCTCACTTTCTGTACGACCACCATCCTTCACCTTGTAATGCATCGCGTCAAGCCAAACTATTGTGTACATTGATTCCAGTGGGCGGCTTTGCCACTCCTTGACGGTCGGCTATATTCAATGCTTCCACCTTGGCTCGTTTTACCATTGCTGAGTCAAGAGATTCTGCCATCTCTACTTGGTTGTAAGCATTCAAACCAGAGAGCGTTCTATATCCTAGTTTGTTCTTTTCATTGGCCGTTTTCTCATAGCTATTATGAAGGAGCCAATAGTAATAGTCTGGTGTCAGTGTGCCAGAACCAATCTCCATTACTGTAACCTGGTTCATCTTTGATGCATCATGGCTGTAACTTACGCTCTGAGCCTGAGAAGTCAGAGCAATACAGCTAAGTCCGATAAGTCCATATAGTTTCTTCATTTTTTCTTTATCAATGCGTCGTGACTTGATCTTTTCCAACGATCCAAAGCATCATTGGTAATCTCCAGTTTTGACCTGTTTATATTGGTAGCTTCTTTCCAGTACCCCATGCGGAGGTGGATAAATTTCCATGTCTCAAAGTAGGCTCTATTCAAA
>NZ_BAJR01000050.1 GCF_000613805.1 Phocaeicola paurosaccharolyticus JCM 15092 | reverse complement strand
CTAAAAAGAATAGCTGGAATCATATAAGTAATGATTCCAGCTATTCAATATAAATAGATCTCTTGCCCTAATTTGCAACAGCAAAAGTTATATTATTTCTTTATCTCCACAATATGAGTTGCAGGTCTTTCGGCATTACGTTTTTCAGTCTGTTCGACAACATTTTTTGCTAATTCCATAAATGCCTGGCCTGTTATGCTATCCTCTTCAAGTGCAGCAGGAGTACCTTTATCACCATTCTCACAGATGCTCTGAACAACAGGTATCTGTCCAATCAATGGCACATTCATCTCCTCTGCCAAGGTCTTCACACCCTCCTTACCAAAAAGGTAATATTTGTTTTCAGGAAGTTCAGCAGGAGTAAACCATGCCATATTCTCAACAAGTCCCAGAATAGGCACATTCACCTTATCATTAGTGTACATGTTTATACCTTTTCGTGCATCAGCAAGAGCAACCTGCTGAGGTGTACTTACTATAACTGCACCTGTTATTGCAAGAGTCTGTACAAGAGTAAGGTGAATATCACTTGTTCCTGGAGGTGTATCAAGGATAAAGTAATCCAGTTCACCCCATGCAGCATCAGCAATAAGTTGCTTCAATGCATTGCTTGCCATACTGCCACGCCACAATGTAGCCTGATTAGGGTCTACAAAGAAACCTATAGATAAAAGTTTTATACCATATTTTTCAACAGGCACGATAAGGTCACGACCATCTATACTCTCTGCATATGGACGTGCATCTTCAACTTGAAACATCTTAGGCATAGATGGACCGAAAATATCTGCATCAAGAAGTCCAACCTTGTAGCCTAACTTAGACAAAGATACAGCGAGGTTCGCAGCTACTGTAGACTTACCTACTCCACCTTTTCCGGAAGATACAGCTATGACATTCTTCACTTGAGGAAGAAGTTTACCAACCTCAGGGCGTGCTGCCTGACGGCTTACAGTAGATATTGTTACCTGTACATCTGGTGAAACATAAGTATGTATTGCTTTTTCTGCAGCTTTGATAACCGATTTCATAAATGGGTCAGTAGGTTTCTCGAATGTAAGCGAGAAGCTCACATTCATTCCATCTATACGCATATTGTCGTCTACCATATCAGCCTCGACAAGATTCTTCCCATTACCGGGATAACGCACTGTTGCAAGTGCATCCATTATAAGTTTGGGATATAGAGTCATATTGTATAATATTTAAATAAGTAATTATTTACTTGTAGCAAGTCCACTTCGCTTACTACGATTATAACTTCTGTATTCATCCAGTTCAATCTCAACATCAGGTTCACGAAGTTCACCCTCTTTAGTGAGATGAAATTTCAAATATTTTATATTTAGTCCACGGTCAAGCCACTGTTGTTCATAATATGTACGTATACCTAATATTTCATCAACAAGTCCTGAGCCATAGAGGTCCTCGGTCATAAAATCTACAGGCAGGTTATTCTCTTGAACCATATATTTAGTATAAGTAAACATAAAGTTACTGTCTGTTTTCAGATGGATTATGCCATCCGGAACAAGAAATTTCCTGTATCTGTTCATAAAATAGGTAGAGGTAAGCCTCTTTGTCGCCTTCTTCATCTGAGGGTCTGAGAATGTAAGCCATATCTCGCTTACCTCATTCTCGGCAAACATCCTATCAATTATTTCAATATTTGTACGAAGGAAAGCGACATTGGTCATGTTCTCCTTGAGTGCCTGGGTAGCACCAGTCCACATTCTTGATCCCTTTATATCTACACCTATGAAATTCTTATGTGGATATAGTTTTCCAAGTCCTACTGTATATTCGCCTCTGCCACAGCCCAGTTCCAGAACAATTGGGTTATCATTCTTAAAAAACTCCTTGTTCCATTTGCCCTTCATCTGGAATGGAACATTATCGGCTACAGAATATGGATATTCAAACACGTGCTGATATTCTCGCATATCAGCAAATTTATCTAACTTTCCTTTTCCCATATATTTATTATTTCATTGCAAATGTAATTATAATCTTTCGAAGATGAAAAAGAAAAAGTGCCCAGACTATATATGATAGTCTGAGCACCCTTTTATTATCGTTTATGAAAATTAATCAGCAATAATTTCTATAGAACTATATTTCTCTCTTTTTAAATCCTCATAGAAAGCAGCATGAATGGTCATATAATAAGGAAAGAGGAATAGCAATCCTATACCAAGTGTCATTAATGATAAAATCAGCCACCCAATAAGACTAAGATCCAAAAGGAAAAGTCGCATTTTATTTCCCTTCATCATCTTCATGCTCTCCTCTATTGCAGCGTTATAACTCAATTTGGGATTATCTATCATAAGAAAGATTGTCATAGAATATGAATAACACTTTATTATTCCAGGAATAACAAATAGCAGAGACCAAAGTATTACATAGATGTCTTGAATAAGCAATGTACCCAAAACCCTTCCATAATCTTTAAACCCTTCAAGAAGAGTATCAAATCTCAAGCTTTTCCCTCGTAAAAGAGTCAGAAAAGACATTCCATACCCATACGCAATAGGCAGAAGCAGAATAAAGAAGAAATCAGAAAAAGAGACATTAAAAGATCCTTCTAAATAAGATTCAGAAAATAAAGTAGGCACTGTTGGCGACTGAGATATCAAGATACAAACAAGAGTAATTCCGGCAGCAATCCACCAATCACCTTCAAGAGCTTCTAAAGCCTGATCCTTTAATGCTGAGAATGTTTTCATTTTATCAATTTCTAATTAATCTACAATTGTAACCCAATTATGAAGATCCGGCTCATCACCATATTGTATTGCACGCAACTTGTTATAAAGTTTTGTACATACAGGTCCCGGTTTGCCATCTTTTGAAATCACGTAAGAGTGGTTGTTATCAGGATCATCGATACGTAAGATTGGGCTTATAACTGCAGCAGTACCACAAGCGCCTGCCTCCTCGAATGTACTCAACTCTTCCTCAGCGATAGGACGGCGTTCTACCTTCAAACCCAAATCCTCTGCAAGTTGCATAAGACTCTTGTTTGTGATAGATGGTAATATAGATGTAGAAAGTGGAGTTACATAAGTATTATTCTTGATACCGAAGAAGTTAGCTGCGCCACACTCATCGATATATTTTTTCTCTTTAGCATCAAGATAGAACTCTGCTGAATAGCCTGCAGCATGAGCCTCTTGGCTTGCACGTAAGCTGGCTGCATAGTTACCACCGACTTTATATATACCTGTTCCCAGAGGAGCAGCACGGTCGTATTTACGTGTAATGATATAAGGAGTAGTAGCAAATCCACCCTTGAAATAAGGACCTACCGGAGTAACAAAAATTATAAACAGATACTCATTAGCAGGACGTACTCCTACCTGTGCACCCGTTCCGATAAGTAAAGGACGAATATAGAGAGAAGCACCACTTTCATAAGGAGGGATAAAACGCTCATTTGCCTTAACAGCAGTCTTTACAGCTTCAATGAATATCTCTGTAGGAAGTTCAGGCATCAATATTCCATTACATGTACTCTGAAGTCTCTGTGAATTTGCTTCAGGACGGAATATACGCACTTTGCCATCTTTACCACGGAAAGCCTTAAGACCTTCGAAAGCCTCCTGTCCATAGTGTAGACAAGTAGCTGCCATATGAATATTTATTGTCTCTTCAGAAGAGAGTTCTAATTTACCCCATTTGCCGTTTCTATAATAGCAACGTACATTATAATCTGTCTTCATGTATCCGAAAGACAGATTCGACCAATCAAGTTCTTCCATTTTATATATTTTTTGAGTTTATATTTGCATTATTTAGCAAAATTAAAAGTTATATTGACAAAAACCAATCAAATTGAAGATTATTATGTCTATAAGTATAGCATTACTCCTCTTCATTAAAAATTTTCTTCACCTCAGCATCAACTTTAAACAGTTTGTCATGACACGACTTTATAAGTTTCTGTGCCTCTTTTAAAGTTGTGGCAAGATTATCAATATCTATTTCGTTATTGTCTATCTTTTCCACTATCTCTTCAAGTCTTTTTATAGACTCTTCGTATGTTACCTCTTTTGCTGCCATAATCAATTATTTTGTTACTATACTTTTTATCTCACCATTATAAAGAATTGTGGTTAACTCATCTCCATCCGTTACTGAGCTCTTATCGCGTATCACTTTACCGTTTCTGAGAGTAAGACTATATCCTTTCTTAAGTATATTCTGTGGCGAAGAGTTTTTTATGTTTTGTTCAATAATCTCCAGTCTATGTTTCTCATTCATAAGCAGAGAATTTGCTGCCACAGACAACCTGTCATCAAGTCGCTGAATGCGGTTCTCCTCACATACTTTCATGGTTGAAAAAGATGAGGAGATGGTCATAGATATCTTCTGCCATCTGTGTCTTTCATCCTTAAGCCGATCCATCGTTGAGTATGATACCTCTTTTTTGAGTTCACTTAAGTGATATTTACCATCCTCTATTAAGGTCATCGCACCACTCCTGATAGAGTTATAACAATCCTGAAGATTATCGGATGCTAACTGCATTTTATCTATAAGCATTGCTGCAGCTGCGGTAGGAGTCTTAACTCTTGTATGCGATATCATATCAATCACTGTGTCATCTCTCTCATGACCTATACCGGTTATTATAGGTAAAGGAAACTGAGCACAGTTTGCCGCCAGCTCGTAAGTATCAAAACCTGACAAATCAGAGGTAGAACCTCCTCCCCTTATTATAACAACCACATCGAAACGGTCACGCTTCTCATTTATTCTGTCAAGAGCTGAAATTACCGACTCTTCTACCCTCTCTCCCTGCATAATTGCCGGGAAGAGAGAGGTATAAAATACATATCCTTTACTATTATTTATAAGTTGGTTGCTAAAGTCGCCATATCCTGCTGCCGTTTTTGAAGAGATAACTGCAACTCTTTGAGGCACCATTGGTATTATAAGTTCTTTATTAAGGTTAATCACACCTTCGGTCTCAAGTTGTCTAAGTATCTCCCGTCTTCTCTTCGCCATATCACCTAGGGTATAAGCAGGATCTATGTCAAGTACGGTAAGTGAATAACCATAAAGTTCATGGAAATCCACAGTCACTTTTACTAACACATTTATGCCGGCAGTAAATGGCTGCCCTGTTGACTCTTCAAAATATGGTTTTAGAAGAGAGAATACATTACTCCATATATTACCTCTTGCCTTGGCCATCAATCCATCACCACGTCCGCTTTTCTGTATGAACTCTACATAGCAGTGCCCAGAGCTGTTGACCTTAACATCGCTTATCTCCGCACGTATCCAATAGCAATCAGGAAGACATGTGTGTATGCTCTGTTTTACTAAAGTGTTGAGTTCAGCAAGAGTAAGAGGTTCATTTCTCATTTTTCTCATTGTTTTTCACCTCCTCTTTATATGCTTTCCACATATCAGGAACACCAAATCCGTAAATATTGTCAGGGAATATATATCTGTCACCGGCTCTCTGTACAGCCTCAACTACCTGCTTAGCTGTAAGCCATGGACAAGCTTGCCAAAAGTCTGCTACAATACCACACAATATAGGTGAAGAAAATGAGGTTCCATTACCCAAAGAGACAGTTCCGCTTTCACTGACTATAGCCGATGAGACCCCAACTGCCATAGCATCAGGTTTAGTTCTTCCATCGGAAGTGTCACCTACTGAAGAGAAATCACTATTTATAAGACCTCTTGTTACAGCACCAACTGTTATAATATTCTTTGCATCAGCTGGGGGAGAAATCTTCTTCCAGAGTTTTCTTCCTGAGTTACCTGCACTGTTAACAAGCACCATACCTTTGTCGGCTAACATAGAGGCAGAATTCGACATCAGTGAACTCTTTCCGTCGAGATCTCTATAGCGATAGTTTGCACTTTTGTCATCAAACTCAGCATATCCTAAAGATGTATTTATAACATCTACTCCTACGGAATCTGCAAATTCAACAGCAGCTGCCCAATAATCCTCTTCAACAGGAAACTCAGTATCATTATCCTCACTGCGCAGAAGCCAGTATGATGCCTCAGGTGCCGTACCTACCATTACATTTGGTTTATTTGCTGCCAAGCATGAGAGCACCTTCATACCATGTGAGTTCTCTGCATATATGTCTGAGTTAGGGTTAACGAAATCTCTGGTTCCCAAAAGATTAATCTTCTTGAAAAGCTTTATCTCGTCTACATTATAAAATCCGGCATCAATAACAGCAATATGCATATTTTTACCTTTAAATCCGGCATTATGAAGCTGTCACCATTATGAACATGTATCTGACGATATGCATCGCCATAATAGCTCTCCCTCTTGCTGTTCTTGTCTGTTACATCTTTCTTTCTGTTTGCATTACGTTGAGGTATTGAGTCGGGCGCAATCCATACCCTCTTAACCTTACTTATAAAAGGCATCTCCGCAAATTGAGCTATTTTACCGGAGTCATTAACTTCTATAACAATGGTATTATTCCACTTGCTCTTAGCTGCAATCCTCACTCCTGTACTGCTCACTGCCAGTAAGTATTGTTGAGATATAGGCAAATCAGTAGAGTCAAGTTTTAGATTCTGTCTTTTTCTTCTATCTATGGCACGCTGAGAGAGGAATTCTCCAGGATGGTCCAATGAGAACTCAGTCCCCTCTTTATCAGCCAGGTATAGTCTGAATTTATAACTCTTTTCAGCAGAAACTTCGAAACAAAAAAACGTAATTAGAATATATGATAATATCTTTTTCATGTTGTCTTAGGAAAAAATTAAAGTCAAATATAAGAATAATATGACTAAGATAAAAAGATATAATAATGTGAGTAGTATAATAGTTTAACAGATAACAAAAATATATGTAACTTTGCAGGATATAAGGATAACAATACAATATGAGTACAGAAAAAACTCCAACCGTTTTAGGAACAGAAAAGATTAGCAAACTTCTTCTGCAATACTCCATTCCGGCAATTATTGCCATGACAGCTGCTTCTCTCTATAACATGGTTGACGTCATTTTCATAGGCAAAGGTGTCGGTCCAATGGCTATATCAGGACTTGCCATCACTTTCCCGCTAATGAACATAACTACTGCATTCGGTGCACTCGTAGGTGTGGGAGCATCAACAATGATATCAGTAAGACTTGGACAGAAAGATTATGCCACAGCACAGAATGTTCTTGGCAATGTTGTCTCCCTTAACGTTATAATGGGTATTGTGTTAAGTATAATAGCATTGATTTTAATAGATCCAATACTCTATTTCTTCGGAGCCAGTGACCAGACAATACCTTACGCAAGGGATTTTATGCAGATTATTTTGTTAGGTAATGTCTTCAGCCATATGTATTTCGGTCTCAATGCAGTACTAAGAGCATCAGGACACCCTAAGAAAGCAATGTATGCCACAATAAATACAGTTGTGATAAATACTATACTTGCTCCGATATTTATATATGCATTCGACTGGGGTATACGAGGGGCTGCAACTGCTACCGTGACTGCACAGGTAATATCCCTTCTTTGGCAGCTTAAGATTTTCACAAACCAAAATGAACTACTCCATTTCAAAAAGGGTATATATAAGCTGAAAGGACATATAGTTAAAGCTATTATATCTGTGGGACTATCTCCTTTCTTAATGAATTTAGCAGCTTGTCTGATAGTTATATTGATGAATAACAGTCTGAAAAAGTACGATGGAGATTATGCAATCGGCGCATATGGTATAGTAAACAGAATAGTCTTCATCTTTGTAATGATTGTTATGGGACTTAACCAGGGTATGCAACCTATAGCAGGATACAATTTTGGTGCAAAACAATATGATAGAGTAAATGAGGTATTAAGAAAAACCATTTTTTTCGCTATTATAGTGACCACATCCGGATTCCTTATTGGTATGTTTGCCCCTGAATTTGTAGCATCTCTGTTTACAAATGATGAAAATCTAATTAAGATGGCTGCAAAAGGGTTCAGGATTGTTGTATTTTTCTTTCCTATTGTGGGCTTTCAGATGGTTGCTGCAAACTTTTTCCAGAGTATCGGCATTGCATGGAAAGCTATATTCTTATCTCTAACACGTCAGTTGCTGTTGCTGTTACCATTACTTCTGCTCCTGCCAATATGGTTCGGCGTAGATGGGATCTGGTACAGTATGCCTGTTTCCGATTTGGTGTCAAGTATAGTTGCAGCAATCATGCTTATTCAGCAGTTTAGAAAATATAAATACAAATCTCAAGAGAATCTATCGTTATAAATAATTATATTTGTTTACAAATAAACTTACATCTCAACGACTATGGCAAATGATAAATATGTTATAAACCTTGGACGTCAGCTTGGAAGCGGCGGAAGGGAGATTGGAAAGAAGCTGGCTGCGGAATTAGGAATAAATTGCTATGACAAGGAACTGCTTACATTGTCTGCCAAAGAGAGTGGGCTATGTCAGGAATTCTTTGAGAAAGCAGATGAACATACTTCTCAAAGTATTATAGGGGGAATATTCGGAACAAGATTCCCATTTTATAATGATGGAGTTATGCCTATAGGTAACTGTCTGAGCAATGAATCACTATTCAAGATACAGAGTGATGTAATACGCAATATAGCTGAAAAGGAGTCTGCTATCTTCATTGGAAGATGCGCCGATTATGTTCTGCGTGATAATCCAAGGTGTGTAAATATATTCATCTCAGCCAAAGAAGAATACAGATGTGAAAGATTAATGCAATCTAATGGAATATCAAAAGATGCTGCATTAGAGATGATTGAGAAGGCTGATAAAAAGAGAGCTGCGTATTATAACTATTACAGCTACAAGACATGGGGTGCTGCTGCAAGCTACCACCTATGCATTGATTCATCTGTATTAGGTATAGATGGAACTATAAAATTCATAAAAGAGTTTGTAAAGCTTAAGGTGGGATTATAATACAATATTATATACAT
>NZ_BAJR01000051.1 GCF_000613805.1 Phocaeicola paurosaccharolyticus JCM 15092 | reverse complement strand
TTAAGGAATCTACAAAACTTATAAATGATAATGACGATATCATAAAATGAAATATTGGGGCAGGGCTTTGCTCCAATATTTGTTAACCTTTAATTTAGTACACTGATAACGCATACAATATTATCGTGTCTTGACGATTTTGCTAATCATTATTTCAATTAGCATGTTAACTAACATACTTTAATTATAGTATTATTATGATAATATTATATTAAGAAATCTTTTATTTACCTTTACACAAATAATAAGTTTAATTTATGGCATTTGAGGCAGATAAAAGAGAGTGGAACGAGATTTATGCTTTTTTCAAGATTCTAGCGGATGGCGTTTTGTATTCCGGTGATTCAAAAATGAAGAGAGATGAGAATAGCTTATATCCAATCTCATTCGTTCAGCGTGAGGAACATGATGGTACAAGAAAGTATATTATTGATGGTGATTATATACATATCATTGGCGATAATATTGATAAAAGAGTAAAAAAGGAAAAATTTTCTGATGTAGCATCTTCAATACTATATGCATTGAAATCAACTTCTGAAAGTGAAATAACTTCTCCTGATGGTGTAGAGGAATTTCTTGATGAAGTTGCAATATTTGATTTGGCGGCTAAAACAGAAGATAGAACAGACTTTCATATTGCTATATACTCTCAGGAAGCTCCTCTTATAGGATTTTGTGTAAGATCTAAAATAGGAGGATTATTACCTTTACTTGATGGTGGAAGAACAGCCAACTTTAAATTCGAACAATCAGGCGTCAAATTTGCTTCTCCGACAGTTAATAAAATTAATGCATTTGGCGAAGAAGACGATGTATTGGGAAGAATGATGATGATTGAGAGATTGGGAGGAGTATTAAAATATAACGATGTTGCTGATAAAGTATTTAAAAGCAATCTTTCTATGATTGATTTACATTTTCCTAGAATGCTTGCAGAAATGTTAAGAGTCATGCAGCTTGATGGTATTACTAAAATTCCGGAATTAGTAGAGGCAATAAAGAGAATAAATCCATTAAAAATAAAAGATGAGCTTATTGAAAAGCATTCGTATTACGAATATAAAATGAAACAATTCCTTATGGCATTGGCTTTTGGTATGAGACCTGCTAAGATATTTAGAGGCGTTGATTCTGCTATAGGAGCTTATATTTTCGTAGATGGGAATGGTGATCTTGTTATGTATACACGCTCTGACAAGGAGAGGACAGAAGAATTTCTTTATAACAATACTAGATTTGAAAGATCTTCAACAGAAAAAGACAAATACGGATATTTAGAACGAGAGAATAACATCTTCTATTTTAAACTTAATCTTAAAATAGGTTTTGTTAAGAGATAAAAAGAGTCATCATAGATGACTCTTTTTTTATAGTTTAATTTTTATAATCTTACCACTGTAAGGCTCTAATTGTATAGTAACCTTTCCATCAGGAACCATTGATAATTTACCATCTGTCCCTGAAATAAGTTCCTGATATTTGAATTCTACGTTGTTAGGAATCTTTAAGTATTCAAATGCATGAGCAGGTATACTTACTTCAGTTCTTGTTGGAATAGAGTCAAAGTTTGCAACTATAAGTAATAACTCGTTATCATATTTCCTAAGAAATGAGTACTGTTTGTGCTCATTGTATTTTATTGAGCCTTTATTTGCGTAGGTCAAATCGAAAAACTCTCCATTGCTTATAGCTTTTTCATCCTTGCAAATATTAAGAAGCTTAGAATAAAATTCCCTTGTGTTCTTTTCTACATTACTAAGTTTCTTGTCACTATATTTCCCTTGAATCTGCCATCTCCAATATGAGTCAACACTCCAGTAGTCAAATATTGTAGTTCTTCCATCTCTGCCACTATAACCCTCATTATCCATTCCACGTTCTCCAAGTTCTTGACCGAAGTATATCATCATCGGATTAGTGTTCATACAAGCGCTTACTATCATAGCAGGGAAACCTTTATATGGACTTCCTGCAAACTGGTCGGAAGCAATACGTTGCTCGTCATGATTTTCTAGGAAATTTAACATTTTCTTCTCAATACCTCCAAGACTTTGCCATCTATTGGATATAACACTTGCAGATTCATATCCACACATTATTGACTTTAGTGTATCGTATAACCCTACTTTATCATATAGATAATCAAACTGTCCTCTGTAAATATAATTTTTGTATTCTCCAGGGTTATATATTTCTGCAATGAAAATAACTTCAGGATATTCTTGTTTAACTTGTGGTATAGCCCATTCCCAAAACTCTACCGGTACCATTTCGGCCATATCACATCTAAATCCGTTTACACCTTTTTTTGCCCAAAAAAGTAGAATATCACGCATCTTAATCCAAGTGTTAGGTATGGGATCAAAATGTTTTGTTCTATTATTTAGATAGTCAACTCCGTAGTTTAGTTTTATTGTTTCATACCAATCCGATGAGTTAGGATATGCATCAAATCTATCATTTCCTGTTGCCTTGGCGGGAAATTCAATATAAGGTTTCTGATTTACATCATGTAGATTAGTAATACCTTCAAGTTTAGTATTTGGGATATAATAGTAGTTATTTTGATTAGAAAAAGCTACAGAATTATCATCGTCTTCACCAAGGTCTTTTACACCTTTAGGTCTTGAGTTAGAATGATACTCTCTTGAAACATGATTAGGAATAAAATCTATAATGAGCTTTAATCCAACATCGTGTGTTCTTTTCAATAAATTATTGAATTCTTCCATTCTATTCTCAACATCTTCTGCTAAATCAGGGTCAATATTGTAATAGTCTTTTATAGCATAAGGTGATCCTGCCTTTCCTTTCACAATTATAGGATTATCTTTATTTATACCATATCTGCTATAATCTGTTTGAGTGGCATGCTCAATAAGCCCAGTATACCAAATATGAGTAATGCCTAATGATTTAATCTGTTTCAGAGCTTTTGTAGTAAAATAATTCATTTTCCCACATCCGTTCTCTACAATTGAACCATCAGGGATACGATTAATACATGGATTTCCAAATAATCTTGTAAGTACTTGATAAATAATAATCTTTTGCTTCATATCATTTTTATCACTCATAGTCGTGGACATTCTATCAACGTAAAAACAATCAGTGCTATTATTCGTTTTTGCTTGAGTGAAAGATGAAGTCCACATTAGTAATATAACAATAATGCCCGTAATCTTAAACGAAAGTACGGGCATAGTATTGATTGTTTTCATGTTAAAATTAAGCTATTCCTTGAGCTGATACAGAGCTATCAATCTTCTTGATAAGTCCTTGTAATACTGCTCCAGGACCACACTCTGTAAATTCATTAGCTCCATCTGTAATCATATTCTTAACAGATTGAGTCCAGCGTACAGATGCAGTAAGTTGTGCAACTAGATTAGCTTTAATCTCTTCTGGATTAGAATGTGGCAGAGCATCAACGTTTTGATAAACAGGGCATTTGGGAGTATGGAATGCAGTTGATTTTATAGCCTCTTCTAACTCAATTTTAGCAGGATTCATTAATGGAGAGTGAAATGCTCCACCAACTTTAAGTGGCAATGCGCGTTTTGCACCTGCAGCTTTCAACTCTTCACATGCTTTATTAATACCTTCTATACTTCCTGAAATAACGATTTGCCCTGGGCAATTAAAGTTAGCAGCAACAACTACTTCTCCTTCTTTAGATATCTTTTCACATGTTTCTTCAACTTTCTCATCAGATAATCCAATAATCGCAGCCATAGTTGAAGGCTGTAATTCGCAAGCTTTTTGCATAGCCATGGCACGAGAATAAACAAGTTTCAATCCATCTTCAAATGATAGAGCACCAGCAACAACCAAAGCTGAAAATTCTCCAAGAGAATGTCCTGCAGTCATATCAGGTTCAACCTTGTTGTCCATGCATAATGCAGAAATAACAGAGTGAAGGAATACAGCAGGTTGTGTTACTTTTGTTTGACGAAGTTCTTCGTCAGTTCCATTGAACATTATATCAGTAATGCGATAACCTAAAATTAGATTTGCTTTTTCAAATAGTTCCTTAGCTAAAGGAGAATTATCATATAGATCTTTTCCCATTCCGACAAACTGGGCTCCTTGTCCAGGAAATACAAATGCTTTCATATAAATATTATTTTTAATAAAACTGGAGCAAAGTTAGTTAATTCTTTTGAATATGGAAATTATATTGTTTATCTATATAAAAGTCAAGAACTTATTTTACATAGATATAATTTTAACTATTTAGAAAAATATATATATTTGCTAATAAATTATAACCGACAAAAATATGAGGATTAAAAGAGTTCTAGTAAGTGGTGGTGCTGGTTTTATTGGTTCTCATTTGTGCGCTCGTTTGTTGAAAGAGGGGTATTATGTAATATGTCTTGACAATTTCTTTACCGGGTCACGCGAAAACATAAAGAAACTCATTGGAAATAAGAATTTTGAGTTAATAGAACACGATATTATTTATCCATTTTGGAAAGATGTTGACGAAATATATAATTTAGCATGTCCAGCTTCCCCTATACATTATCAATATGATTCTATTAAGACGATGATGACTGCTATTCTAGGTACCTTTCACATGCTTAATATTGCTAAAAATACTGGGGCAAAAATGCTTCAGGCTTCTACAAGTGAAGTTTATGGAGATCCATTAAGTCATCCTCAAAAAGAGGAGGATTGGGGTAATGTTAATCCTATAGGCTGTCGCTCTTGTTATGATGAAGGGAAGAGATGTGGAGAAACATTATGTATGGATTTTAATAGACAATACAATGTTGATGTTAAAATTATAAGAATATTCAACACTTATGGACCAAATATGTGTGAAAACGATGGGCGTGTAGTCTCAAATTTTATTGTACAGGCCTTGAAGGGTAAGGATTTGACAATTTATGGGGATGGAAGTCAAACTAGGAGTTTTCAGTATGTTGATGATCTTATAGAAGGTATGTTACGTATGATGGCTACAGAAAGAGGTTTCACTGGTCCTGTTAATATTGGTAACCCTGGAGAATTTTCTATGCTTGAATTGGCAGAAATGGTTATCAGAAAAACTAAAAGTTCTTCAAAAATAATTTATAAGCCACTCCCACAGGATGATCCGAAACAGAGAAAACCAGATATAACTTTGGCTAAAGCTAAATTAGAATGGGAACCTAAAATAGATTTGGAAGAGGGTTTGGATTATGTTATTGATTATTTTCGAAAAGAATTACAAAATTAAAAGTTATGTCTACAGATTTAAATGTTGAAATAAATTATTCTGAGTATTCTATATTAGTTGTTGATGATGTTATTTCTAATGTACTTTTGCTGAAAGTATTGTTAGCAGCACAAAAGTTCAACGTCATTACAGCAAGTAATGGTATGGAAGCAATAGATATAACAAAAAAACAACAACCAGATCTGATTCTACTTGATGTCATGATGCCAGGTATGAGCGGATTTGAAGTTGCTCAAAAACTCAAGAATGATCCTGAAGTCCAACATATTCCAATTATATTTTTGACTGCACTTAATTCTACAGCAGACATTGTTACAGGATTTAAAGTAGGAGCAAATGACTTTATCTCTAAGCCATTTAATAAAGAAGAACTTGTAATACGAGTTAATCATCAGATATCACTAATTGCAGCGAAGCGTATTATTCTTCAGAAAACAGAGGAATTGAAGAAGACAATACAGGGACGAGATAAAATGTATTCTGTTATAGCTCATGATTTACGTTCTCCTCTTGGCTCTATTAAGATGGTACTGAATATGTTTGTTATGACTATGTCTCCACAAATGATAGGAGAAGAACAGTATGAAATGCTTGATAGTGCAAATAAAAGTACTGAAGAGCTATTTACTTTACTTGATAATCTTCTGAAATGGACAAAAACTCAGACAGGTAGACTAACAGTCGTTTTTCAGGACTTTGAATTAGTAAAATCTATTTCAGGAGTATTTGAAATATTTAGTTTAGTTTCAAGTTCTAAAAATATTGAGCTTATTTTTGATTCTAACGAAGAGATTAATGTGCGTGGTGATATTGATATGGTAAAGACTATAACTAGAAATTTATTGAGTAATGCAATAAAGTTCAGTTTTTCTGGCTCTAAAATAATTATTGAAGTAAAGAAAATTGGTAATATGGCTGTTGTTAGTGTTAAAGATTTCGGAAAAGGAATGAGTCAAGAAGAACAGCAGAAATTATTCAATTCGGAAACTCACTTTAGTAAATATGGAACTAATAATGAAGAAGGATCTGGTCTTGGTTTATTATTGTGTAAAGATTTTGCTACAAAGAATAGAGGTGATCTTTGGCTTCAATCAGAAGAAGGTAAGGGTTCTACATTCTTCTTCTCTGTACCACTAAAAGATAATTAAAATCCAACTTCCATTAGTACAGGATTATGGTCACTCATATCGAATGGTATAGTTTCATATCTGATAGGAGAGAAAGCATCAGCATAAAATATATAATCAATTCGCATTGTATTATATAATCCTTTATATGTGTGTGCAAAGCCTTTTCCTGCACTTTTAAATCCATCTTTAAGATATCCTTTTAGGGTATTGTAAGTGTAACTATTTGGTATATCGTTAAAATCTCCACAAAGTAATACTGGAGTATTGGTAGTATTAACTAGTTCAGCAATTTGCTTTGCTTGGTTTGCTCTTTTTCTAATATTATTATTTAGACTATTACTATAATATTGTTCTAATATATTCTGTTTCTCATCGCTATTATTTGCCTCTTCAGCTTTAGCCATTTTTGAGCGCAACCTATCAAAGCTTGTTGTTTGCATATGAACAGATATGACTCTAACTTTCATACCTTTAACATCTATATCTGCCCATACAGCACCGTTGTTACTCTGCTTGAATGGAATGGATTGCCCATCTGAAATAGGATATTTGCTATAGATTGCTAAACTAGGGCTGGTGGAAATATAAGAATATGGGTAAAATTTAGAAAACGTATCAAAAATATCATTTATTGTAAAATCCCCATTCCCAATATATTCTTGAAGACAGATAACATCGACATCATCTTTATTCATTAATTTGGCAAATTCTTTAGCAGAATATCCTGTGACTTCATTACCAAAAGAATGAACATTGTATGTAACAAGTGTCAGTTTGCTGTCTGAACTGTACTTAGTGCTACTATACAATTGATACATAGAGGTTATGTAATTATTAAGTGATAATAATCCTAGAAGAGGTATAATGAACCAATATCTCCATCTTATCGCCCAATATAAAAGTAAAATTAAATTGATTAATACAAAGATAGGACTGGAAAATGTAAAATAAGCAGCACTAATATTATCATTAGGGTCAATAGTACCTGAATAATTAGCTATTATCGAAAGAATAAGGATAAGAAAAGTAAATAGAATAGATATGAAATATGCCAATTTTTTTACTGCTAACTTTCCCATATTGTATTATTATTTATTTGCAAATAT
>NZ_BAJR01000052.1 GCF_000613805.1 Phocaeicola paurosaccharolyticus JCM 15092 | reverse complement strand
ATAAACTTGATTAAAGTTGGACTTATTTGTGATTATATGTACTTTACCGAAGGCTTACAAACATAGAATACAAATCCGTTTGGAAAGACGAATTATATCTTTATAATCGATTGGTTTCTTTTGTATGAAGCAAAAGAAATATTTTATAGAGTAAGTAGAAAAGACAAAATGTTAAATCCCCAACTTTACGGACTGACCCTCAGGATTTCAGTATGATCCTTCGGTATGATCCGAATAATGACTGAGCTTTTTTATTGTAAAAAAAGGTTGACTACTTTTCAGTAATCAACCTTACCCTCTTGTGCGCCTGATAGGACTCGAACCTACACGTCTCTCGACACTAGATCCTAAGTCTAGCGCGGCTACCAATTACGCCACAGGCGCAGCGTTATTTTTTCTTAGCGAGTGCAAAGGTAGAGAATTTTTTGAAATCACCAAACGTTTTCACAAAAAAGGCGATAAAAAGGCGAAAAAAATATGTTTATCACTCTTTTTTGCTCAAAAAACTGATTGCAGTCTCAATAATGGTATCAACTCCCTTATTATAATCTTCGGAGGTAATATCGACTTTTATATCGGGTTTGATACCAAATTCTATATCTTCCATGTTTGGACCATATATAGGAGAGGCGGAAAACCTGATAAGCCATCCATTAGGTAACTCAGATGTGTATGGAAGGCCTGAACCTCCTCCTGTCTTATCACCGATAATGGTAACCTTCTCGAGCTGTTTCATCTTATTTACAAAATCGTTTGTGGCACTGAAACTTCGTCTGTTTGTAAGGACTACAGCTCTCTTCTGCCATCTGACTCTGCTTGCAGGTTCTTCAAGATATAGAGGATCCGGCTTTGAAAAGGAGCTATGCTCGGGGCCCGTCTTATATGTTATATATCCTATATGTACCTTCTCATTTGTGAATCTCTCAGCCAATCTCTCGGCAGTAGTAAGATTTCCTCCTCCATTATTTCTTACATCAACGATGAGGCCGTTGCATATTGAGAGTGCATTAAGTATCTCGTCAAGATTTCCACTTCCTACTGAACTTTCAAAGCTTCCAAGGTATATGTAACCAATGTTTTGAGGAAGAATGGTGTATTTCATTCCCGAAGAGTAATTATAGTCTCTACCAAGGTAGTTGCTTTGGATAGAGTCGTTGAAGTTTCTGGGATATGCATCATACCACTCTCTGTATTGAGAAACTCTGTCATTAGAAATAAGGTTCACGTGTCCGTCGCGCAATTCGTTTACCATATTCGAGAGAACATCAAAGAGTTGCTTGTTGGTCATACCTGAAGTTATCTTGTTTGCATACTCTTTGTGAATTGCATCCCAATCCAGTCCATACTCCTTGTCCTTATAATCGTGAAAGCAATATTGGCGGTCAATAATTTTCCATAAAGCCTCAAAGTTTCCCTGAGGGCTGTTAGAGAACTCCTCTTCTGTGACACAGGATGAAAAGATCAGGGATAATATCAGTAGTGAATTGATTATATACGATCTCATTTCTAATATGGTGTTACGTTATTAGGCATGCTGACTTTGTTCTTCCCCTTAAGCAGATAGAAATTCTTAACTATTCCTACCATAAATGAGTGGTTCCATATATGGCTTTTCAGTCCATTGACTTTTGCCTGATCAATATTCATAAGATATCCAACTCTTATATTGCTTTTTCGTATAGGAAAGTCAAGCGTAAGCAACTGCATCAATGAGGGTTGGTTGTGGAGTGAGGTGAATACGATATTTTTTCCGCTGAAATTGTGAAGAGAGAACATCTGATAGTAGGACTCACCATAGTCGGGTGAAAACATCAACCCGATTAATGGTACATTAGCTTGATATCTAGCTATTATAGGGTAATTGAAGAGTCTGAACTTATAGATTATCATTCCTGATGCATCAATATTGGCATATGCCTTTGCTTGTGCAGGGTTGTTAGAGTTGCCGGTATTGTATACGAATCCTCCGTTTACGTCGGCCATTGGTCCGAAGAGAATCTTCAGATTATTGCCGAACTTTAGCTGATAATGCAATGCATAAGTCCATTTCATCATGTAAGTAATCTCACTGCTCGTCTCTGCTCTGTTGTTTGAATATGAAAAGTTCATTTGGAGCATGTTCTGAGCTGACACTTTACCTCCCATTATTTTGGTAAACCTCATATTCTCCCTTAGCATATTTATATTTGTGCCCTTATATTCAAGAGGAGAGAGGTAGGTGTCCAGAATATTTGTTGATCCTACGCCAAACATCCTGGAATGCATTACATACCTGTTCTGTTGCAGACTATCTTCCTGGGCTTTTGCGCTTAAGAAAATAGTGAAAAGAGCGAGAAGAAGGATTAATTTATTCTTCATCATCGAATAATTTCATCTGTCCTGTTATTTCATCTATTATATCAGTAGTACTCTTCCCTTTATCAGGATCCTCATTCATATCTTCCTCATCATTATCATTTTCATCCTCTTGATAATCGTTCTCCTCTTTCTCAGGGAAGCGTAAAGGTTCCAACTCATTTATAGAATCTACGGTGAAAGTTGTTATTCTCTTACCTTTAGCTTTAAAACTCTTAACTCCTATAAATTCATCGACATCAATTTCCAATGGATCACGGAAACCGTCGTTGCCACCAAAGACAACCTGTATCCTTGGATATATAACAGATGAAAGAAGAATAAGTTTATTCTCTTTGTTATCTCCCAGATAACTTTGCTTTTTGGATGACTGCTCTAATGTGAATCTCTTTATATATGGGAAACCCTGCTGGTCTTCATCGTATAGTGCTGCCGACCAGACCTTATTAGGATCGAACTTCTCAATAATCTTTATGTCGGCTTCGTAATGGTTGTTCAAGTCGAAGTTGGTAGTGTAGAACTCTCCGTTGTTTTGAATGACAAGAATCAATTCATTGCTCTGGAACTCTCCAAGGTATTTTCCGCGATTATCGTAATTTAGACGAAGCACGTCATTGTCGAACCACACTTTTCTTCCACCAAGAGTTGAACCTCCTCTCTGTTTAAGGGTTATCTTATGAGCCTCGTATTTAGTGAGGATATTACCCATAGACTGACGTCCTTTTATAGCAACCTCGCTGAAGTCCTTATCAAAAATGATTTTCTTGATTCTTGGATTTGGTTTCAAAGTTACCTTGATAACCTCGGCCTCCCCATTAGGATTAGCAGAGAAGTAGGCTATTTTTGAACCAGGATTTCCCTGAGTTACATCATACTCCTTATCTCTTGTCATAGAGGTTATGTTGAACCTCTTTATGTAATAGAATCCCTCTTTTCCATCGTGGTAGACGACATTGTAAATTGTTCTCTTGTCGTTCTTCTTGAAGACGTTGACGTAAAGTATATTCTTGCCGACAAACATCTTGTCTGCTATCTTTACAATCTTATATTTACCATCTTTATAGAATATTATTACATCGTCGATGTCAGAACAGTTGCATATATACTCATCCTTCTTAAGCGATGTACCGATGAATCCTTCCTCTCTGTTGATATAGAGCTTCTCGTTTGCTTCTACAACTTTTGCAGCAACAATGGTGTCGAAGTTTCTTAACTCTGTTTTTCTTGGATAATTTTTGCCATATTTCTCTTTGAGCATCTTGTACCAATCTATTGTGTAGTCTACAAGATGAGCAAGCTTGTTGTTGATATCCTCTATCTCTTTCTTTATGGCTAATATAGTGTTCTCGGCCTTATCTTTGTTGAATTTGAGAATACGAGCCATCTTGATATCAAGAAGTTTTAAGATATCATCTTTTGTAACCTCTCTTACAAATTGGCTATAGAAAGGAGTAAGTCGGAAGTCGATGTATTCGCATGCAGCATCTAAATTTTCAGACTGCTCGAATTTGACATCCTTGTAAATTCTCTCCTCTATGAATATCTTCTCAAGCGATGAAAAGTGTAACGACTCAAGAAGTTCGTTTTTCTTTATCTCTAGCTCTTTCTTAAGCAGTCCCAAAGTGTTGTCAACCGACTTTTTAAGTACAGTGCTAACATTTAAGAAATGTGGTTTGTTATCATCAATAACGCAACAGTTAGGTGAAATACTTACCTCACAGTCGGTAAATGCATAGAGTGCATCCAGTGTCTTGTCAGACGATGTTCCAGGAGTAAGATGTACAAGAATCTCTACATTTGCAGCTGTATTGTCGTCGACTTTTCTGACCTTAATCTTGCCTTTATCGATAGCTTTAAGTATTGAATCTATGAGCGAAGAGGTAGTCTTTCCATAAGGAATCTCTGTTATAACAAGAGTCTTGTTGTCAAGTTTATTTATCTTGGCTCTTACCTTTACTACTCCACCTCTCTCGCCATCGTTGTATCTGGACACATCTATAGAACCTCCTGTCTGGAAGTCGGGATATAGATGGAACTCCTCATTGCAAAGGTAAGCAATAGAGGCATCACATAACTCATTGAAATTGTGTGGAAGTATTTTTGATGAAAGACCTACGGCAATACCCTCTACGCCTTGGGCAAGTAGGAGAGGATACTTAACAGGAAGGGTTATAGGTTCCTGATTTCTTCCGTCGTAAGATGCCTGCCACTCTGTTGTCTTAGGGTTGAATACTACGTCGAGAGCAAATTTAGAGAGTCTTGCCTCGATGTAACGAGGAGCAGCGGCACCGTCACCGGTAAGTATGTTACCCCAGTTTCCCTGACAGTCTATGAGCAGATCCTTCTGTCCCAATTGAACAAGAGCATCACCTATTGAAGCATCACCATGAGGATGGAACTGCATTGTATGTCCTACAATGTTCGCGACTTTATTATATCTGCCGTCATCGAGACGCTTCATCGAGTGAAGTATTCTTCTCTGAACAGGTTTAAAACCGTCATTCAAGTGTGGAACAGCACGCTCCAGAATTACATACGATGCATAATCAAGGAACCAGTTCTGATACATCCCGCTAAGCTGATGCTTGACTGATTCATTTTTTGTGTCTGTAGGTTTGTAATCGGAGTGACTTGTTTCATCACTTTGTTGAAATTCTTTCTCTTTTTCTTCTTTATCTATAATATCGTCGCTCATGATATATTTAAATTCCTTAATGTTATGATGATATGCATACAAAAATAGTACAATTATTGAAAAAAATCATTTACTTTGCGCATTATTTCGTGCATATTTAGCACATGAAAGCTTGAATAAATAGAAATTTGAAAGAATAAAGATAAATAAAAATGGCACAAGAAGATGTTTTTAAAAAATTAGTTTCTCACTGTAAAGAGTATGGCTTTGTTTTTCCATCAAGTGATATTTATGATGGATTGGGAGCTGTTTACGATTATGGACAGATGGGTGTTGAGCTGAAGAATAATATCAAACAGTATTGGTGGCAAAGTATGGTTCTTTTACACGATAATATCGTTGGAATTGATTCTGCTATCTTTATGCATCCTACCATCTGGAAAGCTTCAGGACATGTTGATGCTTTCAATGATCCATTGATTGATAACCGTGATTCAAAAAAACGTTACCGTGCCGATGTTCTTATTGAAGATCAACTTGCAAAATATGACGATAAGATAGATAAAGAGGTTGCCAAAGCTGCAAAACGTTTCGGTGAAGCTTTCGATGAGGCACAGTTCCGTGCAACAAATCCTCGTGTTCTTGAACACCAGGAAAAAAGAGAGGCTCTTCATAAACGCTTTAGCGATGCTCTTAATGCTAACGATCTTAATGAACTCCGCCAGATTATCATTGATGAAGAGATTGTATGTCCTATTTCAGGAACAAAGAACTGGACTGAGGTTCGTCAGTTCAACTTGATGTTTAATACAGAAATGGGTTCTACTGCAGACGGCGCGATGAAGATTTATCTACGTCCTGAAACAGCACAGGGCATTTTTGTAAACTACCTAAACGTACAGAAGACCGGACGTATGAAAATACCTTTCGGTATTGCTCAGATAGGTAAGGCTTTCCGTAATGAGATTGTTGCTCGTCAGTTCATCTTCCGTATGCGTGAGTTTGAACAGATGGAGATGCAGTTCTTTGTAAAACCTGGTACTGAACTTGACTGGTTCAAGAAATGGAAAGAAATTCGTTTGAAATGGCATAAGGCTCTTGGCTTCGGTGATGACCACTATCGTTATCATGACCACGATAAATTAGCTCACTATGCTAATGCAGCTACAGATATTGAATTCCTTATGCCTTTTGGTTTCAAAGAGGTAGAGGGTATACATAGTCGTACAAACTTCGACTTAAGTCAGCATGAGAAATTCAGCGGTAAGAGTATTAAATACTTCGATCCTGAGCTGAACGAATCATATACTCCATTTGTTATCGAGACATCTATCGGAGTAGACCGTATGTTCCTTAGCATCATGAGTGCATCATATTGCGAAGAGAAACTAGAGAATGGTGAAACACGTGTTGTGTTGAGACTTCCTGCTCAGCTTGCTCCGGTAAAATTGGCTATCATGCCTCTTATTAAGAAAGATGGTCTTCCTGAAAAGGCCCGTGAGATAATGGATGACCTCAAGTTCCACTTCCACTGCCAGTACGATGAGAAGGATAGTATCGGTAAACGTTACCGTCGTCAGGATGCTATAGGTACTCCATACTGTATCACAGTTGACCACCAGACCTTGGAGGATAATTGTGTTACTCTTCGTGACCGTGATACTATGAAGCAGGAGCGTGTTGCTATATCAGAATTGAATAATATCATTGCTGATAAAGTAAGCATAACAAGTATTTTAAAAACTTTACAATAATCTTATGAATAAAAATAATCTTTTACTTATAGGTTTATTTCTGATTACCGTTTTATCTTTTTCATCATGTAGTGAGTCTACTGGTGAAGTTGACCCATATGCAAATTGGGACCAGCGTAACCAGAACTTTACAGACTCTATAGCTAAGGTTGCTTTGGCAAATGATGGAGATGAAGTGGGTGACTGGAAAACATTCTACTCTTATAAGCTTGGTCCTCTAACTTTGGGCCAAAAGGGTGATGTAAATGACTATGTATATTGTAAGATTAAGAGTGTAGGCAATGGAGTTACTCCACTTTTCTCGGATACAGCTTATGTAAGCTACAAAGGTATGCTTATTAATAAAGTTGTGTTCGATAAGACATATAGTGGCGAGTATAATCCTGAAATAGCTGTTCCTACAGCTTTAAAGACAGGAGGGCTGGTTACGGGATTCACTACTGCTCTGGAGAATATGAAAGAGGGTGATATTTGGACACTATATATACCAAGTGACTTGGGCTATGGTTCTACAGCTTATTCATCAATTCCTGCAAACAGTACTTTGATATTTGATGTAGCACTTGTAAAGGTTGCAAAACTAAAAGGTAATAAGTAGAAGTAATAGATTTTACTTTAAGATATTATATAAAAAAACCTTACCGATTTTATCGGTTAAGGTTTTTTATGGATATTGTATATATTAATTAT
>NZ_BAJR01000053.1 GCF_000613805.1 Phocaeicola paurosaccharolyticus JCM 15092 | reverse complement strand
CTAAAAAAGACAGTCCCCCGACTCACGTCGAAGAACTGCCACAACACAAACACAAAATAAAACACGACAAAACTACTATGCAATTATATAACCTGCTATATGTCTGAAAAACATAAATTCATCTTTTAGGTATTCACATATCCGAAAGATGTTTCAGGTCATTTGCACATATAAAACGCTTTGATATCGCATTTTGTTTTTTGTTTTATGTTAAAATAAGTTAAACTTATTGTATTCCTTTTTCTCTTAGCTTTAATTGCCAATTCCAAGCCGATTTCACAGTCTCTTCAATGCTCACTTCAGCCTTCCATCCCAAAACATTATTTGCTCTTTCTGGGTTAGCCCAAACTTTTTCGATATCTCCTTCACGGCGTCCTGCAATCTTATAGTTAAGTTTAACACCTGTAGAACTTTCAAAAGCATTAATAAGGTCAAGAACAGAAAGTCCATTACCTGTACCTATATTAAATACTTCAACTCTTTCCAGCTGTTTATTGTTCAACAATCTATCCATTGCTACAACATGAGCTTTGGCAAGATCAACAACATTAATATAATCTCTGATGCATGAACCATCAGGAGTGTTATAATCATTTCCAAAAACGCTAAGTTGTTCACGTATACCCATAGCTGTTTGAGTAAGGAATGGAACTAAGTTTTGTGGAACACCATTTGGCAACTCTCCTAATAGTGCAGTAGGATGAGCACCAATCGGATTGAAATATCTAAGGATTATAGAATTAATAGGTGAACCAGAAGCTATAGTATCACGTATGATCTCTTCATTAATCTGTTTTGTATTACCGTAAGGTGATTCAGCTTTCTTAATTGGAGCCTCCTCTGTTACAGGAAGAATATCAGGCTGGCCATAAACAGTACATGAAGATGAGAATATGATTCCATCAACAGAATATTTAGGCATAAGCTCTAAAAGGTTTATAAGAGATACTAAATTGTTGCGATAATATAAAAGTGGTTTCTTAACAGATTCGCCAACGGCCTTACTTGCTGCAAAATGTATAATACCTTTTATACCGTCATATTTTTTGAAGACGTTCTCTAATGCTTGAAAATCTAAGCAATCTACTTTTTCAAATGCTGGACGGATATTGGTAATTTTCTCAATGCTATCCACCACATCTTCACGTGAGTTAGAGAGGTTATCGATTATAACCACATCATATCCACTATTCTGAAGCTCAACAACAGTATGAGAGCCAATATACCCAGTTCCACCGGTAACTAAAATTCGCTGTTTCATATAAAATACATCGTTTAAAAGGTTCGTTTTCTTTATTAAAAAAGAATATCTTATTGTAAAATAGAATTGCAAAATTAAAGATATTTTTCTAATTCTTACTTGAGTAGTTAATATTTTATTCTCCATTTAAAACCTTATAATAGTCAAATTGTGACAAAAAAAAGCCTTGACAAACAAATGTCAAGGCCTTTAAAAAACTATATTATAGCCTTATTGTCCTAATCCAAATAGGACAGCCAAACCTTTATCTACTCCTGAAAATCCCATGAATGCCATAGCCAACAAACCTGCTGTAACAAGCGCAATTGACATACCTTGCATCCCTTTTGGTATTTTTACCATACTAAGCTGTTCACGAATACCTGCAAATAGGATTAATGCAAGTGCAAAACCTAAAGCAGTTGAGAATGCGTAGATAACGCCAGTAAGGATATTGAAATCTTTCTGTATTACAAGTATAGCGACACCGAGAATACAGCAGTTTGTTGTAATCAGAGGTAAGAAAACTCCTAAAGCCTGATATAGAGCAGGAGAAACTTTCTTAAGTATAATCTCTACCATCTGTACCAATCCTGCAATAACAAGAATGAAAGCTATGGTCTGAAGATACTCAAGTCCAAAAACATCCAATACATATTTCTGAATGACATAAGTTACTATAGTAGACAAAGTAAGTACGAATGTAACTGCTGCACCCATACCCAATGCGGTATCAATCTTCTTTGATACGCCCAAGAAAGGACATATACCCAAGAACTGTGATAGAACAATATTATTTACAAATATCGCGGTGATAAAAATCAATAAATATTCCATTTCTGATATAATTTATGGGTTAAGCTTTCTTTAATTTATTTACAATTGCAATAAGGAATCCTAATGCTATAAATGCACCAGGTGCAAGTACAAAGATCAACATTCCATATTGTTCAGGAAGAATTGTAATATCGAAGATCTTTCCTGTTCCAAGAAGTTCACGAACACTACCTAAAATAGTTAGTGCCAAAGTAAATCCAAGTCCCATACCTAATCCGTCGAAAAGAGAAGCTATAGGATTATTCTTTGCAGCGAAAGCCTCAGCACGACCTAACAAGATACAGTTTACAACAATAAGTGGAATAAATAGTCCAAGTGTAGCGTATAATCCCGGAACAAAAGCTTGCATTATCATCTGAAGAAGTGTAACGAAAGATGCTATCACAACTACAAATATAGGAATGCGCACCATATCCGGAACAAGGTTCTTGATTAATGAGATTGCAATATTTGAACAGATAAGCACAAACATTGTAGCAAGCCCCATACCCATACCATTAATAGCTGAAGATGTAGTACCCAAAGTAGGACACATACCTAAAAGGAGAACAAATGTCGGATTTTCCTTAACTATTCCGTTCATCAATACTTTAAAGTTATTCATATCCCTCTTCCTCCCTATTTTTTATTAGTTATTTCATTATTGCTTGCTGAGTCAGCATCTTCTGTTTCAGATTCAGAAGCCTCAACTTGTTGAGAAGCACCAGAGTTAGCATCTGTGTTCTGACCGCTATATGCAGCATAAGCATTATTTACAGCCAAAAGAAAAGCTCTTGAGGTAATTGTTGAAGCAGTAATGGCATCAACCTGGCCTCCATCTTTTGAAACTGTAAGAGCTTTTTCTCCAGGATTCATTCCTACAATATTGCCCTTATTACCCTTTTTAAACCATTCATTAGCTTTAGATCCCAATCCTGGAGTTTCAGAGTGTGATAAAAGTGAATAATCTATGATATTACCATTTTTGTCGAATCCAACAAGAACAGTTAGCTTACCACCAAATCCATTTGCAGAAGATTCAACAGCTGCTCCAACAAACTCTCCATTTTTAGTTGCTTTATAAACTACATATTTATTTCCGCCAATTTCTATTGTATCAGGTTGAGCAGCAGGATTGTTATCAAATGCAGGGACAACGATTTTTATAGCCTCACTCAAAGCTTTTGAATTAGCTTGCTCAATAGGCTCTTTTGTCAATTCGTTTACATAACCTAGTAAACCTCCGGCTACCACACTCACAGTAGTAAGTACAATAGCCATATTCTTTAGTGATGATTCAAGTTTTTTCATTTTTTAATTACCTCCCCGAATCTTTTTGGTTTACAATATGTATTAATCAATGGTGTAAATGCATTCATTATAAGAATAGCAAAAGACATACCCTCAGGATAAGCACCAAATGCACGAATTACAACTGTTAGGAAACCTATTGCTACACCATATATTATCATTCCCTTATGTGTCATTGGAGAAGTTACATAGTCGGTTGCCATAAAAATAGCACCAAGCATAAGTCCACCGGTACATAGCACGGTAATAGGAGAAGCATATATAGGATTTGCAATATGCATCAGGCCAGACATAACAAATACTGTAGCTAGTATTGACACAGGTATATGCCAAGTGATTACCTTAGAAACAAGCATGTATATAAGTCCTATTATAAGAGCAGCTGCACTAATCTCACCAAGAGAACCTGCTCCTAGAGTCACATCATTTGGTATTCCTATGAATAAGCTGAAACTATCGGGTAATTTTGATAACACAGATGAATCGCCAGTCTTTATTGCTTCCTTCATTATTGCCAAAGGGGTAGCTCCCGTCTGAGCATCAATATATGATGTTAGCTGACCAACTTTTGGCCAAGAGGTCATTTGGACAGGGAAAGAGATAAGTAAGAAGACACGCCCAACTAAAGCCGGATTGAATGGGTTATTACCCAAACCTCCAAATGTCATCTTACCAATTCCTATTGCAACAAGTGCACCTATAATTATAATCCATATAGGAAGATTAGATGGTAAATTGAATGCAAGTAAAACACCTGTTATAACTGCTGAACCATCACATATTGTGCACTCATTTCTTTTAAGTATAAACTTGCTTATTGACCATTCAAAGAATAGACAAGCAGCAACAGAAGTGATAGTAACAATTGCTGCCCCTACTCCAAATGCCAACAAAGATACGAGCAAAGCAGGTATCAAGGCGATCAACACCCTATACATATTCTTCTTGACGCTGTCTCCACCATGTACATGAGGTGATAATGATACTATTAATTTATTAGCCATATTTTGTCGAATTATTTTTTAGTACTGCGTGCTCTGATTATTCCTCCTACTGTTGTCTTACCCAAACGTATATAGTCGAGCAAATAACGGTGAGAAGGACATGTGAATTGACATGAGCCACACTCAATACATGATGAAACACCTTCTTTTTCAACTCTTTCCCAATCCTCATTAGCCGATAATGTAGCCAACAAGTATGGTTCAAGCCCCATACAACAAGCGCTTACACACTTAGCACAACGTATACAAGGCTGTGGCTGTAAACGTTTAGCCTCTTTATTGTTCATGAGCAATATGCCAGAGCTTCCTTTAGTTATAGGTATCTCTGTATTCATAAGAGACTTACCCATCATAGGACCTCCACCAATCACTTTTCCAGTATCTTCAGGCTGTCCGCCGGCAGCATCAATAAGCTGTGACATAGGTACTCCCATACGAGTAAGAAAGTTTGAAGGATTAGAAAGAGACTTACCGGTAACTGTGACAATGCGTTCGAAAAGAGGTTTATTCTTCTGAATAGCTTCATAGACTGCATACGCTGTTCCAACATTCTGTACTACAGCACCTACGTTGATAGGTATAGCTGGAGGAGCCGGAACCTGACGTGATAATATTGCATCAATAAGTTGTTTTTCACCACCTTGTGGATATTTGGTTTTCAATGGAACAACTTCAATACCTTGATACTCCGATGCTTTCTGAGTAAGGATTTTTATTGCCTCAGGTTTATTATTCTCTATACCGATATAGCCCTTATCTACCTTAGCTGCTTTCATCAAAATAGTAACGCCAACCATAACTTGATCGGCCTTCTCCATCATTAATCTGTAATCAGCAGTCAAATAAGGTTCGCACTCAACACCATTAATTATTACACACTCTGCCTTACAGCCAGGAGGAGGAGTTAGTTTAACATGAGTAGGGAAACAAGCACCTCCCATACCTACTACACCTGCATCTTTTATTTTCTCTATAATCATTTCAGGAGCAAGATCGCACTCCTTAACTAAAGTATCAGTACGGTCTATTGACTCTTCCCACTCATCTCCCTCAACGTCTATATAGATAGCTGGTTTGCGATAACCAGATGCATCAACTGCAGTGTCAACCTTGTTGACCTTACCTGATACTGATGAAAAGATAGGAGCTGAAACAAATCCACCAGCCTCAGCTATCTTGGTGCCAACTTTTACTATATCTCCCTTCTTAACTATAGCGGTAGCAGGGGCTCCGATATGTTGTGAAAGAGGAAAGACAGCTTGCATAGGAAGAGCAAGAGTCTCTATAGATTTATCTGCTGACAATTTATTTTCTGCCGGATGTACTCCACCAATTCTAAATGTCTTCACAATTATATTTTTTTAATTTACTTACTTGTTTATAAATTATTGCCTAAGCATCAGCTTTTACCTCATCAGAGTTTGCGAAATCTATTGATACAGGTGTACCTTCCTTTTTAGTGTCAGTTATATCATCTGCATTTTTAGTATTCCCATCATTAGTATCCAAAACTTTACGAGCTGGGAAACCAACCTCCCAAATAGTTTCATTAGGACACTCAGGGACACATTTCCTGCAAGACTTGCATTTTGACGGATCAATATATGCAAGATTCTTATCTATTGTAATAGCCTCAAAAGGACATACTTTCACACATTTACCGCAAGCAATGCAACTTACTTTACACTCTTTATTGGCTATCGCACCTTTATCCTTATTAACGCAAGAGACAAAAATACGACGGTTGTTCTTTCCTTTTGGGCGAAGTTCAATTATCACTCTTGGGCAAGCTTTTACACATGCTCCACAAGCAGTACATTTATCTTCATCAACCTCAGGAAGACCTGTATCTGGATTCATATGAATTGCGTCAAACTGACAAGCTTCAACGCAATCACCACAGCCAAGACATCCATAGCTACAAAGGGTCTCTCCACCAGAAGTTGCATTAGCTATCTTACAAGATATGGCTCCATCGTACAGGTTAACACGAGGACTATTATCACAAGTACCATTACATCTTACAACTGCTACCTTAGGTTCCGTAACAGAAGCATCTATTCCTAAAATCTGACCTACCTTGTCCATTACTGACTGACCGCCAACAGGACAAAATTTGCCGTCTAAAGATGTGCTTTTCACACATGCATCAGCAAAAGCAGAGCAACCTGGAAATCCACAGCCTCCACAATTGGCTTGAGGGAGCACCTCTGAAACCTTAGCGATTCGTGGGTCTTCATACACAGCAAATTTCTTCGATACAAAGTAAAGGATCACCGCAGCGACCAGTCCTATTGCACCTAAAGAGATTATTGCTACAAAAATTAGATTCATAAGTGTTTATAAGTTAATTAGTTGTTTATATGTTCTATACTAAATGTGAACTTTTTCTCAAGCTTACCTCTGAATAGATAAATCACAGCATAATAGACTATAATAGTCAATAGGGAGACTAAAGCCGCCTGAGGCTCACTCATGCCTACTAACTTAATAAGAAGAAAAAGTGCAATTACTACAATAATGAATGGTACAAAAAAAGCCAAGAGTACAGCCGTCAGACCCATTGAGGTTGAGCCATAAACCCAAACTTCATCACCTACATTGTACAATGATGAATCTATATTATATATATCGATTATTTTCTCCTTGCTCTCTGAAGCGCTACAGTGACCTTTTATACTGCATGCAGAACAACCGGAAGTTTGAAGTATCTTAACCTTTACTGAAGTATTGTTTGTGCTTTCCACAATACCGTGATGTTTAATAATATCAGCCATTTTGTAAACTCTACATTACAATTTTGAGCAAATGTAATATAATTTAATTAGAGAAACAATATATTATTTAATAATAAAATT
>NZ_BAJR01000054.1 GCF_000613805.1 Phocaeicola paurosaccharolyticus JCM 15092 | reverse complement strand
TTTGGATTGTATGCCTAAAGCTTCTACTTTTGCACCCGCTTTCGAGAGCGACAGCAATGCAAATGACATTATGAAGCCGGGTATCCTTATAATAAGTTATCGGATAAAAGAGTAGTATCTTACCTTAATAATGCATTAAGGGAGCGAGAACCCTTTCCGTTTAGCCATAAGGTCTCTTTGCTGAAAATAATTCTGAAAAAAAATATTCAGAAAAGTTTGGAGTGAAAGAAAATCCGTCTTACCTTTGCATCCGCTTTCGCAAAATAATCGAAAGTAAAAAGAAGAGTTCTTTGATAGATTTATAGATAAACAATTAGTAGTACAAGTCTTTGCTTGTCAGAAATGACAAGTGAGGTAAAAACAGAAACCGTCAATAAAATGATAGATCTGACATCCTGAAAGAATCAAACGATACGCTTCATTGCGTATAAATAATATTTTACAAAGAAGAGTTTGATCCTGGCTCAGGATGAACGCTAGCTACAGGCTTAACACATGCAAGTCGAGGGGCAGCATGGAACTTAGCTTGCTAAGTTTCGATGGCGACCGGCGCACGGGTGAGTAACACGTATCCAACCTACCGTTTACTACGGGATAGCCTTCTGAAAAGGAGATTAATACCGTATGGCATTCTAAAGTTTCATGACATTAGAATTAAAGGTTTACCGGTAATCGATGGGGATGCGTTCCATTAGATAGTAGGCGGGGTAACGGCCCACCTAGTCAGCGATGGATAGGGGTTCTGAGAGGAAGGTCCCCCACATTGGAACTGAGACACGGTCCAAACTCCTACGGGAGGCAGCAGTGAGGAATATTGGTCAATGGGCGCGAGCCTGAACCAGCCAAGTAGCGTGAAGGATGACTGCCCTATGGGTTGTAAACTTCTTTTATAAAGGAATAAAGTGGTCCACGTGTGGATTTTTGTATGTACTTTATGAATAAGGATCGGCTAACTCCGTGCCAGCAGCCGCGGTAATACGGAGGATCCAAGCGTTATCCGGATTTATTGGGTTTAAAGGGAGCGTAGATGGATGTTTAAGTCAGTTGTGAAAGTTCGGGGCTCAACCCCGGAATTGCAGTTGATACTGGATATCTTGAGTACAGTTGAGGTAGGCGGAATTCGTGGTGTAGCGGTGAAATGCTTAGATATCACGAAGAACTCCGATTGCGAAGGCAGCTTACTAAGCTGTAACTGACATTGAGGCTCGAAAGTGTGGGTATCAAACAGGATTAGATACCCTGGTAGTCCACACGGTAAACTATGGATACTCGCTGTAGGCGATACACAGTCTGCGGCCAAGCGAAAGCATTAAGTATCCCACCTGGGGAGTACGCCGGCAACGGTGAAACTCAAAGGAATTGACGGGGGCCCGCACAAGCGGAGGAACATGTGGTTTAATTCGATGATACGCGAGGAACCTTACCCGGGCTTAAATTGCAACTGAATAGCTGAGAGATCAGTTAGCTAGCAATAGCAGTTGTGAAGGTGCTGCATGGTTGTCGTCAGCTCGTGCCGTGAGGTGTCGGCTTAAGTGCCATAACGAGCGCAACCCTTGTCGATAGTTACTAACAGATAATGCTGAGGACTCTATCGAGACTGCATCGTAAGATGCGAGGAAGGTGGGGATGACGTCAAATCAGCACGGCCCTTACGTCCGGGGCTACACACGTGTTACAATGGAGGGTACAGAAGGCAGCTACACGGCGACGTGATGCTAATCCCGAAAACCTTTCTCAGTTCGGATCGAAGTCTGCAACCCGACTTCGTGAAGCTGGATTCGCTAGTAATCGCGCATCAGCCATGGCGCGGTGAATACGTTCCCGGGCCTTGTACACACCGCCCGTCAAGCCATGGAAGCCGGGGGTACCTGAAGTACGTAACCGCAAGGAGCGTCCTAGGGTAAAACTGGTAACTGGGGCTAAGTCGTAACAAGGTAGCCGTACCGGAAGGTGCGGCTGGAACACCTCCTTTCTGGAGAGATGTCCGACTAACAGGCCAAGTAATAATCATATAATGATATATTAAGAAGTCTGTCGGTTTCTGTGTATTACATATTGTTTAAATATATATAAGAGAAAGATGAAGCCGAGTCTAAAGGAAACAGGTTAGACAAGGTTGAACTAGTCCTATAGCTCAGTTGGTTAGAGCGCTACACTGATAATGTAGAGGTCGGCAGTTCAACTCTGCCTGGGACTACTCTGAAATGGGGGATTAGCTCAGCTGGCTAGAGCATCTGCCTTGCACGCAGAGGGTCAACGGTTCGAATCCGTTATTCTCCACCATTGATTTGATAGCAGATACGTCTGCATAGAGAATCGAAAAGATCTATGACATATTGTACAAAGCAAAAAAAGTAAAGTTAAAAGCTGAAAGTATATATCATCCCACACGATAAAAGTGTGCGATAATAAGAAAACTAAGCAAGGGCGCATGGCGGATGCCTTGGCTCTCGGAGGCGATGAAGGACGTGATAAGCTGCGATAAGCAATGGGGAGGTGCAAATAACCTTTGATCCATTGATTTCCGAATGGGACAACCCAGTGTATTGAAGATACACTATCTATCATTGATAGAAGCTAACGCAGGGAACTGAAACATCTTAGTACCTGCAGGAAAAGAAAATAAAAATGATTCCCCTAGTAGTGGCGAGCGAACGGGGAATAGCCCAAACCATATATGTTACGGCATATATGGGGTTGTAGGACCACGTTATTGCATGACAACAGATAAGAAGAATGTTCTGGAAAGTTCAACCATAGAGCATGAAAGTTGCGTATTCGAAGTCTGTAGAAGCATAGTGGTATCCTGAGTAGCGCGGAGCACGAGGAATTCTGCGTGAATCTGCCGGGACCATCCGGTAAGGCTAAATACTCCCGAGAGACCGATAGCGAACCAGTACCGTGAGGGAAAGGTGAAAAGTACTTCGAACAGAAGAGTGAAATAGTTCCTGAAACCGTGCGCCTACAAGCGGTCGGAGCAGCTTCGTGCTGTGACGGCGTGCCTTTTGCATAATGAACCTACGAGTTGCCGTTGCCGGCAAGGTTAAGTGATATGACTCACGGAGCCGAAGCGAAAGCGAGTCTTAATAGGGCGTATAGTCGGTAGTGGCAGACGCGAAACCAAGTGATCTACCCTTGACCAGGTTGAAGTCCAGGTAACACTGGATGGAGGACCGCACCAATAAGCGTTGAAAAGCTTCTGGATGAGTTGAGGGTAGGGGTGAAAGGCTAATCAAACTTGGAGATAGCTCGTACTCCCCGAAATGCATTTAGGTGCAGCCTTATTTTATATCATACAGAGGTAGAGCGACTGATAAGATGCGAGGGCTTCACCGCCTATCAAGTCTTGACAAACTCCGAATGCTGTATGATTCAATAATAGGAGTGAGGGCATGGGTGCTAAGGTCCGTGCCCGAGAGGAGAACAATCCTGACCATCAGCTAAGGTCCCCAAATAACATCTAAGTTAAACTAACGAAGTCAGATTGCAGAGACAGCTAGGATGTTGGCTTGGAAGCAGCCATTCATTTAAAGAGTGCGTAACAGCTCACTAGTCGAGGAATCTGGCGTGGATAATAATCGGGTATCAAGTTGTTTACCGAAGCTATGGGATCCAATATGGATCGGTAGGGGAGCATTCCACTCAGCGTTGAAGGCGTGGCGTGAGCATTCTGGAGCGTGTGGAAAAGCAAATGTAGGTATAAGTAACGATAAAGGGGGTGAGAAACCCCCTCGCCGAAAGACTAAGGTTTCCTGATCAACGCTAATCGGATCAGGGTCAGTCGGGTCCTAAGGCTCAGCCGAACGGCGAGGTCGATGGCAGAAACGGTTAATATTCCGTTACTACCTTTATGGGTGATGTGGAGACGCAGAAGTGACAATGCCGCCGTCTGACGGAATAGACGGTTAAAGGGTATAGACTGTGAGGAAGGCCGGCAAATCCACCTTCCGAGTTGAAACCTGATAGTATACAGATTCCCTCGGGATGACGTAATAGTGCATGTAATCAGACTGCCAAGAAAATCCGCTAAACATAACCATAAAGGTACCCGTACCGTAAACGGACACACGTAGTCGGGTTGAATATACTAAGGCGCTTGAGTGAATCACGGTTAAGGAACTAGGCAAATTAACCCTGTAACTTCGGGAAAAAGGGTCCCTCCTCGCAAGAGAGGGCGCAGAGAATAGGTCCAGGCAACTGTTTAACAAAAACACAGGGCTGTGCAAAATCGAAAGATCATGTATACAGCCTGACACCTGCCCGGTGCTGGAAGGTTAAGAGGAGATGTCATCGCAAGAGAAGCATTGAATTGAAGCCCCAGTAAACGGCGGCCGTAACTATAACGGTCCTAAGGTAGCGAAATTCCTTGTCGGGTAAGTTCCGACCTGCACGAATGGTGTAATGATCTGGACACTGTCTCAACCGTGAGCTCAGTGAAATTGTAGTATCGGTGAAGATGCCGATTACCCGCGATGGGACGAAAAGACCCCGTGAACCTTTACTATAGCTTATCATTGAATTTGGGCACGTGATGTGTAGGATAGGTCGGAGGCTTTGAAGCAGGTACGCCAGTATTTGTGGAGCCGTTGTTGAAATACGACCCTTCATTTGTTTGAGTTCTAACTTCCTAAATGGAAGGACACTGATTGGTGGGTAGTTTGACTGGGGTGGTCGCCTCCAAAAGAGTAACGGAGGCTTCTAAAGGTGCCCTCAGGCCGATTGGTAACCGGTCTTAGAGTGTAATGGCAAAAGGGCGCTTGACTGGGAGACAGACAAGTCGAGCAGGTAGGAAACTAGAGCATAGTGATCCGGTGTTTCCGTATGGAAGGGACATCGCTCAAAGGATAAAAGGTACTCCGGGGATAACAGGCTGATCCCTCCCAAGAGCTCATATCGACGGAGTGGTTTGGCACCTCGATGTCGGCTCGTCACATCCTGGGGCTGGAGAAGGTCCCAAGGGTTGGGCTGTTCGCCCATTAAAGTGGCACGCGAGCTGGGTTCAGAACGTCGTGAGACAGTTCGGTCTCTATCTATCGTGGGCGTATGAAATTTGCGTGGCTCTGACACTAGTACGAGAGGACCGTGTTGGACAGACCTCTGGTTTACCGGTTGTGCCGCCAGGTGCATCGCCGGGTATCTAAGTCTGGATCGGATAAGTGCTGAAAGCATCTAAGTACGAAGCCGGCCACAAGATTAGATTTCTTAGGGTCGTCAAAGACGATGACGTTGATAGGATGCAGGTGTAAAGGTGGAGACATCAAAGCCGAGCATTACTAATTGCCCGTATAGTTTTCTTATTTATGGATGTTATATATGTTCAGTTTTATTTACTTTTTGCTTTGCAATAGTCAGTAGATATAAAAGATCTTCAGGTGGCTATAGCACAAGGGTTCCACCTCTTCCCATTCCGAACAGAGAAGTTAAGCCTTGTCACGCCGATGGTACTGCGTATTAGTGGGAGAGTAGGTAGCCGCCGTTTT
>NZ_BAJR01000055.1 GCF_000613805.1 Phocaeicola paurosaccharolyticus JCM 15092 | reverse complement strand
CAGTCTTTAATCGGTTGGGCAAAAATTTCTGGTTCGTTTAAGAAAAGTCTTTGATTCGTCGGGTAACCGATCATGATTCGTCGGGTAACCGATCGTGATTCGTTGGCAGACCGATCATGATCCGCTAGGGAAGAGTCTTTGATCGGTAAGAATAGTCTTCGATCAATTAAGGAAGAGCATTCAAACTTTTTAGAACAACAATAATGTATAGAAAATATATTTATAGAATGAAATATTCCAATAATTGAAAATATTCTGAATCATATAGTTAAACATTATTATAATGCATAAAAAGTAAAAAGGGGCAGACAATAAAGTGAAATCTACCTCATCCTATAAAAATAGACAGCACATATATTCATCTACCCCATTAAGGATTCATGTATTATATGTAAATATATAATAATGGTTATCAAAGTAATTTGTATTTTTTTTTAAAAGATATACTTTCAATTTCATTCTAACATACATGATTTATTGAGAAAAACTAGCCTGCAACAAGCATTTTAACAGTATTCTTACTGTTGGAAAAGATAAATCCTGAAAAATAAAATTGACAATGATTATAAAAGAAACGCCATATTGTTAGCTTTAACAATATGGCGTATATAAAGTCGTGATGATATTTTTAAGCATTAAAAGCCTCTACATAAGTAAAATACTTAAAATGAGATATCAATTACTATGACCTAATCATGAATCTTACTATAATAATCCAACAACATCTTTGGGGTACAATTAAAGTTTCTCCTACAGAACCTGTTAAACTGAGAAGCATCAGTAATCTGAGCTACCTCCATTAAATCTTTTGTAGTAGTTCCTGGGAATATAGCCTTTTGAGTTATCTTATCGCATATAAGCCTCTGATACCATGTATAAGGTGTCATCTTAAAGAATTGGTCGAATGTTCGGATAAAAGTAGACTTACTCATAGGCATTTTGGCTATAATATCATCTACGCTCATTCCAATCTTCCAGTTATTCAATATAAACTGCTTAAAGTCCAGCTTTACTCCAACGATTGGATACAAAAAATTGGTTATCTCCTCTTTCGTATAAAAGTATCTCAAATACATGAAAAACTCTTTATGCTTAAGCTCATGAAAATGTCGGCAGTTCACCTTCTGTTCAAGGCTATATTTTATTGTATGACAATACTGCTGCATCGGTTCGCGCATTTTTACCGGAGCAAACTTATAAGTTATGCGGTCAATATACTTACTGCAAGATTGCAATAGATTCTGATCACATCCACTCAAGAGCGTCTCGAACGTGAAGAAGATAGCAACAGTATCCTGTTCAACATGATAAGATAAGTTGGCCCCTTTTGGCAGAAAGATAAAACTATTTTTCTTTAAAGGTACATCCTTGAATTTTTTATAGCTTATATAACTCTTACCTTCCAAAACAAAGATAACAATGTTCTTAACCAGATCTGTTACTTCTTCATGAAAACCGGCTTCAATATTTCTAAGTGAGAAACCATAAGTAATATCTTGCATATATTGGCTACACGATAGGTGTTCGCCAACATATAATAATTGGTCATTAAAAACCTCATTCATAGGTAAATAGTATATAAATTATAGAATATTGAGAAGACTAAATAGTCTTCTCAATATTCCATACAAAGGCACGCAACCCTAATTGTTCCGTCTCTTTATCCATTTTATGTAGCATATCAAGTAATGGGTCAACTTTTGACTCATCTACAATAGTTATTATAGCAGAGCACATTGAAGGCCATGCATGACTTCCATAATGAGGATCTCCAGTCTTACTTCCTCGTCCTTGAACATCCTGCAAATAGCTAAAGCCTCTGCAGTTTAAACGGTCCAATATACTGATCACTCTCTCAAAGAATGCTTGATCGAATGTTATTAATACTGATTTCATCTTTATGATTTTAGTTATTAATCTTTAGCCGGTCTTGTCATCTCAGCTTTATGAGCCTGATAATAATCATTCAGGTCCCTATTATTCTTAATTATTCTTCTCTTACGTTTCACTCCTTGTCCGGCAAACACACAATAGAGTACAGGAACCAATATCAGAGTCAATATTGTAGAGACTGTAAGACCTCCAATTACTGATACGCCCAAAGGTCGCCACATCTCTGAACCTTCACCTCCACCTATCGCCATTGGCACCATACCAAGAATTGTTGTCATGGTAGTCATTAAAACCGGACGAAGACGACTTCGACCTGCAGTAACCACTGAATGGATTACACCCATACCTCTTTCACGACATAGTGATATATAGTCAATAAGCACAATACCATTCTTAACAACAATACCGATAAGCATAATAGCACCAAGCATACTCATGACATTCAGTGTCGTTCCCGTAAAGAATAGCGCCATAAGGACACCACTTATTGCAAATGGTATAGAGAACATAATTATAAACGGATACGTTAGTGATTCGAACTGAGCAGCCATCACAATAAAGACAAGAAGAACAATCAATACAGCAAGAATGGAAAGGTCTGTAAATGAATCCTGCTGATCCTCGTATGAACCTGACACCTGAATTGTTACTCCAGAAGGAAGATCCATCTTATCAATAATGGCATTACCAGCCTTAACTACATCGCCCAAAGGTTCACCAGATATAACAGCTGATACAGTAACTAAGCGTTCACGGTCTTTACGCTCAATAGTAGGAGGAGCAGAACGCTCTACAACCTGACCTACATCTCTGACTCTAACCGGTTTCCCTGCATTATTATAAATCAAAATATTCTCAATATCATCAATGCTTGTTCTGTACTCAGGAGCATACCTTACCTTTATATCATATTCATCGCCATCTTCACGATAAAATGATGCTGTGCTACCATTAATTCTATTTCTAAGATACTGCGCAGCGGTAGAGAGATTTAATCCATGAAGAGCTAGCTTCTCACGATCAAAATCAACCTGATATTCCGGCTGATAGTCTTGACGGCTTATATTGACTTCGGAAACACCTTTAACTTTATTAAGTTTTTCTTTCAACTCAGCAGAAGCTTTATCTGTCTCATTGAAATCGTATCCATAAACCTCAAATTCGGCTGTTGACTGTCCACCCATACCCTGATTGTTACCACCAAGAATAACCTGTGATTTATCAAGTTCAGGATAGCCTTTCAGATCTTCACGAATCTCATCACAGACCTCTGCCAATGTCTTTTCTCGTTCTGACGGACTATAAAGATTTATATTGAAAGAGATGATATGACTACCATTATCTTGCATAGAAGCCCACGTATTATCTGTATCAGCCTGACCTACAGTATAACTACATGCCCTCATAACACCATCATAGCGCTTCATCCATTTAGTAGTAAGTTCCTGAGCTAAAGCCTCAGCTCTCTCAGCTCTTGAGCCTATAGGTAACTGCAATTTTATAGAGATACGGCTATTATCCTGAGAAGGGAAAAATTCTGTACCAATATTAATTGCACAAGCAAGACTGACTAGGAAGAATGTTGCACAAGCAAAAACGACCTTTTTGCGGTTACGAACGGCCCAGTTAAGTCTCTTCTGATACCAAGAATCAAGTCCATTCAAGGCTTTAAGCACTGGTGTATACAGAGTTAAAAATGTCTTAGTCTGTTTCTTCTGAAGACGTAGCATCTTTGCACACAACATAGGTGTAAGAGACAACGCACATATTGTAGAAATAGTCATGATTACGCACATCATCCATCCTAACTGACGGAACAAAACTCCGGTCATACCTGTGACCATTGTCAATGGGAAGAATACCGCAATCATAGTAAGCGTTGATGCAATAACAGAGATAGCCACCTCATTAGTTCCATGAATAGCAGCCTGTTTCGGCTCAGCCCCTCGTTCAATATGCGTGGTAACATTCTCAAGTACCACTATGGCATCATCCACAACACTACCAATCGATATAGAGAGACAGGAGAGAGAGATAATATTCAGCGAACCGCCATCAATTATACCAAGATAGATAAATGATGCCACCAGAGAAAGTGGAATGGTGATACATATAATTACAGTAGCCCTCCATCGTCCTAGAAATGCAAATACTACAAATACAACGAACAAGATAGCATACATTATTGTCTCAGAAAGAGCATCTATAGTATTCAAGATATTATCAGATGTATTAATGATAACACCAAGTTTAACGTCAGAAGGTAACTTCTTTTGAAGTTTTGGCAACTCTTCCATAACTCTCTTAGAGATGTTTACAGAGTTAGCACCTGACTGCTTCTGAATAATAATCATTGCTCCCTGAGTTCCATTGTTGAATGTCTTCTGGGCTCTTTCCTGAACTGTATCTTTTACAACAGCGACATCTCTGAGGTAAACATTAGCACCATTATGAGTGCCAACAACTATATTGGACATCTCTTTAGGGTCCTTAAACTCTCCCTCAACGCGTAAAGAGTAGGTATTACTGCCCACGTCGAAATTACCGCCCGGAGTATTTCTATTTTCAGCACCGATTAAAGCACTGATATTTTCAACGGTCATATTGTATGCCTCCAGCTTACCTGGGTCACAATAAACATATACCTCTCTTTTTGGAGCACCACTAATAGAAACAGTACCTACTCCAGGGATTCTGGCAAGAGGGTTTACAACACCATCGTCGAGAATCTTATATAACGCCGGTTGGCTCTCATCTGCCTGAACTGAAAGAAGAAGTATTGGAATCATATCTGTACTAAACTTGAATATGACAGGTGTAGTCACACCATCAGGTAACTGTGAACTTACCATATCAAGTTTATCTCGCACATCATTCGTCAACACATCAATGTTATGTCCGTACTCAAACTCAAGAGTAATTACAGAAATATTCTCTGAAGATCTTGATGTAATATGTTTTAGATTACTTACTGAATTCAGTGTATTCTCAAGTGGACGAGTTACGTTGTTCTCAATATCCGAAGCACTGGCACCATTATACGATGTCATAACCATGATGGTATTTGTATCGATATCCGGATACAAATCCACAGGTAATTTAGATAGGGAGAATAAGCCAAATATCGCTACTGCCAAGAAGCAGAGCGAGGTCATAATCGGTTTTTTTACCGCTCCTTCATATAAACTCATAAATCCTTATATTATTTTTCAACTTTAACTTCTACACCGTCTGCAAGTTTTGTCTGTCCTGCGACAACTACTTGTGAGTTATTATCTACCCCTGATATAAGTTCATACTCATTTCCAAGACGGCGTCCTAGTTCTACCTTATTATAAGATACTTTTCCTTT
>NZ_BAJR01000056.1 GCF_000613805.1 Phocaeicola paurosaccharolyticus JCM 15092 | reverse complement strand
TTTTCACTTTGCAGTATCTTATTTCAGTTCAGCAAGAGCTGCCTTTATACGTTTCATTGATTCAACAATGTTCTCGTCAGAAGTAGCGTAGCTCATTCTGATGCATTCAGGAGCTCCGAAAGAATTACCTCCTACGCATGCTACATGTGCCTTCTCAAGAAGATATAGTGCAAGGTCGTCTGAATCAGCGATAACTCTATCACCACAACTTTTTCCGTAGAATGAATCACATTTTGGGAATAGGTAGAAAGCACCTTCTGGCTTGTTTACCTCGAATCCAGGGATCTCTTTAGCCAATTCAACTATTAGGTCACGACGGCGTTCGAATGCTTTTCTCATCTCCTCTACAGGTTCCTGAGTTCCAGTATATGCAACTTCAGCTGCTTTCTGAGATACAGAGCAAGGACCGGAAGTATATTGACCTTGAAGTTTATTGAATGCCTTGATGATCCATTCAGGACCGGCAGCAAATCCAATTCTCCATCCTGTCATAGCGTATGCTTTAGAAACACCATTGATTATTACTACCTGATCGTATACGTTAGCAAATTGAGCGATACTCTCATGTTTTCCAACATAGTTGATATGTTCGTAAATCTCATCAGCTATAACATATATATTAGGGTGTTTAGCAATAACATCGGCTAATCCTTTCAACTCCTCTTTGCTATATACAGAACCTGTTGGGTTTGATGGAGAGCAGAGTATTAACATCCTTGTTTTCTCTGTGATAGCCTCTTCAAGCTGTTTAGGAGTAATTTTGAAGTCCTGGTCTATACCTGCTGTAATAGTTACCGGAGTACCATCAGCAAGTTTTACCATTTCAGGGTAGCTTACCCAGTATGGAGCCGGAACAATAACTTCATCACCTTCGTTTACCAATGTCATAATAACATTACAAACTGCCTGTTTTGCTCCATTTGAGCAAGAAATCTGATTTGCTGTATACAAAAGGTTATTCTCTTTTTTGAGTTTCTCAGAGATAGCATTTCTCAGGCCAAGATATCCTGGTACCGGAGAATACTTAGAAAAGTTATCATCTACAGCTTTTTTCGCAGCCTCTTTAATGTGGTCAGGGGTATTAAAATCCGGTTCACCAACACTAAGATTGATAACATCTACTCCTTGAGCCTTTAGCTCATTGCTCTTTTGCGACATTGCCAAAGTAGCCGACGGGGATAAACGATTGATGCGGTCTGATAATTTATTCATTGCAAATCGATTTATAAATTTAAATTATTGATGCAAATTTAAGGAAATAGTTTTAATTATGAAAGTAGTTATTTAATATTAGCATTAAAATAATATCAAAAACTTAAAATCATTTATTAAAGTGAAGAGTGTGACCCATTCTATCCTTTTTTGTTTTCAAGTAACGTTCATTATAATGATTTGGCATAATTTCTATAGGAACGTTTTCAGTAATCTCAAGTCCATAAGCTTCCAATCCTATTCTCTTTACAGGATTGTTGGTTATAAGTCTCATCTTATGGATACCTAAATCTCTAAGTATTTGAGCACCTACTCCGTAATCTCTTTCATCAGGATCGAATCCAAGATGAATATTAGCATCTACAGTGTCATATCCCTCTTCCTGGAGTTTGTAAGCTTTGATTTTGTTCATCAAACCTATACCTCTTCCCTCCTGGTTCATGTATATGATGACACCTTTTCCTGTCTTCTCGATAAGTTGCATGGCCTTATGAAGCTGTTCTCCGCAGTCACATCTTTGTGAGCCGAATATATCACCTGTCATACATGAAGAGTGAACTCTCACAAGAATTGCTTCATTGCTATCCCATTCTCCTTTTATAAGTGCAACATGTTCCAGCCCGTTAGATTTTTGTCTGAATGGTATAAGGCGGAAATGACCATATTCTGTAGGCATATCTACCTCCACACCCTTCTCTATCATTGACTCTTGTTTGAGTCTGTAAGCTATGATGTCGCGTATTGAGATTATTCTAATTCCAAATTGCTTAGCTTTATCCATCAACTCAGGAAGGCGAGCCATGGAACCATCTTCGTTCATTATCTCTATTAGTGCAGCAGCAGGTTCAAGACCGGCAAGACGAGCCATATCAACAGCAGCCTCAGTATGTCCGGCACGTTTCAGAACGCCCTTATCCTGAGCATAAAGTGGATTTATATGTCCTGGACGGCCAAAAGTCTCGGCTGTCGATTTAGGATCTGCAAGCGCCTGTATTGTTGCAGCTCTATCGTGTGCAGAAACTCCGGTAGTACATCCTTCCAGTTTGTCTATTGTAATAGTGAAAGGAGTGCCAAGTATAGAGGTGTTATCTATTACCTGTCTGTCGAGGCCCAGTTCCGAGCATCTTTTCATAGTTATTGGGGCACATAGCACGCCACGTCCCTCTTTTAACATAAAGTTTACCTTTTCAGGGGTAATCTTCTCTGCAGCTATAATGAAATCTCCTTCGTTTTCACGATCTTCATCATCTACAACAATAATGAACTTTCCTTCACGAAAGTCAGCAATTGCTTCCTCTATTGAATTTAATTTGATTTCTGACATAACATTAGATATTATATATTGTTTTAATTCGTTCTTGTATTTGACGACTACTCTTGATTATAGTCTGTAAATCATTGTCAAGACGTCGCTGAATCGCCATATCCTGAAATAGAAGACTATTCCAACAGGTACAAACAACCCCATAAGCAAGTTAAACCACAGGTTGTCGGTAGGACTCTTGTGAGCTTTAGTCGATAGGATAGGGTATGACTGCATTTGGTTTAACAAAATATTGTCATCACTATTCGATAGCTCCTCGATAAGGGTCTCCATTTTTGAGCTAATATTAGCTACTTCATTATCGTGGGAGTTATTGGTGAATATTTTATAGTAATTAGGTGCTTTAGTAAGTCTATGATTTTCTTCATAAGTTTTACATTCATCGCATATCTCATCCAGGTCAGCAATAAGTTTGCTGTAATCAGGGTCAGTGATGATAACTTCCTTCTTGAATATATGTCTTGATGGTCTTAGTCCCAATAACATTCTGAAGAAGTTCACATATGCTTCCTGATTGAACACTACCGAATCTTTGTTCGATTTGTACGTGAAGAATGCACCCATTGGTGCCAAAACAATGGTGCTCATCCATACTCCCAGCATGATATTCATCTCACCGCTCTTTGCAATACGTGTTGCACCGGAGTCAATAATGTAGTATAGCACGAATATAAGTACCGATACTACTACAGGCATTCCTAGTCCGCCTTTTCTTATAATAGCTCCAAGTGGAGCGCCGATGAAGAAAAATATAAGACAGCTTAATGATAGAGTTATCTTCTTATGCCAGTCAATCTCATGTTTTCTAATGGTATTGTACATGTCGCCTATCATGAAGCTTCTCATCTCCCATTCGCTTGATAGAGATGACATCCTTCTGGATGCATTATTAAGTATTTTCGCCTTATCGGCTGTAGTCTGTGCATTGAACAGACTGTCAACATTTATAAATGTCAGCTTACTTTTTTCTATTTTCGTAGAGTCCTCTTTTGAAAGGAAAGGTTTACGATATGTCGTTGTGCTGAATTCGTCATAGATTACTTTACCTATGCTGTCAGTCGTTTTAGTTAGTGAGTCTACAGTCTGGCTTATTTGTTCCATGTTTTTACTATCGGAGCGTTCGTTAAGGAAGTTACCGTCAACCATGTTGAACCCGCCATTGAACTCAATTATAGCATGTTTCTGTTTGAATGACTCACGTCTATATGGCACATTCTCAGAAGAGAGACTCTCTGAGCGCAGATTTTCGAATTGTTCTCCGTCATATAGATGCAGATATAGATGTTGCTTATCAGCAGTCATCTCAAGCTTGCCTTCGGAAGCCCATATTATTCTTGCGTTATTGAAACCTTCGGAGAAGTTGTATATAAGTATATCTTTCAGTATTCCTGTCTCTCTGTCTTTTTTCTTGACATATATGTTGTATCCCTCTATATCGCTATAGAATACTCTTTCGGGTATATCAAGTTCAGGAGAAGTCTGCTTCATTGATACAAGCAGTGTCCATAGTTGTTTCTGTGATTTTGGAGATATGACATTCTGGAAATAGAATGAGATACAGGCAAGCATTGTGCAGAAAATTATAAGAGGCGATATGATTCTTATAAGTGATATTCCGGCTGCTTTCATAGCAAGGAGTTCATATCTCTCTCCAAAATTACCGAAAGTCATCAATGCGGCTAGCAATATAGCCAATGGCAGTGAAACAGGTATAAGAGTCAGGGCAGAGTAGAAGAAAAATTGCCCTAATATATCGATACCTAATCCTTTTCCTACTAATTCGTCTACGTATCTCCATAAGAACTGCATCATAAAGATGAAGAGGCATATAAAGAATGTACCAATAAAGAGTTGTAGGAAGCTCTTTATAATAAATATATCTAATTTTTTTATGCGTAGCATTATCTGGTTTTATGCGTCTTAACAGTTTGCAAAAGTAGCATAAAAAAGGATAGCATAAATATGTTTTTGTTATTTTTATTAATTAGAGTCCGCTTACTCTTTTCAAATTATCAATTTGGGATGTCCATAGTTCCTGTTGATCTTCGATTTCGTCAGGGTATGCGAAATCAACAACTTCCAAAGTGTAGTCTTTAGTAAGTTCATTGTATGCAAGTCTCAACTCAAAATAAGCCTTAGGGTCTTCTTCATCGTCCCACTTCATTTTTATAAAACTGTTGACTCTATAGTTTACTATCAATGCATTTTTTATTTCTGATTTTCCCCACTGGAATGTAAAAGTTTTGTCATTCAAAGTAACTCTATCGGCAAACCATGTCTCTAATCCTGATGCTGTACTGATAATATTCCAAACGATGTTCCCTGAGCCGGACTTGAGCATGAACTCCATGTGTATTTTTTCTTTTCCCATAAGTATTATTAAGTTGCTGCGGGCAAAATAAGGCAA
>NZ_BAJR01000057.1 GCF_000613805.1 Phocaeicola paurosaccharolyticus JCM 15092 | reverse complement strand
TACACCCCGTAGTTTATATCACTTTTTGTTTATCGGAAATTTTTATTATGTCGGGGTAGCGGGATTCGAACCCACGACCCCCCTGCTCCCAAAGCAGGTGCGCTAACCGGACTGCGCTACACCCCGTTTCCTTTAACGGCTGCAAAGGTAGTAAATAATATGAACCATACAAATAAAATTATAAAAAAAAGATAAAAAATCCGGGGCTTTTCATCCCCGGACCCTTTATTTCAGGGCTTCTATGACTAAAAGCGCTGAATATCAGTGTAAGTTATATTTTTACAGTCAAAACTACTGTACTCCCCATACAGAAGGAGTATTCTGACTCTTTACAGCAGCCGATACTCCCGGGAAGAAGCTGAAACCTGTCTTTGCCTCAATATCTGCTACAGAGGTACAGATTGTTGTTGGAGGCTCTATATTGCCATATGCCTTATGATCTACCCAGAATCCTATGGAGATAAGTTCGGAATCGCTGCAGAGAGCAATGCTCTTACCTGAGTTACCGCTCTTAGTTCTGAGAAGAATCTTGAAGTAATTGGTAGGGATAGCTACTATATTGCCTGCTCCATCGGTGGTGGTGGTTGCACCTGCACCGAAATAAGCTCCTGTCACAACATATAGAGTATCCGAACAGATGTTGTTTCTAACCTTTGTCTCAAGCTTTGCCCACATATCCTGGTTCAGACGGTCGAGCTGAGGTGTCATGTTACTCATGTAGAATGTCTGAGCATTCATTTCGAATGTAGCATCTCTGTCGGCTGACGGAATCTGATGACCACGGTCATAGTTGCCGCCATACGAACGTGACACACAGTTTGCCTGATTTGTCTGAGTGATGTACGGATCGAATCCCCACTCATCGCTGCGCCCTACAGAACCGTCATAGACTGCATGCATAGGATATGCAACCCAGAGAGCCGCCTTATTGTTCTTGTCGAAACAGAGTGAGTAACTGCGTATCTTCTTGCCGTTGACGGTAACATAGTGGGTTGCATACTGATAGTCGGTACTAACCTTCTCGGCAGGAAGTTCAGGCCATGCACTGAATACAGGCAAAATCTCCTGGGAAACAGATTTCTGCACCAGGGTGAGCTGCTGAGGTGCTGCATCGCCGAATGTAATATCTACAACAACATTACGTGGATCTGCGGTAGCGTTTGCCTTGCAGTAAATATAAATCACGTTGTCACCCTCTTTAAGAACACCCAGTTTGGCACTCTTAGATGTGTAGTAGTCGAAAGAGCTGAATGATGCCCCCTGACTGATAGTGGCACTATACTGAGTACCTGCATCTCCTTTGAGAAGAATGCCTGTACTTACCTCGTCGGAACCTACCGATGATGATGTCTTCCACTCTGCTGTTGCGTTACTATCCTGTGAGGATGGTGAATCGCTGTCGCTACATGAGCTCACCATACTGATGAATATGGTGAGGTATAGCAGATTTAAAATGTTCTTTGTTATTACTTTCATATCTGTATAAAATCTATATTCTATGCATAAGTATAACAAAGATATTTTAATTTATGAAAAATACAATTAATTTTTCTTTTCAAATATTAACTTTAACATCTGAAACATCATTTTAATATAGATCTATGCCATCGGACTCATGATTGCGGTTAAGCATAAAGTTCAAACTCTTTTGTTCAAACTTTCTCTCCTGGAATTTCAGGGCATCTCTCTTCAGCGAGAGTTCATCATCCCCACTCCACTTCATCACTACCTTGCTCTTTTGGCTCCATGGCGAGTATTCAGCCTTGCCATTGCTCACTACAGCAACACGTATGATTCTATTCAACTCACCACCCCTCTCTATGGTAACTTTAATCTTGGAACCACTCACCTTTGCTTTTATCGGGAATGTCTTTCCTGTGATATCATCATAGTAGATTCCCTCGGCAACACCTCTATTATCGGGATTGACAAGTATGGTGAGTGAGTCGGTGGCATACTCCTCGGTGCTCTGCATAACATTTCCTACAGGCACTGCTGCTCCGGGACGAAGTGCAACATATGGTTGTACTCCATCATCTTCCTTCTCGAATGGTACTATGTCCCAGTCGCCTTTAGGAAGAGCACACTCTCCTGCCCAACGTGGTATAACAAGCAGATCACCTCCCAAAAGGAATGCCTCCTGCTCAGTGCGAAGTGCACTATCTTTAGAGTCATAGAAGTAGAGAGGACGCATCACAGGCATACCATCTATTGATGATTGTCTGAAGAGCGTTGAGAGATATGGCAACAGAATATAACGGCGGTTGATGGCTGTACGGCAGATATCCTCGGTCTTACTGTCGAATGCCCATGGCTCCTGACTCACCGTATTGTCGGCAGAGTGGTTGCGGAAGAATGGGAAGTAGGCAGAGAGGGCTGTCCAGTTTGCCAACAGGTCGCCGTTGCAGTCGCCTGAGAAACCGCCTGTATCGGGACCGGTAAATGGCTGGCCTGAAAGTCCCAGGTTGAGTGTCATAGGAATAGAGCAGCGCAGATAGTCCCATGTAGAGGCATTATCGCCTGTCCAGGTGGCACCTAAGCGTTGTCCACCAAGGAAGTTGGCACGCGACAGTATGAAAAGGCGCTTATCGGGATTAGTCATAAGCATTCCTTTACGGGTTGCATCAAGCATAAGCATGCCGTAAACATTATGATAACGTGCATGAGTACCTGCAGGAAGTGGTTTTCCGTTGACCATCAGACCGCCACTGTGAACGGATGATTGGGGAAGTGTCATCTCACTGTTGAAAACGGCAGGTTCGTTCATATCATTCCATATACCGTCAATACCCAACTTTACAAACTCACTGTTGAGTCCGCTCCACCATTCGGCAGTGCGTGGGTTGGTGAAATCGGGGAAGACACACTCACCCGGCCATACTTTTCCCTTTGCCTCACCGCCAACACTATCCTTAATCCATGCATCTATTGCACTACCACTGCGGTAGATATTATATGTGGAGTCACGACAGATACCTGGATCGACCATATATATAGCCTTGAAATTTTTAGAGTGCAGGTAGTCGTTAAGACCTTTGGGGTCGTTGAAGTTTACAGGATCGAAGGTAAAGACCTTACGCTTGTCCATATAGTCGATATCCATCCAGATTACATCGCAAGGTATACGGCGTGAACGGAACTCATCGGCAACCTCTTTCACTCGGGAGAGAGGGAAATAGGAGAAGCGAGCCTGCTGATAACCTAATGCCCACAATGGAGGGAGCTCGATGGTACCGGTGATATAGGACAACTGCTTAACTACATCGTCCACCTTTTCACCCTCGATGACAACGACACGGGGTGCAGGACCTTCACAGCTGACCTCTATATCACCCTTTAGGGAGATATGCTGACGGTAGGTATTGTCGAACAGCACTCCGAACGCGCTGCCGTCACTACGAAGGGCAAGTACCCATGGGTGCGACTGATAGAGCTGCTTTCCCTGCCACTTCGCATAGGTGTAGTTGTCACTGTTCCACAGGTAGGTGTCGGTACCATTACGACGAAGGTCACCAAGCACCTCACCGCAACCATAAAGGTCGGTACCTCGGTCGACAGAGATGGTGATATGGTTCTTGCCGTTTACCTTTGAGAAATGGGGACGGACACGCCAGCTGTCGGGCAGCTCACTCCCCTTGGAGAGGTCGCGGATTATGGCAAATGAGGGTTCCATAGCCTCTCTGTCATAGTTTGCCGGATAGAAAAGCGCTATATTCTTCGAATAGAGGTGACTCTCCTGAGCCATTATTTGGATAGACTGCAGTGAGAGCAGCATGAGAAGAGCAATCAATTTCTTCATCTTTTTATCTTTTAAATATATATTAGTCAACAACTTATTACTCTCTATATTTATAGATAAACTATAGAAAGAAATTCTATGGTACTGAACGGACAACAGATTTACCGCGGCGCAGTGATGGTATGTTTTGAACATTTATATCCCCTTTTTCATGATCGACAACTGCCATCTCTCCCTGACGGATGTTGTATTTCTCCTTCCTGCTTAGTGAGGAGATAGATACATTGCCAACCTTAACAGAAACTGAGGTATTGTTGGATGCCTTATCCGCACATAGTGAGAAGTGTGCCTGATTAGCCTCTATCCTGGTAAAGTCGGTAAGAAGGGTGAACACCTTCTCGGAGTTTATGACAATGAAGTTGCCACGTCCATTGAACTCAATGCGACGCTCGTCCATGTTGTATAGGCGGTTGTCATAATAGAGATCGGAGTTTTTCTGCATTCTTATCTTCGATCCGTCGGGAAGTGTTATGGAGGTAATATCCATGCCGGTGGAGATCATTAAGTTATTGCCCAAGGTAAGATTGCTGCGGTAAATATAGTAACCGAAAGTGATGAAGACAATAGGGAAAAAGATCACTAAAAGGCATGATATAAACTTCTGAAGACGTAAGTTTATGAACGAAAAAGTGTTCTTGCGGGAATGTGACTGATAAAAGAATGCAGCATTATAGATATCATTCCTTATATCGGAATAGAACTTATCCTTGTCAATGTCGGGAGAGAGAAAATCATCTCCTAATTCCCATAAATGCTCTAACTTAATCTCATGTTCCAGAGGGGAGCTATCCTTTATCAGTCCATAGAATTCGGATGAGGAGCAGCGAATAAGACTCTCAAGGAGGATACGTTCAACATTAGTATCGCATTGAGTATATTTATTTTCCAGACAGAAGTTGGTAAATACATCGACTACAAGACGTTTAGCTATCTCAGGTGAGTCAGAGATAGAGAGAGAGCAGTAATAGATTCGCGGAGACCATTTCTTTATATAAACATCAAAAGTGGCAGCAGAACCACTATTTAATTGTTCTAATAGTTGTTTCCCATTCATCGTTTTGTCCGATTGTTATGGTTGCAAATATAATAAATTTTTA
>NZ_BAJR01000058.1 GCF_000613805.1 Phocaeicola paurosaccharolyticus JCM 15092 | reverse complement strand
CCCTTTTCATTAAGATATTTATTTGGTGTATGAAAAGCTATGTCTTTCCCCAAAAAATAACTATATCTACGCGGATTGCTGTAATTGCGTGTGATGCGAGAACCACCTTCTTGAGCATCAAGAGTGATTTCTATAAAAGAGAAACGGTAGTTGTCACTATTATCTTCTGGTACAAAGATTACCAATGCACGTCCTTCCATTTCATCTGCGAGCATACGAAAAGCTTCTTTTGACAGAGTTACACGAGCATCATGTTTAGATGTGTGTCTTATTTCATATACAACCAAATCAAGAGAATCCGATGAACCCAATTTAATGGCTTTAGTGCTATACTTCATTTGAGTACTAAATATTACCTGCTCAGTTGTCGGGATAAAATCCTCTGGTAAGAAACTGTTTTGCAAGAAGTTTACAAATTCTCCACGGTTATATGCTTTATTGAATTCCATAATGCTTTCTTTCTATTGTAGTTTATTTCCTCCTTTTAATCTTTTAATCTCTTCATCGAAATCTGAAATGTATTCTGAATCTTGTTTTGGACGAAATGACTCATATTCTCGTTCAGCTTTCAATTTTGCCTCTAATGCTGAAATACTTCCAGGACCTTCCAATACAGGACGGCCAGTTACATTGAGAAATGCATCTAATATTTTACTCCATTCATACATAGAGGTTGGTATCTCTTGTTCTGCACGGTCTTCTGCTATATCAAGATAAGCTGAGACGAGTCGATTAATTGCTGTTAAATGTTTTTGGTCAAGATAATTCTTTGCAATAGAAACATCAGATTTCATAATTTTTCCATCTGGTGCATTTCTCCACGTAGTAAGCCCCATGTGTAGTTTTTCTGCATCTGCTGTATCATAAATGATTTCAGCAGCCGTTTTACCAGATATTGCCCAATGTAATTTATTCTGTACTGATGAGAAGAACAATTTAGTTTCAGGTGCATCCTTATCATAGTCTATGGCTAGTGCATAAATATCGGTAATCTTTTGATAGAAACGGCGCTCACTGGCACGTATTTCACGAATATCTTCAAGCAACTCCTTGAAATAGTCGTGCCCGAACTGAGGACCTTGTTTTAATCTATTTTTATCTAATACATAACCTTTAGTAATGAATTCATTAAGCGTCGTGGTAGCCCATTGTCTGAATTGTATGGCCTGATTAGAATTTACTCGATAGCCTACTGCTATAATGGTATCAAGATGATAGAAAGTAAGTTCTCGCTCCACATTTCGGTTGCCCTCCATTTGAACTATCCGGATTTTCCGGATAGTTCGTTCTGATTTAAGTTCAGCACTTTGGTAAAGGTTTTGAATATGCTCATTAATGGTTCTAACATTTACTCCGAACAATTCAGCCATACGTTTCTGAGTAAGCCAAAAAGTACCATCTTCATATTGTACCTGTATGCTTACTTCACCATTGTTGCTTGTATATAATATGATATTACTTTCCATATAGCTTAATCTTATTGTAGTTCTTCACTTAAAATCAGAGTTTCCTCACTATCATCAATTCTGTTGTGAGTGTTTATGATACGAGCTAAATATTCTGATGAAATTTTCAGAGGAAGTTTTGCTGCATCTTTTATAACTAATTGATTGATAAATCTTACCTCGTAACCAGAAAGAGCATCAGCTTTGATAACTTGGATTAAATCATCTAAATAGTCTTTAGAGAGCGATTTATACTTTTTTAGAATTTTTACTTTTTGTAGAGCTGATAATAGGTCTTTTTCGTTTTTATCTTTAGCATCGCTACAAAATAAAAATGCTTTAACCTTTTGATATATTACATCAAAAGGTTTGCTTAAATCAACAGGTTCCTCATTAATATCTGCATCAAACAAGGCAATCGCTTCTTCTGCAGAAATCATTACCGGTAAATTTATTGTATCTCCAATCTTAAAGACAAAATCATCACCTTTTTTCCCAAACATCAAAACTCCTTTTTTAGGCTTATTCACATTTCGAGCGGTTCTTGCTCTGTGAGGAAGTTCCAGTGCTTGATCGTATGTCTTTGTTCCTTTTAGACTATTCAAAAGTTTACGATATGGAGTATCCCATGATGTTTCTTCACTACGAGCGAACTCTTTACGATAACGATCTGTGAAGAATGCTTTTACCTCTTCGTCTTTGGTCAGAGCTTTGGTATCTTCACCCATAATGGCATGTATCATCGCCATTTTTAGTGTAGATATTTCTTTAGTACGTGTTTCTGCTTCGCCAACATCTGTAGGGAAATAGTTATATATATATAATTCATTAAATACTTTTTTATTAATACGATTTATACGTCCAATACGTTGAATAACACGTGTTGGATTGTAGGGAATATCATAATTGAATATGGCTCCAGCTCTATGTAAGTTGTAACCTTCAGATATGGCATCTGTTGCAATTAATATATGAAAATCATTCTGTTGTAACGATGACTTCAATCCTGCATCAAAGTTTGCTCTAATTCGATCCTTGTTTACTGGAGTAGCATCTGCTGAGGTATATTTCATAACTGGTAAGCCAGCACTAACAAGTGCCTCGCCTAAATAATTCACTGTATCGGCATACTCAGAGAAAACAATCAATTTCCTGTTAGGCTCCTTAGACATCTGCTGCTTTACAAGTTTAATAAACGAATTAAGCTTGGGGTCTCGTTTGATAGTATTATCTCTTCCAAACCATTGTTCACGAAGATTCTTTAGAAGTTGAATGTCGGATTTTACGTCTATTACAAAGTCATCTTTAACATATTTCATATCAATTTCAAAGAATCCGCGAGCCTCGTATTTCTCGAAGAGTTCATAGACTTCCTCCATGCCATCTTCTGTCGACTCATAGAAGTAGCTTACATCAGGTAAATTCCCTTTTTTAAATACTGGAATCTTATCCCGTTTCTCTATCCAATCGAGTACGTGTTCAGATGATTTTATAATATAACCCAATGATGTTTGGAATGCAGCTACAGAACTTTCAAAACGAGCTACAAGCAAGTGTCGCATGAAACTTGAAATGTTAGCTTGTCGTCCAATCAAAAGGTTAAAGTTAATACCTGTTTTGTCTTCAAGTTCTTTTGCTAGTTTATCCTTTAACTCTTCATGAATGTAAAGAGCTGGAGAATAACGTGCAGCTTTGAAACGATAAATATTATCACTTGCTCCTTCTGATTTGCTAATTCTATCTAATGTTGAGAGATATAAGTCTTTCAGTTCACTTAAATCGTAAGTAAGTTCTTCTGGATCGTTAGGCAATACTAATTGGATGTTTTGTTGTTTTAGGTCAACTGCATATTCTGGAATGCCTTGTAAGTCTAAACGAGAACGGCGAACGACCAATGGACTAATGATAGAACGTATATTTTTGGCAATATTATTAACCTCTACTTTAATCTCCTCCTCTGTTGTTTTACCTTCTCTTTGTGCATCACGAAGTGTCCTATATTTATCTATCAAAACTTTGAATGCCGTACCTAAATTATCTACAGTTTTAAGTGTGGAACGAGATGGAATTTGAAATAATTTAATTAAAGCATATATATCAGCAGGCTGATTATTAAAAGGAGTAGCAGTTAGCAATAAAACCTTGTTTCCAGAACATAGATTATGAAGTAATGCATAATCTTGAGTGTACTCATTACGAAAGCGGTGCGCTTCGTCTATAATAATTAAAAAATATTCTCTGTCTCTCACTAGCTCTTGATAATGAAGAAGAGCTTCCTCAATTTTACCTGTACTAAACACTGTGGCTGTAAATCCAAATTCATCACGATAACCTTCCCATTGTTTGCATAGGTGCGGAGGACATATTACAATTGCACGCAACTTAATATTTCTAGCAACCGTTGATGCTATAACACTCTTACCCAAACCTACAACATCGGCAACTATAGCACCATTATGATTATTAAGTGCATTAAGCGCCATTTGCACAGCATCTGTTTGGTATCTTAAATTGGAATATTTGCCATCTGTTATATCTTGTGGAGTCAGTAGATTATTTGTTGTGGAAATATTAAAGTACTCACGGAGAACTCTAATGTACATTAAGTATGGCGAATAAATTTTGTCATACCATATGCGAGTCATAACTTTATTTTTCCACTCATCTAAATTATTCTTGCTAGCAATGACTACAGAACTTTCCCAAAGCTCATCAAAAAGCTCTTTCCCCTCTTCATACTCTTGCTTATCATTAAACCGAGCATTTAATTCTATTCGTCCTTTAAGGCCTTGATATGATAAATTACTTGAACCGGTTATTAAAACACCTGGCAATTCACCATTTTCATTCATCAAATCATTATAAGCAAACAGATACATCTTGGAATGACATGGATTAAGAGTTTTTCTTATTTCAAGTGAACCATCCACTATCTTTCCATAGAACATTTTGAATTGTTTTAATTTTTCAGCAGAATCTAAAAAATCAGAATTATTGAATATGTTTATAAACTGCTTATAATATTCTTCTTTGATATTGCTTCGTGAAACCAGTCCATTACTGAAAGCCTCTATTTCAGTAATATGCTTGGTGATTTGTAGGTCAATATCAAGACCAACCAATATTCTTATATGTTTACCCTTAAGATTGTCAGATAATTGAACGTAGCCAGAATAATAGAAATATCCAACTAATATATCTACAGCATTAGTCTTTGGTAGTATACCATTGATTATATCAGATAAAAACTTTTCTTTGTTTGTTATAAAACTATTGCTCATAACATTTATTTAGGTAAATGATGAATTAATTTAAAATAT
>NZ_BAJR01000059.1 GCF_000613805.1 Phocaeicola paurosaccharolyticus JCM 15092 | reverse complement strand
TCATATTTTAATTTATTAGAGTTATATTATATAAATAAAAAATATTTATATTTTTGTATTATATAATAACCTTCCAGACATGAAATGGTATTCCCAATATGCCTCTGTATACAATAGAGAATATAATTCTATCGATAAAAATATTATTAATAGAATTAAGTCGAACATCACTTCCCTACAAAGTGACGTTCCATTAATTACAGTTTCTGTTATAGGTTACAATGAAGAAAAACATTTAGTTTCTTGTCTATGGTCTCTAAGTGATATGAAGTGTAAATATCCAGTTGAAATTATTGGAATAGATAATAATTCTAAAGATAACACAGCTCAAATATTCAAGGATTGCGGAGTTAAATTGTTTCAAGAAAATAAGCAAGGCTGTGGATACGCTAGAAGTTGTGGACTTTATAATGCTAGAGGGAAATATCACATTAACATTGATTCTGATACAATGTATCCACCAAAATACGTTGAGATTATGTCAGATAAACTTATGAAAAAGAATACTGTTGCTGTTTCATCATTATGGAGTTATATTCCTGACAAAGAACATCCTAAATTTGGATTAATAATATACGAATTTAGCAGAGATCTATATCTTTTTATACAATCATTTAAGAGACCAGAATTAAGTGTGAGAGGGCTTGTATTTGCATATAATATAGAGCTAGCTCGCAAAGTTGGAATCAGAACAGATATAATAAGAGGGGAAGATGGTTCGCTTGCACTAGGACTAAAAAAGTATGGAAAGATTTTGTTTCTTAGGAATAGAAAGGCTAGAGCTATCACAGGTTATGATACAATGAAAAACGATGGCTCGTTTTTTAATAGTTTTAAAATAAGAGTAAAATCGAGATTAATAAACTTCAAAGATTTATTAACTTCACAAACGGAATATAAAGATAAAAAATCAAATATTATTAAAAATGAAGACAAGGACTCCATTAGATAGAAATGATTTAAAAATAGGTAAGAAAGATTTTGTTCTTGAAATTGGTAGCGGCCATAACCCATCATTTAGATCTGATGTTATAGTTGATAAATATATACATGATAATAGCAATAGATGTGGAAACATTAAAATATACCATCATCAAAAGTTTGTTAATGCAGATGGAGAAAATTTACCCTTTTCAGATAAAGAGTTTGATTATGTTATCTGTAATCAAGTATTAGAACATACTGATAATCCAGAAAAATTTATTTCTGAATTACAGAGAGTAGCCAAAAGAGGTTATTTAGAGACTCCTAGTCTTTTGGGTGAATTCTTATTTCCTAAAGAATCTCACAAATGGGTTATACTATGGATTGACAATAAACTCATTCTTTTTAACAAAGAGAAAATGCCTGGAAATTATAATAACAACTATGGTGAGCTATTTCTTAATTATCTTCCTTTTCAATCATTAACATACAAACTACTTTGGTATACAGAAAAAGGAGTAACACTTAATAAAATAGAATGGGAAGGAAAAATAGATGTTATAGTTAATCCAGAAGATGAAGAATATGCAAAATATTTTACTAACAAATGGGATAAAGACATGGTAAGACATCTTTTTCCTAAAAGAAAATTATATAAAGAATTATACAAAATAGTAAATGCTATTTTATATTTAATAAAAAGAAAAGTATATTACATCTGTAGTACTCATGAAACTCCTATGGATATTAATGAATATTTGGGAAATAGGATAGAATAATATTTAATTTGTTATGAGTAAAATTAGAGTTCTTGAAGTTATAAGACAAGGTGATATAGGTGGAGGAGAATCTCATCTGATTGATCTTGTTAATGGCTTTGAATCAAATATTGAACCTGTTGTGTTGTCATTTTCTTCAGGACAAATGATAGAAGTTCTCTCGATCAATAATATAACATGTCACGTTATAAAAACAAAGCTCCCATTTAATTTATTAGTACAAAAAAAAATTATAGATATAATAAAAAAAGAAAAAATAGATATAATACATGCACACGGCACTAGAGCTGCATCTAATATGCTATTTGCATCTTCGATAACTAAAATCCCCCTTATCTACACAGTCCATGGATGGAGCTTTCACCAAGATCAGATTTACCTCAAAAGAAAAGCTAGGATACTGTGTGAAAAAATGATTTGTAATAATAGTAAAAAGGTTATTTGCGTATCTGAGAACAACCGACAAGTTGGTAAACATGAATTCAATTTATCAAATTGTCAGGTTATTGAAAACGGCATTAATTTAAATGTCTTCAATTATAATATTCAGTCAAATCTTCACAATTTATTCAGATCAAGTAGTGATGATTTCGTTATAGCATTTATAGGTAGAATAACAGCTCAGAAATCACCTATAGATTTTATTGAGAGTATTGCATTAGCCCACAAGAAAAATAAACAGATTAAAGGACTAATTGTCGGAGAAGGAGATTTAATTGAAAAAGTAAAGGAGTTTATTGCTAAAAATAAATACAACGAATTTATCCAACTAGAAAATTTCAGAAATGACATACCTCAAGTTCTTAAAGCAATTGACGTTTTTGTGCTTCCTAGTCTTTGGGAAGGCCTTTCAATAGCATTACTTGAAGCAATGGCAATGAAAAAAGCAATTGTTACTACACCAACGGATGGAACTAGGGAAATTATTATAGATCACCAAAATGGCATTATTGTTCCTTTCAATAATGTCCATAAACTTGCTGATTCATATATTGAGCTATTAGAAAATCCAAATAAAATGATAATTTTTGGGGAGAATGCATACAATACAATAAACTTGAGATTTAATAGCCAAAGAGTTTGCGACAAAGTTTCAGAAATATACAAAAGTGTTTTACAATCATGCTAATTACTATCATTTTTTATATATCTATCTTCATAGTATTCTATACTTATATTGGTTATGGTTTATTATTATACTTAATACTGATCATTAAAAGACGTTTTAAACAAAATAAGGAAACCGAAGATTTTAATAGTACACTTCCTGAAGTTACTCTTTTTATTGCGGCTTACAACGAAGACTATGTTATTGAGGAAAAAATGAAGAATTGTTATGAAATAGACTATCCTAAAGATAAACTTAAAATTCTATGGATTACAGATGGCAGCAATGATAAAACTAATGAACTGCTAAAGCAATATGAAAACATAACTCTCCTTTTTCAACCAGAAAGAAAAGGAAAGACTGCTGCAATTAATAGAGGGATGAAGTTTGTAAATACCCCAATTACAGTTTTTACAGATGCCAACACATTTATTAATTCTTCTTCAATAAAAGATATTATTAATAGTTTCAACAATAAGAATGTTGGATGTGTAGCTTGCGAGAAAAGAATCAATAATAATTCGATAGAAAACAATGCAGCAAAAAACGAAAGTTTATATTGGAGATATGAATCTAAATTAAAACAAATGGATTCTGAATTAAATTCCACTATTGGTGCTGCAGGAGAATTATATGCCATTCGTACATATCTGTTTGAAGAAATGCCTGATAACACACTCTTAGATGATTTTATTCTTTCAATGAGAATAGCAATGAAAGGGTATATCATATCATATTGTGAGAAAGCTTATGCAATTGAGAATGGCTCAGCTAATATTTATGAAGAGAGGAAGAGGAAGATTAGAATTGCGGCCGGGGGAATTCAGTCGATTATTATGCTTAAAGAACTTCTAAATATTTTCAAATATAAATTACTTAGTTTTCAATATGTATCTCATAGAGTTCTAAGATGGTCTATAACACCATTATGCCTCTTCTTAATTATTCCAATTAATATTTATCTTGTGGTTATAAATGATAACATAATATATTTCCTACTACTTATAGCACAAATAATATTCTATTTATGTGGAATTATTGGATGGTATTATTCAATAAAATCAAAAAAGAATAAATTCATAAGTATTCCATATTATTTCTTATTTATGAATTTAAATGTAATAAAAGGATTCTTTTATCTAAAAAATAAGAAAAACAATGATGGGACCTGGGAAAAGTCAATAAGAGCGTGATTAATTAAAATACGATGATATCATTTCACGTAATTTATTAGTCATAATCGGTTTTGCCATATAATTATTGCATCCAGATTCATAAGCTTTTTCCTTATCGCTATCGTATGCATTTGCTGTAAGTGCTATGATTGGGATGTTTGTATCAATCTTTCTAATTTCCTTAGTAGCAGTCAAGCCATCCATAATTGGCATTTTAATATCCATTAGAATCATATCCGGATTAACCTCTTTAAATTTGCTTATAGCCTCTTCACCATTAGCAGCTCTAATTACTTCATATTCTTTACGCAAAATTATAGACAATAATAAGAAATTACTATCAGTATCTTCTGCGACTAATATTTTCTTCATAATATAAATTATATTGTGTTGATATAGTTAAAGCAAAAATACAATAAAAAAAGATAGATACAATAAATTTTAATATATTTGCA
>NZ_BAJR01000060.1 GCF_000613805.1 Phocaeicola paurosaccharolyticus JCM 15092 | reverse complement strand
GAAAACAGATGCTATGTATGATTTGGTTCTGGATAATATTGAAGCACTGGCAACTCCTGAAACAAATGATGAGTTTACTTCTAGAACTGACTGTATAGCTACTTTGGATAACTATAGTTGTCACGGAAGAGATGGCCGTACATATTCATTTGCTTATCATAAATAGAATAAAGTTTGAGATGTTGAGGTTATTCTTACTTCAACATCTCTAAAATATTATAATTATGAAAAACATAATCTTATTTCTAATTATCATCTCATTTTCTTCATGCTCAAATAAGAAACCAGATGTCTTGCATATTAAAAATCAGAAATATTGTGTGTTAGTGGATAGTATTATGACAACATTACCTGGAAAGATATTATATCAGGAAGGTATTTTATATTGGTACAGTGCTTTTACAACAGACTTTTTTGTTCATGTGGTGGATATTAATAAAAATGAGATATGTTCATTTGGCAAGATAGGTGATGGTCCTGAGGAATTTGTCTCACCAGTTTTCTCGTTATCACCAAAATCAGGTTTGTTCATCAATGATGCTCAAAAAAATCTTGAAATACTTTATCATGTTAATAAATCAGATTCTATAGTTACCCGAGAAATTGGGAAATATGATGTAATAAAAGATGCAACGGCTATAATAAGGATTACCAATGATATAATAATATATCTATGTCCTTTTAATGATGCCCCATTTTGTATAAAGACAAAAAACAAGAAAATAAATTGCGGAAAGACTCCCTTAAATGAAGGTATTAGTAATGGATTTGAGATGTATCAAGGAGATATAGCGTATAATTCCAATAATAATTTTTTCGTATATAATACTTTGATGTTTCCTTATACAGCAGTCTATATTCTTGAAGATGATAAACTTGTTCTAAAAAATGAATTGAGAATGGATGAACAATATTCAATTTGTGAGGGTAAACTTTTACTTGAAGATAATTTTCCACATGGTGCAAAGGAAATGGCATTGACTAAAAATTATATAGTATTTATACAGAGAGATGAGGAAATTGAAGGTAAAATGCCAAGGCCAAGCAAAGCTTATGATACATCGGTGTTACCTCATTCACTGTATGTATACGATTATGACCTTAATCTGGTTAAGATTATTAATATGCCATTCCCTTCAATTCGTCTTTGTGGAGATATTAATAGTGATGTAATATATGGTATAGGAGTAAATCCTGAATATATGATTTATAGTGCAGATTTAAAATGATAACAATGTTTAACTTAAGAAAATATTTATGTATAATATTATCAATTTTTACATTATTATTAATTCAATCATGTAAAGATACAATAAAAAAAAGAAATGGTTTTAAGCAAGCAAAGATACTTACGAAATTTGAAAAGATAGATATTTCCATTTCTGCAGAACCTTATTGTGTCCGTTTGCTAAATGATTCTGTTATTCTTGTTAATAATACATATTGGAATAATACCATGTTGGTTGAATTGTATTCTTTAAAAAATAATCGACGTTTTTCTGTACCTATAGTGAGCGGAAAATATAAACAAGGAATACCTGATTGCATTTGTATTTTAAATTCTAATGCTGATAACTTTTTTAAGGTAAATGTTATGTGTGATAATACTATATATACAGTCAATGCAGATTCAATATTAAAACATGGTATATTCTGTTTTGATTCCCAATTTAGTTATCTGAACATTTCAGATGATCGTTCTGATATATTTCTTACAGACTCAATGCATTATGTAGCACACAACATTGAATATATTAATGATTCATTGTATAACAATGGGTATTCTTCTCCTCTTTTTAAAGGGAAAATTAATCCTGATACTTTGGTTAGTACAGAATATAATTATGTAAACTCCGATGTGAACGGTGTATTGATTTTCTTTAATAATAAGACAAAAGAAATATGGAGTGCTGACTTATATAGTGATAAGATTTCTATATATGACAATTCTTTAAATGTAATTAAAACAATTGATATGCATGAGAATATAAAACCTTCTTATGTCATTAATGATAAAAAAGTTGGTGTAACAAATCAATTCATAAAATTTAAAGCCAAAAAGATTAAAACCTTTACTGATTATTTTATCACTTCAAATCATGTTTATCTTACTTACGTCGGAAGAAAAGAGAAAAAAAGTGAAGAGACATACATGGAAGTTTTTAAATTGGATTTATATGGTAATCTTATAACAGACTATATTGTGAATAGATATATCTATTCAATTTCAGTAGATAAAAGTGAAAAATATCTTTATTGTCTTACTAATCAAAAGGGGAGGAAGGCTCCTGTATTATTGAAGTATGAACTTTAAATAGTGAAATTACTTTTGTTGATTCTATAAAGATTGTTATTACAATTTGATGTTATGAAAAAAATATTATAAAAGTGGCATTTATTGCTGCATTTGCAATTGTTGCTGGGTATAATGTATATAACTCACAGATAACTGATATTAAGTCTGATTTGGCTTTGGCTAATGTTGAAGCTTTAGCGAGTTGTGAATCAGATTTACATTATTGCTTTTACAGAATGACATATACTTGTATGGATATCTCTTATAATGTTTCATGGCGCCCTGTTGGTCAAGTATACCAAGATCATTGGGGACTATAAATTTATCCAATATGAGTTATTGTATTACTCATATTGGATAAAAAACATTTATCAATTTATTTTGATTAAACAAATCATGAAAATCATAAAGCAGCTTATATTTTTGTTATTATTTTTTCTGTTACAGATTTCTTGCTCTAACCTAAATAAAAAAAACAAGAGCGTTGAAACACAAAATGATAGATTTGAATTACCACAGAAAGAACTTAAAGGACATAAATTGAAATGTGATTCAACTATAATGGGACTAAGAGTTGATTTTATTTGTAATAACAAATTAATAATTGAAGAATTATCTCAACATAAATTATATAGTATATTCAATCTAAAGAATGACAGCTTACAAAAGATATCGTCCTTCTTAGAAAAAGGGAATGGTCCATTCGAGGTAACAAATTCATTCTATCAGACAACTGATAGCTCCATTTATATTGCAAACTATACAGGAACAATAAATAAAATCTATAAAATTAATAATAATAACATCTTCGATAAATCAAAATGGATAACATTAACGATACCTCAAGAACACAAAGCATTACTTTTTCCAAATTTTATAATGCTTAATGATAGTATATGCATTTCTACTGGAGGAGATTTACTAAAAGATAATATATTAACAGCTATAGACTATAAATCAGGAATAATAAAAGGCATAGATTTTAAATTCCCAGGCTTTAAGATATCCGGGAATGGATGCGCTGCTAATTTCTTAGTTTATTGTGATGCTCAAATTAATAAACATCCAAAGCTAAGTAAGTTTGTCTATACATGTCGATTAGGAAGATTTATAGAAATATTTGAGATGGATGGAATGAATATAATCCAAAAGATCCCTATATATTCCTCATATCCTATATATAAAGCATCAGGAGATCGTAGGGTTATAGATAATGATTGTTTAATGGGCGCTGTCACTAAGGTAACAAAAGATTATATTTATTGCTTAATTACGCCTTATACTTATAAAGAGTCTATTGAAAATAAGGAATATAAAGGATTGCCAAATTATTTTGGGGATAATTTATATATTTTTGACTGGAATGGCAAGCTTATAGATTCATACTTGTTGGATATACCAGTTTGTTCTTTCTGTGTTGATAGTTCTAATAAATATATAATAGCTTCTTCTATTGATGGAGAGAGTTTTATCCTAAAAAAATATAACTTGAATATGCCTTAGCTTGTAACTATTCAAATTTAATAGAATATTATTGGTAGAATTGATATTTCTACTGTTAATACTAGTAATTTGTGATTATGAATAAAATAATTGTCTTAAAATTTAATATTCTCATTTATGTTCTCTATAAGAAAAACATTGAATAAGCTATTAACAATATCTTTTTGTTTGTGTCTCACATTAATACTATGGCTGTTCCTCATGGTAACTTCATTTGCATCTTTCAGAATCCCATCAAATTCAATGGAACCATCGATTCTTCCTGGAGATAATATTCTTGTGAATAAATGGGTTATTGGCGGTAGAATATTCAATGTATGGAAAGTTGCAGAAGGGAAAGATGTAAATATTTTAGACTTCTTAGGTTCGGGGAAATAGAACGTAATGATGTGTTAGTATTTAATTTTCCATACCCCGAAGCATGGGATAGTCTAGGGCTAAACCTTAATAGGTATTATGTGAAGTATACTTCCTGAAATATGCATTCTGTTTTAGGAAACATAATATCGATGAAATGGAGCATTATCAGA
>NZ_BAJR01000061.1 GCF_000613805.1 Phocaeicola paurosaccharolyticus JCM 15092 | reverse complement strand
TTAAAATTATTTATTGTTTATAGCTGCATTATCTTAAAAATCCCAAAAATATATTGTAATTATTTTTTAATTCAACTATGTTTTTATTTATTTATCTATTAGGATAATAATAAGAGATTTAGGATACAAAAATTAACGTTAGTTAAGGTTTTGAGGCTATTTTAGCATTATTGTCTTTTTTTCTCAAAATTATCTAAAGGATGAAGAATTTGTACACTTCATTGACTGAATTTTGGTCTGTCTTTTTAGGCTTTTTATTGTACTTTTACGATGTAAACAAAATATGAATTATGAAAACACTATTATTATCTATCTCAATGATAATGTCCTGCATCTTTACAACTTCTGCAGACGTATCTAATGATTCTATCTATCCTGGTAAAATATGGCCGGATGATAGGGGTGAACATATAAACGCACATGGTGGTGGAATGCTCTATAAGGATGGGACATATTATTGGTATGGAGAACATAAGGCCGAATCGAGTAATAATGCGTTAGTGGGAGTAACCTGCTACTCTTCAAAAGATCTTATAAACTGGAAATACCAAGGAGTGGCATTAAGTGTTAGTGATGATGAGAAGAGCGATATTGTGAAGGGCTCTATAATAGAACGTCCAAAGGTTGTCTTCAATAAAAAAAAGTGGTAAGTATGTAATGTGGTTTCATCTGGAACTAAAAGATAAAGGATATAGTGCTGCAAGGGCAGGAATGGCCATCAGTGATACTCCTCAGGGACCTTTCAAGTTCATCTCCTCGTCAAGGATAAATGCCGGTAAACTGCCTTATGATATGGATGGTAAAAAGAGAGCAATTCTTGATACACTAAACCTTGATAATTATAAGAAATGGTGGACTCCAGAGTGGCAAGATGCTATCAAAAAGGGACTTTTCTTAAAGAGAGATATTCAGAGTGGACAGATGTCTCGTGACATGACTATTTTTATTGATGATGATGAAAAGGCTTATCACATCTACTCTTCAGAGGACAACCTAACTCTGCAGATAGCTGAACTTTCAGATGACTATCAGAGGCATACTGGAAAATATATACGTATGATACCGGCAGGAAATAACGAAGCTCCTGCAATATTTAAAAAAGATGGAAAATATTGGATGATTACTTCCGGATGTACAGGCTGGGCTCCTAATGAAGCAAGGTTGTTCTCTGCCGATAATATATTTGGCCCATGGACTCAACATCCTAATCCATGCGTTGGAAATGATGCTGAGAAGACCTTTGGAGCTCAAAGTACTTTTATTTTCAAAGTTGAAGGGAAAAGAGATCTCTATATTTTTATGGCAGATGTATGGCGTCCAAAAAATCCTATAGATGGCAGATATATGTGGCTTCCTATAGAGTTCAGCAATGGTAAACCTATTCTGCAATGGCGTGATAGCTGGAGCTTGTCTTCCTATAAATAGAATTGATAATAACATAAAATATTTATGAAAAACAGAATTCTAATTATCTCAATTCTTTTTCTTGCTATAGTCCAAGATAGTTTCTCTTCAGTATTAAAGGTATATAATGAACCCGACTCTGTGTTGCTATTTTCATATGCCAGCAAAAAAGATGAGGGACGTAGCGGACTGAAGTTTGCATGGAGCAATGAGGGAGTAAATTGGTTTGAAGTAGCAGGTGGTTACTCTTTCGTAAAGTGTGACTATGGACGTTGGGGATCAGAAAAGAGAATGGTGCGTCCAATGCTTATGTTCGATAATAATGCAGACAAGTGGCTTTGTGTATGGAATCTTAATCAAGAGAGCGAGGACTTTGGTGCTGCCTCTTCTGATGATCTCCTGAAATGGGGCAGACAATCATATTTTGTGAACACAGAATACGATAAGAATGTTTCGAAATCGTATGTTGCAGGTAAAAAGTGTGAGGCAACAATAGCCGGTAATAAAGAGAGCGGTTCAGCAATAAAGGTGCCATATTCACTTATTGAGAGGCTGACTATGTTTGCTGGTAATAAAATGTATAGAAATGAACTGCATAATCAGACCGCTTCACAAGATTCCCAGCGATTTGCCGATGTGAATAATCTTAAGGCAGATATAACAATCTTTCCTGATAGTGTGAAAAAGATAAGTGATAAACTTATAGGTATATTTTTCGAGGATATAAATTACTCGGCGGATGGAGGATTGTATGGTGAGCTTGTCCAAAACAGAGATTTTGAATATTCATCATCCGATGGATCAAGGCTTAAAGAGTGGAACAGCACATATGCCTGGTCTGTCGAAGATGGTAATAGCAAGGGTGGTATGAAGTTCTCTATTGGAACCACAAATCCAATACACAGCAATAATTCTCATTATGCTGTTATAGATGTTACTTCAGTAGGAGCATCACTATGCAATAGCGGATACGATGGTATTTCACTTAAGAAAGGAGAAGAATATATATTCTCTATATTTACTAATCTACTTTCGGGCAAGAGTTCTAAAATAATGGTTCAGTTAGTTGGTGATGATGGAACAGTACTGGCTTCATCTACTATTGCTGTAAAAGGTGGTATGTGGTCTAATAATGAGGTTAAGATGAAGGTATCTTCATCAGCTAAGAAAGGGAAACTGCTCATTACTCCTCTTTCAGAAGGATCTTATGCCTTTGATATGGTTTCTCTATTCCCTGTTAACACATTCAAGAACCGTCGTAACGGTTTAAGAGAAGATCTGGCACAGACACTTGCCGATCTTAAGCCAAGATTTGTTAGATTTCCGGGAGGATGTGTTGCTCATGGTGATGGAGTAGATAATATATATGACTGGAAGGGGTCTATTGGACCTCTAGAAAGTAGAAAACCTCTTCGTAACCTGTGGGGATACCATCAGACTAGAGGATTGGGATACCATGAATACTTCCTTTTCTGTGAAGATATTGGTGCTGAACCATTACCTGTTCTTGCTGCAGGTGTGCCTTGCCAGAACTCTGGAACTTGCAGTGCTCACTCTTCACGCCATATAGACTGCGGTGGCCAGCAAGGAGGTATACCAATGGATAAGATGGATGAATATGTGCAGGATGTGCTAGACCTTATAGAGTATGCAAATGGTGATGCCAAGAATACATATTGGGGAAAGATACGTGCAAAGGCAGGACATCCAAAACCTTTCAATATGAAATATATCGGTATAGGTAATGAAGATCTTATTACTGATGTTTTTGAGGAGAGGTTTATGATGATATTCAATGCCGTAAAGAAGAGATATCCTGAAATCACAGTAATTGGTACCGTTGGGCCATTCTATGAAGGTACTGATTATGAAGAGGGATGGAAATTGGCTACACGTGAGAATATTCCTATGGTAGATGAGCACTATTATAACACTCCTGGATGGTTTATCAATAATCAGGATTTCTATGATAAATACGACAGGAGCAAATCTAAAGTCTATCTTGGAGAGTATGCTTCACACTTGCCGGGACGACCAAGTAATATAGAGACTGCTCTTTCAGATGCTCTATACCTTACAGCTATAGAGAGAAATGCAGATGTCGTTTCAATGACTTCATATGCACCACTATTAGCAAAAGAGGGGCATACTCAGTGGAATCCTGATATGATCTATTTCAATAATGATGAGGTTAAGCCTACTGTTGAATATCATGTTCAGAAACTATTTGGTAATAATTCGGGAGACAAATATATTGCCTCAAAAGTTATGTTGAATAATAAAAGAGATGATGTAGGTAAGAGGTTAGGACTATCTGTAGTAAAAGATAGTAAAAGTGGTGACTGGATTGTTAAGATAGTGAATTTGATGAATAAAGAGGTTGATGCAGATATCTCTCTACCTTTCCTTAAAGGGAAGAGTGCTAATGCAACACTTACTCTTCTAACCGGAAAACCGGATGATAAGGATAGTCAGCCGACTTCAAAACAGATTAATCTTGAGGAGAAATTCAATTATACTATCCCTTCTTACTCTTTCACAGTGTTGAGAATATCAAATAAGATGATGAAGTGATAAACTTAATTAATCTTGTTTATAAATAAAATTGCCGATGCCGTCTGTTCGGTTGTCGACGTCAACTCATCAGTTGACGCTGACAACCGAACGGTTGACGGTGGCAACTGATAATTACAAGAAGAGTGCATTGT
>NZ_BAJR01000062.1 GCF_000613805.1 Phocaeicola paurosaccharolyticus JCM 15092 | reverse complement strand
TGTATGCTAGATGTACTTGTATGCTATTAATAAGATTACAGACATCTGTCAGTAATAGGTCATAAAACAAAAAATGCTCTGAGTCATAACAACTCAGAGCATTTTTGTTATTTATAATAATGTTATCACTCACTATACATATTCTTGTAATAGTTCTGATATTCACCACTAGTAACATCCTCTACCCATTTCTGGTTATCAAGATACCAATATATAGTCTTTACGATACCATCTTCAAACTTTGTTTCAGGATACCATCCTAACTCATTGGTTATCTTAGTAGGGTCGATAGCATATCTCTGGTCGTGACCAAGTCTGTCTTTCACAAAAGTAATAAGCTCTTCGTTTATCCAATCTATGCTAATCTCTCCATTGCTGTCATACTCTTTTTTCTTGAGAACCTCCCTATATTTGGGTTCACGTTTCATTATATCGTGTATTGTAGATATGGTAAGTTTGACAATCTCTATATTCTCTTTTTCATTGTGGCCACCTACATTGTATATCTCTCCCTCTTGTCCTTTGTTAATAACCAGGTCTATAGCCTTACAATGATCTTCAACAAACAACCAGTCGCGTACATTCTTTCCGTCTCCATAAACAGGAAGTCTCTTTCCTTCCAGTATGTTTTTGATTATAAGAGGTATAAGTTTCTCAGGGAAGTGGTATGGACCATAGTTGTTTGAACATCTAGTTATAGTTACAGGCATCTTATAAGTATCCTTGTATGCCATAACTATAAGGTCGGCAGATGTTTTGGAAGCACTGTATGGGCTGTGAGGAGATAGAGGAGTCTCTTCTGTGAAATATCCTTCACTTCCCAGACTGCCATATACCTCGTCTGTAGAAACCTGATGGAACCTTACATTATTTCTCCATGTAGGATATCCGTCTTTATTCTTACCTGTAATCCAAGCTCTTTTTGAACAGTCAAGAAGGTTCTGAGTACCTAGTATATTTGTCTGAAGAAATAGCTGTGGGTTTTCAATGCTTCTGTCTACATGGCTCTCTGCAGCGAAGTTTATAATGCAATCAAACTTATACTCACTAAACAGACTATCTACCAGTGCACGATTGCATATATCTCCTTTCACAAAGAAACAACGTTCATTATCTATATCCGATGATATAGTTCCAAGATTGCCTGCGTAGGTTAGTAAATCCAGGACAACAACCTTAATGTCATCATGCTTATTTAATATGAACTTTAAAAAGTTCGCTCCAATAAATCCGGCTGCTCCTGTAACTAAATATGTTTTCATTATAAATTATTTTAATGCAAAGTTCGTATTATTTTATATAAAAACAAAATATTATATTCTCTTGCAACTATTTTATTAATCTCCCCTGAAACTACTTTTCGGCTAGTTCTATAACCTCCAGATCTTTAAAATTACCATCTTCTATAGAGAATCTTACTAAAGTCCTTACCTTATGAAACCCATATATCCCAGCTGCTCCTGGGTTTATGTGAAGCATATTCAGAGTCTTGTCAAACTTTACTTTTAATATATGTGAGTGCCCGCTGATAAATAGTTTTGGAGGTCGAACAAGTAATGAACCTCTTATCGAGGGATCATAATTTCCCGGATATCCTCCGATATGCTTTATCAACACTTCTGTTCCCTCTATAGTAAAACGATTTATTTGAGGATAGACTTTTCTTATATCTTGTCCGTCAATATTTCCATATACAGCTCTTAGTGGCTTTATTGCTGCCAATTTTTGTGCAACTTCCAGAGAACCAATGTCTCCGGCATGCCAAATCTCATCACAATCTTCGAAATATTTTGTATATCTCTCATCCCAATAAGCGTGCGTATCAGATAATAGACCAATTCTTTTCATCTTTTTTGCTTTTTCACACAAAGATATTTATATTTGAATAAATCCTATCGGATAATATGTTAAACAGTTACCAATATTTTAACAGAGACATAAGTTGGCTTTCGTTTAATTACAGAGTTCTCCTTGAAGCTGAAGATGATTCTCTTCCTGTTTATGAAAGACTTAATTTTATATCAATATATAGTTCCAATCTTGAAGAATTCTATAAGATAAGAGTAGCCGAGCATAAAGCAGTTGCCTCAGGTGGTTTCTCCGATAGTATGAGTAAGGAGGATGCCCATGAACTAATACATACTATTACAAAGATTGTAAATTCCCAGATGGAGGACCGTATCCGCATATACGATCAGAAACTTATTCCTGCGCTTAAAGATAATAATATAATATTCTATCAGAGTAAGAGTGAGGTTAAACCATTTCATAAAGAGTTTATAATAAACTATTTCCGGGAAGAGATATTCCCATATCTGCAGCCTGTACCTGTCAGCAAGGATAAGGTAAAAACTTTCCTGCGTGATAATCGTCTGTATCTATCGACAAGAGTCATCAATAGAGAGACAAAGGAGATGGAATACTTCATTATAAAACTCCCTTATAGCAAAGTTCCAAGGTTCATAGAACTACCGAAAAACAATAATTACTACTATATCATGTTTATGGAAGATATTATCAAGGCTAATATCGGACTAATGTTTCCAGGATATGATGTAGATTGCAGTTATTGTTGTAAGATATCACGTGATGCTGATATATTTGTTGACGACGCTAAGAGTACAAAGGTCATAGTTGAGCAGCTAAAGAAGAAGGTAAGGAAAAGAAAGATTGGTGCTGTATCTAGATTTGTGTACGACAGGAACATGCCAAAAGATTTTTTGGAATACCTTGTTCAGGCTTACAATATTAATGACGATGACCTTGTGCCTGGTGACAAACATCTGAATCTTGATGATTTAAGTCATCTTCCTAATCCGTTGAAGGATAAACTGTCATATAACAAGCCCAAGAATATTATGTTATCTTATCTAATTGATAAGAATTCTATGTTTAGATATATCAGAAAACGCGATCTGCTACTTCATTATCCATATCATTCTTTCGACCATTTTATTCATTTTCTCTACGAAGCTGTTCACGACCAACTCACTAAGGAGATCATGATTACACAATATCGTGTTGCAGAGAACTCGGAGGTTATAAACACACTCATTGCAGCAGCACAGAATGGCAAGAATGTGACGGTTTTTGTTGAACTGAAGGCTCGTTTCGATGAAGAAAACAATCTTGCTACAGCTGAGTTGATGGAGAAGGCCGGAATAAATATCATATATAGTATTCCCGGGCTTAAAGTACATGCAAAGGTAGCTTTGGTTTTGAGATATAACAATAAGAAAAATAGAATTAAGAGTTATGCCTATGTAAGTACAGGTAACTTCAATGAGAAGACAGCCACCATCTATTCTGATTCAGGACTATTTACCTGTAATGATAGCATAGTAAACGATCTCCATAATCTATTTCGGATTCTTAAGCAAGATGCGGATAATCCTATATTCAAACGACTTCTTGTTACCCGATTCAATCTTATGCCTGAGCTTACAAAACTTATTGATCATGAGATAAAAGAGGCAAAGAAGGGGAATGAGGCAAGGATTATTCTGAAAATGAATGCACTTCAGGACCCTACAATGATAAATGAGTTATATAGGGCAAGTAGTGCCGGAGTAAAGATTGATCTTATAGTAAGAGGCATATGCTGTCTGATTCCAAACCAATCATATAGCAAGAACATAAAAATAACACGAATCGTTGATATGTTCCTCGAACATGCAAGAGTATGGTATTTCTATAATTCAGGTAAGGAAAAGATATTCCTGGGCTCACCCGACTGGATGCGTAGAAACCTATATAGAAGGATTGAAGTTGCAACGCCTATTCTTGATGAGTCACTTAAAAGCGAGATGAAAGATCTGCTCAATATTCAGTTGAATGATAATAGGAAAGCTTGCTTAGTAGATGAGAATCTTGAGAATCTATTTAAGAGGAGTGATAATGGACCTATTGTAAGAGCCCAATCAGATATCTATGAATATCTTAGGGAGAAAGCAGAGAACTATAAAAAGGAGTAATCAGATTTTTACAAATATCATATAAATAACCTTCCTTATTATAGCTAAATATTGGACTCTGTAACGGGAATTATGTGAAAAAAATCGGCGTCATTGCAACTGTTGAAATGACGCCGATATTTATATGTATAT
>NZ_BAJR01000063.1 GCF_000613805.1 Phocaeicola paurosaccharolyticus JCM 15092 | reverse complement strand
TGTTTGTCCTGCCATACCCTTTAAAGCCATTTACGTGGAAGGATTGACAACCCAAAACATCATTGAAATTAAAAAGGAAGAAGTGGAGGAGACAGTAATAGATGATTTCGGATTCTGAGTAATGGTTTGAATGTCTGTCATATTCAGTCGGATTAAGTGTAAAGAGAATAATAAAAAGGAATGATAGAGAATTTTTTTTCCGGTTTGCCCTTTTTTGTTTGTTTATTTTGGCTGATCCTGTTTATACTGCAGTATAAGCAACTGGATCCGGCGAAAAAGTTTTTCACTTTCTTCCTGTTGACATGCACCTTTCTTTATTTCTCTCATGCGGTCTATTTTCATCGGTATGTTTATCTCTACAGTCTGATTGAAAGTTTCTACACCTTCTGCTCCCTGGCGGTTTATCCGCTCTACTATCTCTATATTTGCAAACTTACCAGCATCAAACAGTTTAACCTGAAGAGTTACTGGGTTATCCTACCAGCACTGATTCTCGGCGTGCTATCTGTGATGTTCTATGGCATGATGAATGAAGTGGAGCGAATCAGTTTTGTAGAGTATCATTTTTTCAAAAAAACCGATGGCTTAGATTCTCTTTCCTTTGCTGAAAAGGCTCAGGAGGTCAGAATCATAGCGACCAAGACATTGTTTATCATACAGCTGCTACCTGTTTCCTTTTTTGGGTATCAAAAACTGTCCCACTTCAACCGGGAGGTTTCCAATTATTATGCCGACACCGAAAACAGAACCCTGGCTCCGGTACAAAAACTATTATTAGTTTTTATACTGTTCGCAATCTTTTCGGGCACTGCCAACCTGCTGGGCAGAGAGTTCTTTATTCGCGAATCGTGGTTGCTGGTAATCCCATCACTCATTTTTGGAAGCATGCTTTTTTGGTCAGCTACATAGCCTACACTCAACATTTCACCGCGATAGATTTCAGTAGAGAAGCTGATAATGTGTGCAGGGAAGAAACCGAAGCTGAAACAACCAGCAATCACGACACAACCATCCTGAGCAGTCGTTTGAAACAACTGATGGAAGAAGAACAGCTTTTCCGGCAGAAAGATTTACACATTTCCGATATAGCCATTCACTTGGGAAGCAACAGAACCTATGTTTCAAATTGTATCAACCAGGAACTTGGGTTATCTTTTTCTGATTATATCAACCAATATCGCATAGGTTACGCACAAAGCAAGATGACCGATTCGAGAGTGGCTCTCTCCATGATGGAGATCAGTGAACAATCGGGGTTTGCAAACGAAGTATCCTTTTACCGGAACTTCAAGAAAATTACCGGTACCACACCCAATCGGTGGCTTCGCCAACATGCTTCAAAATAACATTGTCCTTTTTTTACGATTTGTTATTCTTTTTTGTTCATTTTTCAGTGTGGTCATTGAATAAATTTCTTTTCTTGCAAAGGAAAACAAAATAATCATACTATGACTTCATTTAAACAAACCGCAAAAAAAGGACAAGGAGAACAGGCATCCTGTTATGCACATTACTCCTCATACTTTTCACCACTCAACAATGCAGTGGACCCGAAGAGATTATCGAGCAACCCGAGGAAACGGGGAAGAAGGATCCTCCCAATGAAGAAAAACCAGGGAACAACGACCCGAAAGAAAACACCAAAGTGGATAAGTCGGGAGGAAAAGTTTTTAAAGACAAAATCACCCTCGTTGTTCCGGCCGATGCATTCAATACACCGGTCACCATGGAGATTACAGTACAAACCGACGGTGCGGTAATGGAGGAGTTTGAGCTTCGCCCTACTACAAGATAAAGCTTCCGCGCAATTTTGCAAAGCCCATTCAATTACAACTACTTGCCGATACCGAAATCACTGAGAATGAAATTTACTTTCGCATTACCACCCCAGGAATAGAGATCAGCTCGCAGCAGGAAGCAGTTCGGTGATGTGGATCAAGGGAGTAAAAGAAGGTGATTATTACACTGCCACAATGGAGCCTTTTGAAGAACCATCCGATGAACAGGGCGAACTGATTGTAGGTCTGGTAAAAAACTATCAGGCATCGAATGAGTCGGGGAGCCGGGCCATTACTTCTGACAGGAAATGTGTGGTATACGCTCCCCGCTTTTATCATGAAGAAAGCAAAGAGATCGCCCTGCATTTGGAGGAAGCCATCAAACGGTTGGAAGCGGTGGGATTCAGTTTTGCAAAACGGAACAAACAGATCCAGGTGGAGGTGAAGAAACTGAGCGGTGCGGATGCCTACGGCTATTTCATCCCCTCCCGCTACAGCAGTGAATGGAACTCAATGGTAATCAACAGCCAGAAGTTATCAGAGAAAGAGGAGATCAAGCGCACCATCATGCATGAAATGACCCACTTCGCGCAATACTACTACGACCCCCGATGGACGGTCACCAAATCCTATTTTGAAGGTGAATTTCTCTGGATGGAAGAGGCGGTGGCCGTTTGGGCGGAAAGCCTTTACGTGGCGGGCATCTCCTCCGTGCAATATGGGAACCAGTTTTGTCCCCTGGAAGGATTCTCACCGTGGGATAAAGAAGACAAGAGTACGCACGGCTATGGAATGGCCGGCCTGATCCGCTGGATGGCTAACCGTTACGGCAACGACAAGATAGTGAAGTTGCACCAACAACAGGAAGCCGGTGCGACTTCGGTAATGGATGCATTTGAAGATGCATTTCCGGATCTCTTCCTGGAATATGGGATCTTTCTCCAAGATTATGTCCGCGGAAACGGTGTGAAAGATCTCATTCAATCAATGGCGCGTGATTATTTGAAACTGAATGACATGAATGAGGTTAAAACCAAAGCTCCTCCTCAATGTAAACCCTACTCAGCCCGGTATGAGAAGATCTTCATCAATCCTGATTTTAAGTTGCCCGATAGCAAAATCATCCTTTCCATCAATGTGGAAGGCGGTGTAGATGGTGGAAAAGGACAATATTGTGAGTTGTATCGTTATGACTCAAAAAAGAAAGAGGTGGTTTTTGTGGAAAGTTTTTACGACTCCTATCAGTTTGAGGATGTAGAATCGCTTCAAGAGAAAAGAGAGATACTCTACGTGGTCTACTATCATCCCTACAACAAGGAGTGCGAAGTGAACATGACCGTGCGACTGGAGGAGAAGCTGGAGTTTGTTAGCGGGAAAATTAAATTATACATTAACGAGTTGAACAACTACAGCGGATTCTTCACCGCTACCTTCCCCGATGAATTGGTGGTGCCCATCACCTCTGCTACAGGAACAACCAGCTATTCCGGGAACAGGGTGATCTATACTTCAAACAGTAGTTATTCCAAGAAAGAAAGCTACGACAAGGTGGAGTCGGAATGGGAGATCAGTATCGAGATTGATGCAGTATCGCGGAACATACTAAAAGGAACGGCCCGTAATATCACCAGCAGGTACAATGACCGGGCAGGAAATCCAGACAGGGGTAAGTTAAAGAGGAGACAGACCACCTCAATCTCTTTTAAGGATATTCCCTTTATCCAGGTTTTTACCTACGATGGCCATTATGGGTATGAGGCTTCTGACGGCAATGGAAGCATCGGCACCTATCTCACTGCTTTCAGTAACAAACTGGAGGAGGAAGGGATCAATGGATGGACAACCAAAACGGTTACCTCCTGGAAACCGAATACGAAATGGTCGGTCGGTGCGACCCTCTACATAAAATAGGAAGGGATCCAATGGAAATTGTCAGTGCCTTACAAAGGGGCTGTTCCAAAAGGGCAGCTCCTTTTTCAATTCTTTATGCAGCAGTTTTCTGATTGTAG
>NZ_BAJR01000064.1 GCF_000613805.1 Phocaeicola paurosaccharolyticus JCM 15092 | reverse complement strand
ATTAAATTGCATCAACAATATTTTAAACCCTCGTGTATTCTCTTTAAAAAATACATCAAAGAATGTAGTAATAGGAGAAGCATTTGGAGGTGGTACTTCGATGGAGCAGAAAGACAATAATTCTTTTTGTTACATAAATTTAGGAAAGAAAGTATTAGCAAGAGCAGTTAGTGGAACATATACTTTTGGTCAAGCATTATATGTTACATCGTTAGGATTGTATAGTAATGTTGAGTCTGGCGAAATAGTCGGATATTCTGATGAAAACAAGATTCTTAGTGCTGATGGCTATATTATAGTGCGTGTGCGTTCCTCACAAAGTTGGGCAAATGATTAAAAATTAAGAGGATGCGAATAACGTATCCTCTTTTTATTTATGTTTGTGATTTAACTTTAAAAAATAAAATTATGGCTAAGAAATTCTATGTGAAAGGTGGTATTCTTGTAAATACACCATACTTTAATTCTAATGATGTTGGATGTTTTTACACTAAACAACCAAAAGATACTGAAATAATGGAAACAAACACAACAATAGAAGGTATACCTTGTTTACTTATAGATAATGAAAACCCTCAATCAATTTTCAATGAGTACTATGCTAAGGATTTTTTTACTTCATATTATAGTGGGGCTGAATTCTATTATAAAAGTTATCGTGAAGCTTATAATGATTACATATCAAGAATTACTGATATCAAAGAAATAATTCAAATAGAAAATCTTAATGATAAGCAAAAAATGATTGTTAATCGATTATCATACTTAAATATAGTTGCTTCTATTGAAACTTTTGTGTGCGACACTTTATTGACAAAAATCACAGAAAAAGAAGATTTATTTATGGATTACTTCAATACTATCGAGCCAAAAAGAAAAGAGGAAATGAAGAATTTATTGGATAATGGACAAATAGGGAAGTGGGAGCAATCAGTAATTGATTATGTTATTAAGACTTCATATTGCAATATTGACACTATTAAGAATATGTATAAAGATGTCTTTAATGTTCTTATTGTGAATACAAATGGAGTAATGAATAAAATTATCTTAAACAGAAATAAACTAGCACATCGAAACGGAAGGAATAAAGACGGTAGTTATATAAACATAAGCAATCAAGAACTTGAAACGCTAATAAATAATTCAAAGAATTTTGTTGATCAAATTCTAAGCAAAATAGAAGCTGTAAATTAGGTTAGCTTTTTACAGAGTTGGGTGAGAGACTAATATTTAAGAGGATGCGAATAACGTATCCTCTTTTTGTCTATGTTTGCAATAACTTAAAAATAATGTTATGGAAAGTCTTATTAATGGAGAAACAATAAAAGTGGATAATCATAATTCTGGTCAAGAAATAGAATGGGGTAAAGGAATACATCTACATAAAAGAATGAATAACTCTAAATCAAGAGCTGAAGTCTTAATTCCAATTGATGGAAGTATAAAGGATTTACAATTTAAGAAAACAAAAAGTAATGAGGATATTCATATTAAAAATGAAATAAAAGAAGCATTTAATGACCAATATCTAAGAAAGAAATTTATAATACAATATTATAAATGTATTGATAGATTTAATGAAAATAAATCAATAGATGAAAGACAGAAAATAGCTAATCGATCCGCTGAAACATTAGCTTCTTTTTTTGGTTTAAAGCCACATATAGTTAATTCTTTTAAAAAAGAAAGTAATATTTTCTTCTCTAAATTTATGACCATTGACAAAAAGGAAATACTTATAGAAAGCAATTATGAAAATAATTCATTCATAATTGGACGTAATAGAGAAGATGTTGACAATTTTGATTCTTTATAACCGTTTCACAGAGTTGGGTATTGAACTAAATATTAAGGAGTTGCAGTAGTGTAACTCTTTTTTGTTTTCATAAAATGATAACAAAACTGAAAATATAAAGAATGATAATTGTATTATAAAAATTAGAATATATATATTTGTAGAAAAACAACAATGTGTATTACAGAAGATACATTCATCGAGGATGAGAGGCGAATAATGGCGAGTAATGTTAGGAATATTTTCACTCCCCATACACCAATAAATAATGAAGATCTTTTTAAAGGAAGGACTTCAGAGGTTCAACAAATACTATCAACATTAAATACTCCAGGGCAACATCTTTTGTTGTATGGAGATAGAGGAGTTGGAAAAAGTTCTTTGGCTATTATTGCTTCACATAAGATTGTTAACATTGCAAACAAGAAATTAAAAATAAAGAGATGCTCAAAAACAGATAGTTTCATTTCTATAATGGAAGAAGCTTTAGAAGCTTGTGGGGTTGATTTGACTTTAATATCTAAAACAAAGACTTCTGGAATTTCAATTAAAGGATTTGGATTAGAGAATAGTAATTCTTATGAAGGATATTTGAATAAGGCAAATTCACCTTCTTGGGTTTGTGAAAAAATTAAAGATGAAAATATTTTATTATTAATTGATGAGTTTGATTCTATTAAAAGCCAAGAGGATAAACACAAAATAGCTGAATTAATTAAATTATTAAGTGACTCTCATTCAGTTTTTAAAATATTTATAGTTGGGATTGCAGAATCAGCTGAGGAATTAACGGTAGGTCATCCTTCTGTTCAAAGATGTTTAAAGGAAATTAAACTATCTAAAATGCTTCAAAGAGAAATCTTAGAAATAATAAATGCTGGAGGAGATAAATTACATATTAATTTTACAAGAGATGCAAAATTTAGAATATTTAGATTAAGCTCTGGTTATCCTCATTTTACTCATCTGATTTGTCTAAAGGCTTCTGAAGAAGCTATTATTAATGAAAAAGCAGTTATAGATATTGATGATGTAAATAATGCTATAGAAAAATCAATTAGTGATTGCGAAAATTCTTTAAGGCAAGCATATGATGATGTTTTCAAATCGTCTTCAACTATAAAAACATATAGAAAGATATTATATGCTATTGCACTATGTTGGGATGAGTTTATTAGAGCTGAAAATATAAGATTGATATATAATTTAATATTTGATGAATCAATTACTAACCAGAAATTAAATCAATATTTATCTAAAATTGTTTCTAATTCAAATGATAAAATTTTAAGAAGATTGGCTAAAGGTGTATATAGATTTAGTGATCCTCGCATGAGCTCTTATATAAGATTAGTTCAATCAGATATGTATTCAGAAAAGGAAGAAATGATATATAAACAAATCAAAAGTAATTAATATAATTAAAGCTATGAATAAATGTAAAATAATATATGGTACAAATTATTCGGAAGTCGAATCTATAATAAACCGTTTTTTATCTTTTTATAGAGATATAGAATTAATTAAAATAGTGAACTTAAGTGATGAGAATTCAATAGCTATGGCAATTTTTTATAAAATTTAAATTACATATTTATCGGATAAGATAAGGCAGAAAAGAAGTGAATAATATTACTACTTTTCTGCCTTATTTTTGTCCTATTCAATTTTGGGTATCATAACCATATTTGCCATATATAAAAATAAAGATTTATGGCAAAGTCAGAACAACTATTTAATATCATTCTCTCTCATGAGGGTGGATGGAGTAATCACTCTTCGGATCGTGGTGGCAAAACAAATATGGGAATAACTCTTTCAACATGGAAGTCATGTGGGTATGATAAAGATGGAGATGGGGATATTGATTCTGATGATCTTCGTCTTATTACTAAAGATGATGTTTTTACTCTCTTTAAAAAATACTATTGGGATAAATGCAAGGCTGACTACATACATTCACAATCGATAGCTAA
>NZ_BAJR01000065.1 GCF_000613805.1 Phocaeicola paurosaccharolyticus JCM 15092 | reverse complement strand
AATAGTCTGCATAATGTTGCCGTTGAAGTTCTTGCGTAGGAACTCTTTATCCCTATACTCCGAGCTTACCATTACATCACTATTTTTGACATGTACTCTCTTTGCAGAGATATTCACATCCGGTAATGCTATATTTCTCAGAGTATCAGAATCCTGCGCATATGTATTACAGCACCAAATAATGGCTGCTGTGCACAAAACATATATTTTACGCATCAATTATGATATTAATAGAACATAGTGAAAGATGTATACTCAAAAGTTGAGATACATACTAAGAACTGATATGTTATCAGGCAACAGGAGGGGCTCTAAGGTAGGGGTGACATAAAGAAATAGTTGCCTTTATGTCTTTTATAAATTCATGATGAGTTATTTGATAATCTGAGAAGAAGTTTATTTCCAGATTTTCAGCTTCTGTAAACGAGGATAGTGAGAAGTGACATATAGAGCAATCATCACATGAGTGACTCATTTTATGATTATGCGACACCTTGTTGCAATCATTTTCACTATGGTAGTGGAATGATTTGACAGCAAAGAATTGCATGAACGTGAATATCAGCATCCATGCAACAGCTCTTTTTATGTCGTTTCTTATTATCAAATTATTATATCTTTATAATTTTGTTTCTGTACATATGCCAAGGCAGCTCCCAATGCAGTACGATACTCGGAGAACTCAGGAATATGAAATCTGCAGTTGTACATCCTTTCCATAATAGGGAATATATCTCTGCACTGAGGAAGTTTGGTCAAATTTCCTAAAAGTACAAAGTCCTTTATAGGGCTGTTCAGTGAAGCCAGTATTATAGACTGTCCTATAGATTGCAGAACCATATGAACGATGCCTGCGGCAATATCCTCTTTAGTTGCGTTGGCAGATGCCTTTCCGAAAGTTGATGCCGTAGCATCAAGAGGAAGTCCGGGAAGAGCGCTATTGCAAATATCCTTAATTTGGAGGTCTACATTCTCTATCACCCCATGATTAGCTAAAGCAATAATCTCTTCTATGTTTTGAGTTTTCAGAAGTAATCTTGAAAGTCCAAGGATAGTACCTCCTCCGATACCTATTCCACCTATGTGTCCAATCTTTCCGTTATCAACCTTTACGAATGAGGTACCTGTCCCCATGCTTACCACCATTAGCTTGTTTAGCTCGGAACCATACTGGGCGCCTAAACCATTTGCAAGGAACTCGTCTGTATGTGCTGTAGGAAGTCCGTAGAGTAATTGGTTTACATAGCACTGCCAACACCTGTAAGCATCACCTTTTCTATTTCTTCCAGTGATATCCCGTTATCGTAAATATATTTTCCGAAAGCGCCGAAAAGAGAAGTGATAGGATCTGTGGCGGTAACTGTCATCGGATTTTTAATGGTATTATTGTCGATACCTATAATCTTTGTAGTACTTCCACCAACATCAATTCCAATAACTATACTCATAGCAATATTCTTAAATTGATTTATTAGTTAGTTAATGATTCCACAAAGATAGTATTACTTATTCTTATCTGATGCCCTATTTCTTAAAATTCTTTCAGTTTTACGATAAGCCCAATATGTAATTATGATACCTAATGAAGCACCTACTATGACATCGAATATCCAGTGTCTGTTGTTTAGCACGCGCATCAATCCCACTGCTGTGGCACATGAATATCCGAAGATGGTGTACCAAAAACTTCTTTTATTGTACTGTAAGTATAGCATTGTTGCTATCATGAAAGCTGTTGCTGTGTGTCCGGATGGGGATGATAGGGTGTCGCTTCCGTCTGGGCGTAACTCACTTATATATAACTTAAGGGCATATATTATAATCTGGGTAACAGCTGTTGCTATTAAAAAGAACAGAGAAAATCTCTTATTATCATATCCCCTTTATAACCGCTGAATTTCAGACCCAGCAGTAGGAGAGCAGGAACGAACTGAAGGTAGTCATCTATGTCAGTACTGAACGATGGAAAAAATTCATTGCGTAAATTTTTTATTGCAATATTAATGCTCATTATCCATTCCACTATAAAATTATCTCTAAGAAGGAATGCAATGATTATAATGATAACAAGAACTGATGTTATTGAGTATGCTGATATGTTGTAGTTATATCTCTTCATAAATATGTTATTATTTAGAAACGCCAAAGATACTTTTTTTTGTTTATTGTAACAGGTAAAAAGTTCCATACGTAAGTTTTTTATAAAAAAGAGCTTTGGTTTTGGTTGTTTGGAAATAATCTTTACCTTTGCAACCGCAAAACAGAAAAGCAACTAATTGCATAAAGATTCGCTAGCTCAGCAGGTAGAGCACAACACTTTTAATGTTGGGGTCTTGGGTTCGAGCCCCAAGCGGATCACAAAATCAAATGGTAAAACGACGTAAAATCCTGATAATCAAGCATTATCAGGATTTTCTTTTTTACTTCCACTTGCATTTTACAGCAGAATAAGGGATCAACGTGGATCAACGTAAAAAGTTGAGGGATTCCTTTTTTTTGTGTAGATACTAATTGAAAAATGCGCCACTCTTCCAATTGAAAAGTGCGCCACCATAGTAGTAATAACGACCTTTGCATGTTCTAAAATGCGAAGAAGAAAATGAAGACTATGGTAGAAAGACAGACCATTATACACATGTATAGAGTTGACGGTTATAGCAAACGCTATATATCCCGTGAACTACATATCAGTCGACACACGGTCGATCATGTGTTAGCAGAGTATGAAGCAGCTCTAAAGAGTACCGATCCCGATGACGCTTTGGGTGACCTGCTCACCATCCAACCCCACTATGACAGTTCCAGGCGTAAGCCTCGTAAACTTACTTTGGAGATTAAGAATGAGATTGATTCTTGTCTGCATAAGAATGCCGTAAAGGTTGCAATGGGCATGCGCAAGCAGCGTATGCTTAAAAAAGGGATCATACCGAAATTCTGAGGGATTGAAGATTTAAGCATAAATTTTAGATAATCTGAATAAGAAGAAAGAAATATCTCTCACTCTTCTGAGTTGCGCTCTAAATTGTTTGATTTTAGCATTAAAAGATTCGCTGGCCGCATTGGTTGCACGATTTCTAAAGAAAGCAACGATTCTTAGATAATGTGTTTGTATCGTTCTTGCCACTGTACCAAAAGAAAGGAATCCTGATTTGTCTACTTCATCATACCAATGTGCTAACTTTGTTAAAGCCACGTCTGCATGCCTTGACTGATGATAAATAAGCCCTAACCGCATACTTAAATAATATGCTTTCTTTATGTCAGGGTATTCCCTAAATAAAA
>NZ_BAJR01000066.1 GCF_000613805.1 Phocaeicola paurosaccharolyticus JCM 15092 | reverse complement strand
TGGATATTCAAAATTATCACGACGGGTTATATAGCGTAACTCTTTTATATCCTTTGGATGAAAATAAAATACAAAAGGTATAAAATGTCCTGTCAAAGAATCTATCTCACTAATAAAGTCTTTCCATCTTGGCAATTGGAGCTTACAACTCATACATCCTACAGAATCCACATAGGCGACTATCTTATAGTCTGCATTATTTATAGGAAAGTCTACAGTGTCTTTCGCTTGAACCGAAATACAGAGCTTGAAGGAAATACTATTTCTTTTCCGTCCCATTCATTGACTAAATTGGTTATATTATCCTTTCGTGAATCCCTACAGGAAGTAAAGACTAATACCAATAATAACAGACATGTAGATTTCATTTTATCGTAAACTAAAAATGTGTAAATAGTAAATTATTCTATACTATGCAACTGTGAATCTTTCATATTCATTATATTTTATATTTTAGCAGGACAGGTACATCTTTAACAGATTTGCGAGAGGCACAATATATATACTTTTCCGAACTATCTACTGAAATAGAATACACGTAGCGATCAAGCTTATAATTGCAAAGGAGAGTCCCATTAAAATCCAACTTAAATATTTCTACAGGCGATAGATTCTCAGGATCAAAATGCTTATTTCCCTCGTAAACCAAATATATATGTTTATCTGTAATGAAATAATCAGTATAAGCACGATACTCCTCATTCTTCGTATATGTTATGAAAGATACTGGAGCATCAATCTGTTTTTGAGTATATTCTGGTTTAAAAATATCTGGTCCTATCAATCTGCGTATTTGTCGTAAGGAATCATTATAAATATAAATCACATCACGATGCATATCTGCCATCCATACATGATTTGATTTAATGTCTTTGAACAAGCGTCCTCCATTGATAGAAGCTACAAAATGAGTAAAATCACCCATTGCCTTTCCACTATCTTCATTTTTGGTATAAAAGCTGATAGGAGATTTAATGTCATTACAATATTTTTCACTGTCTAAATACCACATGTTATATGCTATGTAGCGTTTATCATCCGATATACACACATCTGTAGTTTCTAAAATTTCAGATGAATATTTAAACTTTTCCGATGGTTGCAACTTCTTTTTTATCAACATTGTATCCAAATTTACCTTGCAGAATTCATTTTTATTATAATCTTGAAGATAAAAATCAACAATATTACCGGAATTTATACAAGTTGCGCAGCTCAACATATCTTCCGGACCATTTCCTTTAGGGGCTAATTGCAGAATAGGATTTAATGTATTTAAAGAATACAATTCGAATAAATAGTTACAATTCTGTTGATTAACAACTACCAATATACTATCACGGACAACCCTAAAATTTGCAGGATTCAGTAAGCTATCAATAATAATCTTTTTAGGATTATTCAATTCTTTAGTTTCCATGAAATCTTCACGTGAAAATACTAAATCCTGATTTAAATCTTTACGTGTAGTACAACTACTTCCTATTATCAAAGAAATTAGCACAATGAATGTTTGTTTTGTTTTCATAATGTTAAATATTAAATGATCCTATTGAAGGTTCTGGATTATTTATTATACAATATATTTTATTTTCACTTTCATCTACACAAAAACATTTTATTTTTGAATTTATATGTATCTTCTGTATAGGACTCCCATTCCAATCAAAAATCCATATTTCATTATTATTTTTATCTTCACTCTTTTGAGCCATTTTTTCTGTATTTGAATCATATAACATATATATGTAATTGTCTGTTGTATAAATTCTTTGAACTCCTTTTTCATCATTATCATCTTCGTTCGCATTAGCCAATCCATCTCCCATGCTATATTTGTATTTATATGGAGATAAAAGAATTCGTTTTTTCAATGTTAATGTATCGTCCGAGTAACTCCACAACTCTAACACATGACTTGTCACACTTGTCAAGCACTTTTGTTTTGCTTTATAGCCAAACATTGATTGATGAAACATGAATTTAGGGAAATTGGGAACGTTAATTTCATCATGGTTATATTGTGGGTAATCCCCACAATAAGATAAAATTTTTCCACATTCATTCAATATAGCAAAGCGACCATCTTTAAAACGTCCTGATGCAATAAATCTTTTATCCGATAATGGATATACCATATCTATATCAGTAGAGAAACGAACAATTTCGCCAAATGGAGTAAAATTCAGCTTCAATAAATCAATTTTAAAATATCTTGCAGAAAAATGCCATCTGTTATGAATTAAAGCAAGAGAGTCTAAGAATATTAATTGGACAGGACTTAAAAATTCATTGGGACCTTTTCCTCTAGGTAATAAACGTTTTATAATAGTTCGCTTTTTTATATCGTAGCAAAAAAGCAAACTATCACTCCGAAAATCAGTAACAAAAACGATGTTACCTATTTTTCTCATTTCCAATGGGACACTAACAAATGTTTCTAAAATTTTATTTACATTGGAATGAGTATTCTTTTCAAATTCTATTTTAGAAGATTTACTATTGCAGCCCAATAATGTAAAAAGAATGATTATTAATAAATATTTCATATATATTTATATTTAAGGGTCACAAAGTAATCATGTTATTTTGCGACCCTTTTTAATTATTAGTTTTTCCCAAATACATCCGTGTGTGCCCAACAACAAATTTTATATCCACCATAACATGTTACATTGCTCATATTAGGTCCAGCTCCCCAGCATGTACCGGCATCCATTTCACGTCTTGCTAAAGCTTCTACATTCTCAAATGCCAAATCAGACATCATTTCTGTTTTCTGTGAGTTATATACATTATACCCTGCAACAATAGCAAATGCAGCAACGAATGCCACTTTTATAATATTTTTCTTCATGATTTTATTATTTAAGCTTTTCTTTTTTTAGTTATAGATTCCGCATCTATCATTTCAGCGGAAGAACAATAGATTTGTCCTTTACATTATTTTATGGA
>NZ_BAJR01000067.1 GCF_000613805.1 Phocaeicola paurosaccharolyticus JCM 15092 | reverse complement strand
TTTTCTTTGTCTATATAAATTTAATATATTATGAAAAACCGATTAATTCTATTATCTCTTTTTCTTCTTTCAACCTTTTACGCAGGAGCACAGAACTTGAAGTTATGGTACGATCAGCCTGCAAAGGTGTGGACCGAGGCACTTCCTTTGGGAAACTCACATATGGGTGCCATGGTATTTGGTGTTCCACAGAGTGAGGAGATTCAGTTAAATGAGGAGACCATTTGGGGTGGAGGACCTCATCGTAATGACAACCCTAAAGCCCTTCAGGCACTACCTAAGGTGAGAGAACTCATCTTTTCCGGCAAGGAGCAGGAGGCACAGGACCTCATGTCAAGCACATTCATGACAGGAAGAAACGGTATGCCTTATCAGACAATAGGAAGTCTGAAACTTGACTTCCCTTCACACGCAACCTACAGTGACTATCGTCGTGACCTCGATCTTGAGAAGGCTGTTGCAACAGTCAAATACAAGGTAGGTGACGTAACCTATACCCGCACCATGTTCACCTCTTTCATAGACAGAGCTGTTGTGGTACGCATAGAGGCAGACAAACCGAAATCAGTTAGCTTCACAGCAAGCTATACCACTCCATACAAGACCTTCACTGTTGTTAACAAGGGTAAACGTCTCTCACTCATGGCAAAGGCATCCGATCATGAAGGTGTTCCGGCAGCCATCCGTTTCGAGGCATCTACCGAGGTGAAAAATGAAGGTGGTAAGGTAAAGGTAGATAGCAAATCCATAACTGTTACCGATGCCAATGCAGTGACAATATACATCTCAGCAGCAACAAACTTCGTGAACTATAACGATGTAAGCGGCAATGAGGCAAAACGTGTAGCTGCTCAGCTTGCCAAGGCTGTCAAGACACCATATGCCAAAGCTCTGGCAGCACATATGGATGCATTCTCTAAAATATTCTCACGTGTATCCCTCAGCGTAGGCAAGTCCAGCGACCTCCCTACCAACCAACGTATAAAGAAGTTCAATGAGGGTAAGGATATGGGACTTGTTGCCCTGATGTTCCAATACGGACGTTACCTTCTTATCTGCTCATCACAGCCTGGCGGTCAACCTGCAGGTCTGCAAGGTGTATGGAACAAGGATCTTCTTGCTCCTTGGGATGGCAAATATACAGTCAACATCAATACAGAGATGAACTACTGGCCATCAGATGTAACAAACCTCTCAGAGATGCAGCAGCCACTCTTTCAGATGATAAAGGAGCTTTCACAGACAGGCCGTGCCACAGCACGTGATATGTATGACGCCAATGGTTGGGTACTTCACCACAACACAGACATTTGGCGTTGCACTGGTCCTGTTGACTACTCTGCATATGTATGGCCTATGGGTGGAGCTTGGCTCACACAGCACTTATGGCAGCATTACCTCTATACAGGTGATAAGGCATTCCTCGAAGAGTACTACTCATGTATGAAGGGAGCAGCCGACTTCTTCCTCTCATTCCTTGTTGAACATCCTAAGAACGGATGGATGGTATGTGCTCCTTCGCAATCACCCGAGCAGGGTCCTCCGGGAAAGAGAGCAATGATCACAGCAGGTTGTACCATGGATACCCAGCTTGTGTTCGATGCCCTTTCAAACACACTCAAAGCAACGCGCATTCTATATCCTGAGAACAAGGCATACTGCGACTCACTCTACAATATGCTGAAACGTATTCCTCCTATGCAGATAGGTAAGTACAACCAGCTCCAGGAGTGGGTAGACGACCTCGATGATCCACACAATGACCATCGCCATGTCTCTCACCTCTACGGACTATACCCAAGCAACCAGGTATCTCCATATACTCATCCGCAACTTTTCCAGGCTGCCAAGCGTTCACTTCTCTATCGTGGCGACATGGCAACAGGATGGTCTATAGGATGGAAGATCAATCTATGGGCACGCCTGCTTGACGGCAACCATGCTTTCAAGATTATCAGCAACATGCTTACTCTTGTTGAACCTGATAATAACAACGGCCGTACATATCCAAATATGTTCGATGCACATCCACCATTCCAGATCGATGGTAACTTCGGCTTCACAGCAGGCGTTGCTGAGATGCTTATGCAGAGTCATGACGGCGCACTGCATCTTCTTCCTGCACTTCCCGACCAGTGGGAGAATGGTGAAGTAAAGGGACTCCTTTCACGCGGTGGATTCAAGGTAGATATGAAGTGGGATGGGGGACAGCTTTCTGCAGCCAAGATCACCTCAACACTAGGTGGAAACCTGCGTATTCGCTCATATGTTCCACTCAAGGGAGAGGGATTGGTAAAAGCTGAAGGTGAGAATAGCAATGAGCTTATGAAGAGCGCTCAGATTAAAGAGCCTCTTACATCACCACTTATCAAGGCACAATATCCATCACTATATAAGGTGTACGAGTACGATATAAATACCCGACCGGGCGAAAGCTACTCTGTAAGTAGAGCAGAGTAATAGTAAATTAACATATTTTTATTATGAAAATTCAATATCCTCTTTTATTCCATTAAAACGGAGTAAAAAGAGGATATTTTTTGAATATATATTATAAA
>NZ_BAJR01000068.1 GCF_000613805.1 Phocaeicola paurosaccharolyticus JCM 15092 | reverse complement strand
ATCCCATCCCCAATTTATATGATTGTGGCATGTCCTTTCAGTCCCAAGTTCCTGAGCAACAAACCAAACATACACATTTTCTACGTAAAACACTATAAAAAATTAATTTTTATTTAAAATGGTTATTATTTATTTTATGAAGAATAATGGATCATACCGAAATTCTGAGGGGGCTTAATTCTTAATATGCTATCTTTGCACCAAAAAGATATATGAATTACGATACTTTCCTTCGCTTTATCTTTCCTGATGGCATGTTTGACTACTTCGAGATGGTCCAATTTAATGAGTTTACCGACAAAGTTGAAATATATTTCGAAGAGAAAAATAATCCTCCTGAAGAATATAAAAACGACAAACCGGAAAGTAAAGGGTTCTATGAGGAAGTACGCATGTATGATTACCCAATGAGAAGCCGCAGTTGTATCCTATACATAAAGAAACGTCGCTGGTTCAATCATACACAGAATAAATATGTTTCCAGAAATTGGAAACATATGGCTGAAAGCACGCAAATCTCTTCTGAATTTGCGCCTTTTTTAAAAGTATACTCCCATAGATGCGAATAATAAATAAAGGAACGGTTTAACGTGGTTTATGATTTACATAAACCACGTTAAATTTTATAATAGAATTACTTTTGCCATAAGCAAGTAAGTACATCAGAGAAAAATCGGAATACTTAATCCAATTAAAAGTATGATGCTGTAGGTCTGTGAAATAAAAAATGACAGTTGGATGTCGTATGGAAGAATACAAAATTTCGTTTGACCGCAGACTTGCATTTTATGTTATATCCTAAATATATGAATGTATGGCAAGAGTTAAATCGAGAAAGGCGAAACTTATCAAGTCACATGATGGTAATAAACTTGCAATTGTTAATCCTGATGCTGCAAGAATTGATATAGCAGATACTGAGATGCAGGTATGTGTTCCTGAAGACCGTGATGATGATAATAATCAACGGTTCGGCTGTTTTACAGATGATCTTAATAATATTGTAGAATGGCTTAAAGTTTGTCACATCAACACTGTGGCAATGGAAGCTACCGGTATTTATTTTCTTCCTCTGTTCCTTAAATTGAAAGATTCTGGAATTGATGTACTGCTAGCAAATCCTCGTGATGTTAAGAATATATCAGGTCACAAAACCGATTATGCTGATGCTGAATGGTTGATGCTATTACATCGCTATGGATTATTAAAAACATGTTTTCAGCCTGATAATTCCGCACGTAAAATTCGTAACATTTCCAGGCAACGGAATAATCTTCTTCAAGAAGCTGGCAGGCATATACAATATATGCAAAAATCTATGGAACTGATGAATATCAAGCTATCAACAGTCATTGCAGATATCACGGGATTGTCTGTCGTACAATAATAGAAGCCATTCTTAGAGGGGAAAGAGATTCTGAATATTTGGCTTCACTTGCACATCGTAGCTGCAAGGCAGATAAAGAAATAATTTCACGTTCGCTAGAAGGCACTTGGAACGAGAATCTTCTTTTTCTTCTTGGGCAAAGTTTAAAATCATATGATTTTATTTTGATGCAGATAAAAGAATGTGATATTGCCATACAAGATTTCCTGAAAGAGTATCAGTCTGTGATAGATATTTTTGACGATTCTATGTTGTCAAGGTGCAAAAGAAAAAAAAGCTCACGTTCAAAGAATGCACCAAAATTTGATGTTGAGCAATATGCTTATTCTCTATGGGGAGTAAATGTATTCAATATTCCAGAACTAAAAGATAGTGCGGTAATGCAGTTAATAGGTAAACTTGGACATGATTTTACTGAAAAATTTGAAACAGTTGACAATTTTTGTAGTTGGTGTAATCTAGTACCTAATAATAAAATATCAGGAGGTAAAATATTATCAAGCAGATTATCCAAAAGAAAAAATCCTGTTGGACAAATATTTAGAATTGCAGCTTCACCATTAGCTCGTGACAAAGGTGAAATGGGTAATTACTATAGAAGAATGAAAGCAAAGAGTGTAGGTTTGCAAGCTAACGTAGCAACAGCACATAAGATTGCAAGAATATTTTTTACTATTATAAAAAAGAAAGTGGAATATGATCCGCAGAAAGTCGGAGTTGATGAAAAGAAATTGATAAAGATTAAAATGGATAGATTAGAGAAAGCATTGGATAAACTAAACAGAAAATATTCAGAAGCAAGTTAATAAATCATGACGTGATTTGGTAATTGATTGATTATTTGATTGTTATAAAACCGTTCTATGGAAGTTGGGAAAGAACTTGGTGTAATAAAATAAAATAAAAAGTCTCCTTACTCAAAAAGGAGTAAGGAGACTTTTTAGTAGCCTTATAATAAAACTTTTGTAAGTAAATGATTACAAAGGTATGTACTATGGGTTCATTGTCACGTTGAATATAGTTAGGAGAGGATACTAACAATTAAAGTGAAAGCCCTCTTGAGTTAAAATCAAAAGTTATATTGAACAATATATCTATCTTTAA
>NZ_BAJR01000069.1 GCF_000613805.1 Phocaeicola paurosaccharolyticus JCM 15092 | reverse complement strand
ACATAATGTATCCCTTTGTCTTGTTCATTTGGCGTCGCCATCTCATCAGTTGACGGCGTCATCTAATCGGTTGCCGTCGCCGTCTGATAAGTTGTCGCCGTCAACTGAAAATTATCTCTTGTAATAGTAGTAAATAGTACAGTTGTGAACAAATAAGGGAATAATATACAATTCAGTTCAACTTTAAATTGGCAACTATTAGTATACAATACACCCTATACATAAACGAAAAAGCATATAAGTATTTGGATTAAAGTAAGAATTACAACACAAGAAAAGAAGCTATGATAGTATGCTAATTGGATAGAAATTTCTTTTAATTTTATATGTTGCATCTAATGGCAATATTCATAGAAATTACCACAAACATTTTCTTTATATAATATTTTTAGTTCTCTGATGTAAAAGTAACTGTTTTTATAAGACGGAGTGAAATAATATTATTCAGTTAATCTATGATAATGACAAAGCATTAACTTTCCATCTTCATCATGAAGATGCATTCCATTTCCTTCACAATAACGGTACATGGAACAATCAGCGCATATTCCATTCTTTGTCCATTGACGGTTACGAAAAGGTTCATATCTGCTCTCCCATACATTCCAAAAATCATCCTTATATATATTTCCTTGATTGAATTTGTATCTGATGCTAGGACACGCGGATATACTACCATCTGCAAGGATAGATGCTACCTTTATTCCTGCATTGCAACGATAAAAATTGTTTCTTACCTTCCCTTCATATTTGCCTAGGAAACCTTCACAACCATAACTCACATTGATTTTACCTTCATTACGAGTTGCTTCAATAAATTTCATGACTTTAGTGAAATCATTATCGCTCAACTGGAATTCAGGGTGCTCTGCTGCACGACCAACTGGGAATATAGTGAACAGTCGCCAATGCCTTACTCCTAAGCTGATAAGATATTCCTTGATCTGTTCAAGTGAGTATATATTTCGGCAATTCACACATGTCACTACATCAAATTTAATGCTTGATGTATTTGCTAACATATGGATAGCCTCGGAGGCTTTTGCAAAACTCTTATTATGTCCGCGCATCCAATTATGATCATCTTCCATACCATCAAGACTGATTGTAGCTGAGTGTAAGCCCACACGTAAAAGATTTTTGAATCTTTCGGGAGTAAGAAAAAGTCCATTACTGACAATACCCCATGGATATTCTCTTTTATTAAGCTCAAACCCTATCTGTTCAAGATCATCTCGCATAAGTGGCTCGCCACCCGTGAAGATAATCATTACCTTATGAGTGTCAACGTGAGGAGTTATATTGTCGATTACTCTAAGAAAGTCTGAAGCAGGCATATCTTGAAAAGAAGCAGTAGTTCTACAGTCGCTGCCGCAATGTTTGCAATGAAGATTACAACGAAGAGTACATTCCCAGAAAAGTTGTTTTAGCGTATGCAACTTGATGTCATTCTTACGTACCTGTCTTTCAAGTTCAAGTGCAAGACGCTGCTTCAGTGAAGGTGAGACATCTTTGCTCATTTCCTGATCACCATTTTTATTGCTATCTCTTTAGAGAATTTTCCGCTATACCACTCTTTACCATTTTCTATTCTGTCATCCTCTGTAATAGTAATGAGATTGTCTTTTGTTTCATAGTTCCCATTTTTCTCTCCATCTATATCAATTGCTGAAATATTCAGATTTTTAACAGGAAATGCAGTGCCGGATATTGTGAATATACCTTGTGAATTGGTTAATGTAGGTTCTAAAAGAGGATATGTCCCTTCTTCAGGAAGTGCTTGTATTTTTATATCAGCAATAGCTTCTCCTGCTTCGTTGGTAACAGTTCCTTTTATCTCATATGTAGCATATGGTGATCCATATTCACATGATATTTCATCCTGGCTATCTCCACCACATGAGTTGAATCCTAACAAAGCCATTACTGACATCATGATCCTATTCATAATTAATGCCATCTTTTTGTTCCCTTTTTTCATGATAGTATTATTTAAAGTTCTTTTATACTATAATGCTTATTATTTTAAAATGCTGCACCAACTTTGTAAAAATAATAAAAAATGCATGACTACAATTATCAGATACTACAAAAGATTTTATTTCAATGTGACTTATATCAATAGTATATTCCATTAATAATACATTCTGATTAATAATGGCTACTCTCTAGGCCATGAGCTAAAAGAGCACATAGAGAAGCCTAAATGCCCTATCTAAGCATCTTCTATGAAATACTATATATACAGGTATCTTTCAACTATTGAAACAATAAGGATTATGTACAAAGCATTGCAAACCCGTCTGCAATTTATTAGTGTAAAAAATTGTAAGACTATTGGGAAAGCTAAACTATAAAGGAAGAGATAAGCGATATGTACA
>NZ_BAJR01000070.1 GCF_000613805.1 Phocaeicola paurosaccharolyticus JCM 15092 | reverse complement strand
TTGAATCTTTACGCTTCCTTTTATTGGATTCTATTTTTTTATAAATTGGCGCAGTTTATCAGTAAACTTTTTGGATATTTGCTCATGCCTTAATGTTTTGTCAATAATGAAGTTATAAAAGTAGTGCTTGTTAATCTATTGATAATTAGTTTGTTAAATGTGTTTTTTTTAATTATAAACAGCTCCTTAGCATAACATACATTATCAGTTTGGTTAGTTGAATCACTACTTCACTATTAAATTCAAGAATACCACAATGAAGAAGATTACATATTTGATTCTACTTATTTCTACTTTTTCTTTTATTAGTTGTAACAGATATAAAGGGAATAATATGAAAGCCCCAGAATATGGAATTGTTACCGATACAATCATACTTAAAGGCATAGAAATTCCATTGGATACAATTTTGTTCAGATATGCATATAGGATGAGAGTACAAGGAAACAAGGCTGTAATAATGGATTTACATAATACAGACTATTATTATCATGTTTTTTCATATCCTGATTTTACATACATTTCTTCTTTTGGAAAACGTGGTGAAGGCCCTACCGAAATGATATATGCTGCAAATATAAGATTTGTTGAAGATAATGCAGTATGGGTATTGGATGATGGAAAAGGCAGAATGTATAAATATAGCGATATATCTGTTAATGATACACCTAAGCTTGTAAAAGACTTACTATTGGATAGGAAATTGTATCGTTCTCTTGATTTTGATATTGAGGATACTACAGTTGTCATTCCTGATTATTCTGGAGAGAACCGATTCAGTTGGGCATCCTTGTCTACAGGGAAAATTATACGTAAAACAGAACGTATACCGATATCAGAATCCAATCAATTTAAAGATAATATGTCAGCAATAGCACAGGGTTGGAACAGTTTTATTTCTCTAAGTCCTGATAAACAGAAACTGGTCACTGTCACTCAGTTTGGTGACAGAATTGATATATATGACTTATCATCACATAAGCATATCGGGAAATTAGGGATGCATGGTGAACCTAAGTTCTATGTTACTCCTGAAGGCTATGGCCTTCCAGATGATAAAATATGCTATTATGATGTTCAGGTAACAGATAAGTTTATATATGCCATTTATGATGGCAGGAGTTTCAGGGATATTTCTAAATTAGCAAACTCATATAAACAAGGTGGTAAGATTCTACGTGTTTTTAATTTTAAAGGAGAGTTGATTTCCAATTATATATTGGATCGTCGTATTGTAGGGTTTTATGTTGATGAAAAAACAGGTTTGCTTTTTGGCTTAGATGTTAATGCAGATGAGCAGATAGTAAAATATATAATCTAATTCTATTCTTTAACATTAAATCGGTATCCTTTATTTATTTCTGTTATTATCGTATACTCGGGATAATCTTTCAGAGATGATTTAAGAGTGGATATATGTGTATGAATTTTACTGTCGGAGTTCTCATCTGTTGGCCAAAATTTATTTTTAATATTTTCTTTTGTAACGAATTTATTTGGTGAATTTATAAATAAAAGTAATAATCTAAAATCAATTGGGGTTAACTGACATAAATTGCCATTAATATATAAATTTTGGCTTTCCAAATTTAAAATCATGTTACCCATTTCTATACATTCACTACGATTGATTTGCTTTCCATGTTTTGTTCCTTTTATAGATGAAATAGAAACAATGAACAGAACAATGAAATAAGTTACAACACTCCAGAAGGACTTTGGTGAAATAATTTTTATTATTTCAGTATATGGAACAGTAGCCCACGCCTGAATACTTTGTGCCTTTTTGATATCGATATATTTAGTCGGGAGAATTATGGAAGATTTAGAATATGTAGAATCACTATTACTGAAAAAGCTTTTGCCATTATTTGAATATATTATACCTGTTCTTACGTTCTCAACTCCATTTCTTTTTAATTTATTCTTGAGCAAATCATTGATTTCATCTGGGCTAGGCGGTAATATTTTAGATAATACATATTGATTACATAATCTTTCAACAGCCGATTGATTTGTGCCCTCATTAAAAGATATTGTTTCAATTCCATCTTCACTTTCTATTTGAAAACCTTTTATTTTTCTTCCAGTTGGACGATATAATACGAGTATTTTATTTAATCTCTCTTGATAATCAGTATTAATAGCATCCTGAACACAATCAATAATTTTGTCAGTCAAATTATTTTTTCCCTCTTTATACGTAAAGTATAATAATATGGAAAAAATGAGCCAACCTAATGAAATAGAAGCTAGTAGTAACAACTTTGCGTTGATTTTCATATATATCTTTTATATAATACAAATATACAAAGATATATACAAAATGAAAAATTAAACGATGAAATGGAACATTATTTTA
>NZ_BAJR01000071.1 GCF_000613805.1 Phocaeicola paurosaccharolyticus JCM 15092 | reverse complement strand
TCAAGGCACCTATCCGTTCAGGAGAGCAGACAGAATTAACGGTTACTTATGAAGCAGAGAAGGCTGAACATTTTAATAAGACGGTTACGGTCTATTGCAATAGTAACCTTTCACCTTTAAAATTAAAGATAAAAGGTAAAGCAAAATAATATGTATTCATTGGAGTTAAAAAACAGGGTGGAAAGAAGATCACTTTTCTTTATACTGAAAATATTATTTTCCATCCATATAAAACTCACCTTATAGATAAGGAGGTGTAACAGAATTACATTAAAAATAACTTAAATGACAATTTTATTGTCTAATCACTGAAATGATACATGTGAAATTCAGATGTTATATTAAATCTAATATTGTAAATTATGAAAAAGTTAATTTCCAAAATTATTGCATTATTGATTATAACTATAATAACTTGTTATAATATAAATGCTACAAAAAATGATAAACCTAAATTTTCCAATCTATTATTTGAAAATATCGAAGCTATGGGTCAAAGTGAGAATGGGGATTATTCGTGTACTGTTACCGTAGATTGCAGTTTCCCTCTTCAAGGAACTATTTCATGTACTGGCAAAGTGTGTAAAAGAGGACTTTCATTTAGTTCAGGTGCTTATGTTGAATGTGATGGGAGAAAAACATATTGTTAATAAATGGACCATGAAAAGAAGTATATTTTATTTTTGTATTACTGTTTTATTTTTTTCTTGCAGTGAAAAGAATAAAGATAGATTAATCCATTGTCAACTTGAGAAACAAATAGAAGAATATCCTGATTCAAGCTTTTTTTCCCAAGTTAATTGTATGAATTATTATAATGATAATATCTACATATTGGATGAGAAAAGAGGTGATATAGTTGCTTTATCAAGCGACTTAAAGAATATTAAATATATAACCAAACATGGTGAAGCTCCTTATGAAACACTATTCCCAGTTACATTTTGTATTTATAATGATACTTTGTATGCTGTAGATTTTGGAACAAGGTCTATAAAAAAATATTATGATGATATTTATTGTGAAGATATTGTACTATCTAATGCTAATGAAAATAGGTTCAGTATAAACGATTCACTAATATATTTGTCAGCAAATTCAGATTCTACCAGTTTCCTTAAGATTGATAAAACAAATCCCAAAAATCAGATTGCTATGGGATGCGTTATTCAAGAAAAAACTCCCTTTAAAACTATAATATCAAATAGAAAACATATTCTTTTCGATAAAAATGAAGGGGTCTTCTCTGTTTCTGAATGCTATCCTTATATAGACAAATATAGTTTTAGTGGTGATTATATAACTTCATATAATATATCATCAATTCCAATTATTAGCGAAGAGATAAAGAAATATAAAGAAAAATCAGATAATGATAATTCTGTATACATATATATACGAGATGCATATTTAGCTAATGGGAATATATACATATTATGTTCTTCTAGTACTCAAAAAAATGATTATAAAGTAAATACAATACTTGAGCTATCAATTAAAAATGAGATGAAACTTGTTTCTACATATATACTTCCACATGACATTTACTCTTCTTTTTGTATTTCGGATAAATATATATATGCTTCTCAGGAAGGAAGAAAAGTTGCAATTGAAAAAATTAAACTGAGAAATGATACAAAATAGAATTATTTATATTTTCTTTTTAGTTCTTATTATTCAAAGTTGTAGTAATAGAAACTGTAATAAATCTAATTTAAATACACAAAAAAGTGATGTTTATAGATTGATTGGTAAACAAGTAAAATCAATTGATTCAATAGTTGCAAATCGTACATATAGAACTGTTTTTCTCTTTAATTATTATGATTGCAGCAGTTGTGTAGATTCCGGATTTTCCATTTCAAAGAAAATTAATTTATGTGGTAAAAATAATGTAGTTATCATTTCGACTATGGGAAATCCAATGTCATCACAACAGCGGAATGAATATTATGATTATATATATATTGATTCAGAAGATTTAATTAGAAAAGAGTTAAAATATATACCGACTCCTATAATATTGTCATTGGATTCAACAAGAAATATTCTTGACTATATTTTGCCGAATGTTTCAGATAGTAATGAAATTGATTTATTTATAAAACATATTTCTAATAATAATTAATTATTGCTGGTAAACTCTTTATGGAGTTGCCAACAATTCTGATCCGGTTCTAGTTTTATTTGATTTACCATCATAGATAAATTTTATAAGTTTATTTGTTTTGTAATGATATTAAGATTCAATTTATTGTTATTATAGAAT
>NZ_BAJR01000072.1 GCF_000613805.1 Phocaeicola paurosaccharolyticus JCM 15092 | reverse complement strand
AGCTTCCATTGCAACTGTTGTTATCCTACAGGAAAGTAACCAATCTACTATATTGTTAAGGTCATACGTGAAACATCCGAAGCGTCTATTATTATCTCCATCACGATTTTCCGGAACGCAGACTTGCATTTCTGTGTCTGCGATATCTATCCCTGCGGCATCAGGGTTTACAATTGCTAGAGTGTTGCCATCTGAAGATTTTATAAGTTTAGCCTTTGCAGATTTTACTTTTGCCATACATTTTATTTTAAAAGATGAATAGAAATACAAGCCTGTGGTCATACAAAATTTTGTATTCTTCCATACGGCATCTAACGGCCATTTCTTATTTCACTGACCTACAGCATCATACTTTTAATTGGAATGCAAATCCAATGTTAATCTGACGTACCTGCTTGCAATAGCAAAAGTAATAGGATTGAAACATTATTTTACGCTGTTTATGCTTTGCTAAAACAGCGTAAAACTGTTCTTATGTTTTTTATTCGCGCTTGTGGGTTAATACTTTTAAAAAAGACGCAAAATCTTGCGTCATACGAGTCCCTTCAGCGACCAATCGCCAGTTACGTTTGATGTATTCATTACTCTTCTTAATAATCCAGCGACGGCGACGAACGTTTAGATATACTTTCTTTCCTCGAATGGGAAAGTCTTGAATTACAACCGGTTCACAGAAACCTTTACTCTCAGATTCCTGACCCGCATACTGTTTAGGAACAACATTTTTCTATTCAAGATAAATAACTATTTCATTTGAACCTTCCTGTACATTAACAAGGTCGAAGTAGTCTAAAGTACCTTCGGGAAGAAGAAGGCGATAACCGTTTGAATCCATTAGTAAATATTTTTAGGAGAGCAAAGATAATGATTTTAAATATTTACCCCTCAACTTTATTCGTTGACCCGAAACAATTTAGAAATATCTATGATGAAGATATAGTAATGAATATGTTAGTTAAGTGAGTCGTCTAAATATTTTTACAGATAATTATTCCTGAATAAAACCTCTATTTAATATGCTTTTATGCAAAAACATATTATTCATGTTATTGAGTAAATATACAGTAAACAAAAATGATAAAATATGTTATTTTTTTTTAGTAAATAAAATTGTCTATTTATTTTTTTTAAATTGCACTCGATATTAATACAAGTATTGTCAAATTATTTAAATTATTACATTATGAACCTTTTTAATGAAAAGAAGATAATTACATCTTCAAATTATCAAGAGTTTACGGAAGGACTTCCTTTTGTCGTAGCTGCGGTTGTTGCAATATTAGCTGTACCTGGAGATACAGATAAAAAAAAGGATCAACGAGATCCAGATTCCCGCATTGTTTCAGTTCAGGAAAAAGCCGAAGCTAGTGTAACAGCGAACACTTATGTTTATGAAGCTATAAAAAAGTAAAACATCGTGTTTAATGTGAAAATTAATTAGAAAAGATAATAAGGTAATTTAAATCTTATTATCTTTTTTTGAAAAATATGAAAAAACGAATTAAGATATTATTATATATTCAAACTATTATTCAGATTCTTGTCATTTATTATATTTTACCAATTGAAAGTATTCTATGTTTTAATGAGAATTTTTTTTCTTTTCTCTTATGTAGTATTTTAATTGGAGTAATAATTTTGTTGTTAAATCATTTTATATATAAATTATTATACACGAAGAGAGAGATTTTATTAATAGGACTAGATAAAATAGAGGAGCCCAAAGATTTGTTGAAAGATAATTCAACTATATTAGGGTGGTTACTATTCTCTTTTTCTGCTTGTATATTAGAAGAAGTTATAGTTAGGTATTATCTTCTTAATTATTTAATCATTAAAACTGATAGTGTAATATTTTCTTGTATTTTGACATCTGTTCTTTTTAGCCTTTATCACTTTAAAAAAAATAAAATATTGCAATTATTTTTAATGGGAATTGTCCTAGGAATTCTGTATATTCAAACTAATAATATAATTTACCCGATTTTAGCTCATTTCACAAATAATCTTA
>NZ_BAJR01000073.1 GCF_000613805.1 Phocaeicola paurosaccharolyticus JCM 15092 | reverse complement strand
TCAGATATAAGGCTAAAGTGTGAGGGTAAGTTTGCTAAACAAAACAAAGCCCGATAACTATTCGGAATCACACATAGTAAATCTGGCGGGTATAAGACGGAAAGATTACGTTCTTATCTGGGGAGGTCTCACAGACGTGTGGAGATAGTTTTTAGAAACACGGAGTAAAGCTTGTTGTGAGAAGTCAGCCGAGGACATAGTACCGATATGAATTATATTGGAAAGGTCTGAACCTTAATTAAGCGAGTAGTAAATGAATGTTAGTCGATAATGGATAGAATGCAGAAAATATTATCTCAATGTAATAACTACCCTCAAAAGAATAGCACGGAATGCAAAGGCTATGAGGGAGTGCAGACTGTTATTGGTATAACTGAAAACCACCTCGTGGAAGTAAACTTTACGACAGAGTATTTAATGGAACATATCTTTAGCCCCGTCAATCTGAATAATGCTTATCTACAAGTAAAAAGGAATGCCGGTGCATGTGGAGTAGATAAAATGGAAGTTGATGAACTACTTCCTTATTTACGCCAAAACAAGGATGAACTCATTAAATCTCTGAAACAAGGGACATATCGTCCTAATCCGGTCCGTAGGGTAGAGATACCCAAAGACAATGGCAAGAAACGCCAACTTGGCATACCAAGCGTAGTTGACCGAGTAATCCAACAAGCAATAAGTCAAGTCCTGACTTTAATCTATGACAGAACATTCAGTAACTCAAGTTTTGGCTTCCGCCACAATCGCAGTTGCCATAAGGCATTGCGCAATGTTCAAGTGCATGTAAATGAAGGTTACAAATATGCCATTGATTTAGATTTGGAAAAGTTCTTTGATACCGTCAACCACAGTAAACTGATTGATGTGCTGTCGAGAACCATCAAAGACAGTCGCTTACTCTCTCTTATTCATAAATACTTGAACGCAGGGGTAATAGTCAGCAATAAATTTGAAGAAACTTCTTTGGGAGTACCGCAAGGCTGTCCATTAAGTCCGTTACTAAGCAATATTATGCTCAATGAGCTTGATAAGGAATTGGAAAGGCGAGGGCATCGCTTTGTTCGCTATGCCGATGACTGTATGATACTTTGCAAAAGTAAACGTGCAGCCAATCGTACAAAAGAGTCAATAATCAGATTTATAGAAGAGAAGCTCTTCCTAAAAGTAAATAGTGAGAAGACGAAAGTAGGATATATTAAAGGCTTGAAATTTTTAGGTTACTCCTTTTATGTAAATAAAGGAATATGTAGACTTTCACTTCATTCCAAGAGTAAAGCCAAGCTAAAATCCAAACTAAAGGAGCTTACCTCAAGAAGTAAAGGTTTTGGATATGATAGATGTAAAATCAAGCTGAAAGAATATATCCGAGGTTGGATAAGCTATTATAAATTAGCAGACATGAACAAATATCTTCAATCTGTTGACAAATGGTTACGACGACGCTTGCGAATGTGTATATGGAGATGTTGGAAGAAAGTCAAGACAAGGTTAACCAATCTTATAAAGTGCAAGATAAAAAGGAATCAAGCTTGGCAATGGGCAAATACTCGTAAAAGTTATTGGCGTACTTCAAAAAGTCCGATACTAGGTATGGCATTAGATAAAGATAGCCTACGCATATCAGGTTACCCATTCTTGTCTGATTACTATTGTAAAGTTTATCGTAAGTAAGGAACCGCCGTATGCCGAACGGCACGTACGGTGGTGTGAGAGGTCGAAAATTAAAGTAGGAGAAAACTACTTTAATTTTCTCCTACTCGA
>NZ_BAJR01000074.1 GCF_000613805.1 Phocaeicola paurosaccharolyticus JCM 15092 | reverse complement strand
TTACTTTATTTATACTTTTACAGCAACGTATGTTTGTATAGAAATGTTGATACCTATGGCATCAAACAATCGTAGTCTCGATAAAGAAGAATTAAAAGGATTATGAAAGAACTTTTGATATTTTACTTTTCCGGTACTGGAAACGCACGTCAAGTTGCGGAATGGATAAGAGAAAGTGTTGTGAGGAAGGACCTGAAGTGCTCCCTTTATGATATATCTCGGACAGACGTCAGTGAGATCACCATAAATAGTGATACTCATATTGGAATAATCTCCCCGGTACATGGATTTAATTATCCTCATATCATGCTTGATTTCATTGGAAAATTCCCTAAAGGGCACAACAGGATAATACTGATGGATACTAGAGCAGGTATGAAAGTAGGACGTATAGTGACTGTGGGTCTTACCGGTATTGCCTTTTACTTATCTGCATTGAGGCTCTTTATGAAAGGTCATAAGATAGTAGGAATGATACCTTTTGACATGCCTTCAAATTGGCTATCAATACATCCTGCCCTGAGAGGCAAAGCTCTGGATTATATCTATGACAAAAATCATCTAAGAGTGGAGAAGCATGTCAAAAGACTCTGTGATAAGGGCAAAGACTTTACCGCCTTACGCGAATTTGTTCAGGATTTACTCATATCACCTATCGCTTTGCTTTATTATATTATTGGTCGGTTTTTTATTGCCAAGACCTTCTATGCATCCAATAGATGTACTCATTGTAACCGATGCATCGAGCAGTGCCCCAATAGTGCCATCATAAAGAAATCCGGACATCCTTACTGGACATTCAAGTGTGAAAGCTGCATGAAATGTATGAATATTTGTCCTGCAAGAGCTATCGAGACTTCTCACGGGTTGGTACTTCTTGCCATATTGTTTACTTCCCTTATTTCTTCTTCTGCCATATATGCCCTTCTTCCACCTTTATTCGATGAAAAGTGGTTCAATTTTCTGGTGATAAACATCGTGCTATTCAGCGTAATGGGACTTCTTTATCACTTACAGCATTATTTGATTAGAACAAGACTGGTCGGTAAAATAATACGTCTATTCTCACTCACGCATTTCAGATGGTGGGGTAGATATACCAAAAACGATAGTTGTTACTTACCAAGTAAAGGTAAAGATCTTTAAGCAATTCACTACTTTATATATACAAAGGAACACCTTACAAATTGTCATAAATAATATGACCTATTTATTGTGCTGAACTTAAATTTCTTTATCCTAAGGCTTAGGATAATAAAACTAAGCCTTAGGACAATAATCCAAAAGCATAAAACAAACAATGATTCGAAAAACCGATCATTATCGGTATATAAACAAATAAGGATACATCGAACAATGTATCCTTATCTGTTGTAGCGGGACCCGGGATTGAACCGGGGACCTCATGATTATGAATCATGCGCTCTAACCAGCTGAGCTATCCCGCCAAATTATCTTTAAAAAAGACCGCCAAGAGTGGAAGCCTCCTAACAGTCTATGCTTTTAATTGTAGCGGGACCCGGGATTGAACCGGGGACCTCATGATTATGAATCATGCGCTCTAACCAGCTGAGCTATCCCGCCATAATTTCGAATTGCGGGTGCGAAGATAAGGTCTATTTTCGAATTTTCCAAGTATCATAAGATTTTTTTCAAAAAAGAGCACTCAGAGGCTTGTAACCCATACACGAAAAAAAATCCTAATAAAATAATA
>NZ_BAJR01000075.1 GCF_000613805.1 Phocaeicola paurosaccharolyticus JCM 15092 | reverse complement strand
TGTCTTTTTGTAGAATAGGTTGACTTTCCAAAACAAAAAGCTTATGGAAAGTATTAGTAAAAAATCTTGCTATTCAGAAACCTTAGAACGTAGCCGTCGTTCTTATGAGATTTATACACTGTATACCTTAAAAGGAATGAAGGCTTCGGAAATAGCCAAAAAATATGGTTTCTGCCGACATTATATTAACCAAATAATCAGTAAGTTTAGGGAAGAAAATCCAAAGATTGCAGAAGATATGGCTAAAAAAGGAAAGGACATAACCCCTAATGACTACAAAGCTCTTCAGGAAGAGGTCTTAAAGCTTAAATCTGATCTTAAAAAGGAGAAGCTTCGTGCTGATTTCTATGAGGAGATGGTATCCTATGGTAAGGAAGTCTATGGCATAGACTTAAAAAAAGTTGGCACCAAGTAGCCAACCGGCTTCACACTAGAGATAACATGGAATATCCTATTATCTCTATGTGTTTGCTACTTGGTGTAAGTAAGCAAGCCTATTACAAGCATAGCGATAAACTCCTTGCAAATCTGGCAAAAGAATCTTTTGCTGTTCAATACATAAAAGAAGTCCGCTCTAAGGATCCAGGTATTGGAGGCAATAAATTATGGAGTATGTACAATCGCCTTTTTGGTAATGATTATAGTATAGGATATAATCATTTCTATGATATCATAGACAGATATAATCTTAAGGTCAGGAAACGAAAAAGCCGTGTACGTACAACCGATTCCAAACATGGACTGCCATTATATTGCAATCTGATAAAGGATATAATCCCTGATAGACCAACTCAGGTATGGGTCAGCGATATAACTTATATACCGATAGTCTCAGACCCTTGTAATGATGATTATGAATTTTGTTTCCTATCCCTTATTACTGACTACTATACTAAAGAAATTATAGGATATAGTATAGGTGAAAGCCTGGAGACCATCCATACAATAAAAGCATTGGATATGGCTTTGGCAAACTATCCGATTAGTACAATCAATGGGCTTATCCATCATTCAGACAGAGGCGTTCAGTATGCAAGCTATATCTATACTGACAAACTGAAGCAATACGGAATAAAAATAAGTATGACTGAATCCGGTGATCCTAAAGACAATGCGGTTGCGGAAAGAGTCAACAATACGATTAAGAATGAATTGTTTATGAATAAAGTATTCTTCAATATCGAGGATGTAAGAAAATCAACAAGCATAGCCATTGATTTTTACAATAATGAACGACCTCATATGAGTCTGGATGGTATGACACCTAAGGAAGCTGCTCAATATCAAGGACAGATAAATAAAAAATGGATTAGTTATAGAGAAAATGCGCTAAAGAAAATAGCAGTTTAATATAAACTTCTATATTTGCAGCATACCAGACTTGATATAGAAGTCAACCTTATATACGAATAACAATTATTGAGTAAACCAGTAATAAAAATAGTCAAATCAAAGTCAACAAGTTTTATAAATAAGGCAATAAAGAGTCAACTTTTATAGTTAAACT
>NZ_BAJR01000076.1 GCF_000613805.1 Phocaeicola paurosaccharolyticus JCM 15092 | reverse complement strand
TATTGCTGTCCGATAAAACTTTTTCGCAAATATAAAATTAGGGCTGATTCTATTTTCTAGAGTCAGCCCTTTGTAGTTATTTAGCTTGTTACCACACAAAAATAAATAACCATGAGCAAAAGTACACATTTTAGCGGACAGCCTCTCTATAGTCAGATAATAAGATTGCTTGACAAGACAAAAATTCTAAAAACAAGTAAGGAACTTGGTGGAGAACGTTATATAAAGAGATTTGATTGCTGGACACATACAGTTGTCATGCTTTATGCTGTTATTATTCGTTTTGATTCCTTACGTGAAATTACTGCATCACTGCAGGCTGAAGCACGTAAGTTAAATCACCTTGGAATTTCCATGATGACATCTCGTAGTACATTGTCTGATGCAAACAAAAGACGTTCTGAAGCTGTATTTGAATCTATCTATCGTGATTTATATGCAACTTACCATAATCAACTTTCTTCGGACAGCCACTCTCACAATGAACCAAAATGGATGAAACGTCTTCAAATAATAGATTCTACCACCATATCATTATTCTCAAATCTGCTTTTTAAAGGTGTTGGCCGTCATCCTAAAACAGGCAAGAAGAAAGGTGGTATAAAAGTACATACCGTTATACATGCAAACGAAGGTATACCTTCTGATATAAAGTTCACCTCTGCTGCTACTAATGACTCTTTCATGTTAAACCCGACATCATTAAATAAAGGCGACATTATGGCAATGGATCGCGCCTATATCGATTATGCTAAACTTGAAAAGATGACACAAAGAGGTGTGATCTATGTAACCAAGATGAAGAAAAACCTTAAATACAATATCTTGAACGATACAATGTATCAGTCTCCTGAGGGACTTATGGAGATACGTATACAGCAGGTATCCTTTACCAAACAACAACAAAATGACGAAACTCTCATTCATAAAGCCCGTATTATAACATATGTTGATGAGAAAAAGCACAAACTTATACCTCTTCTAACTAATGACATAGAGTCTGATCCAACAGAAATTGTTGATATATATCGCAAGAGATGGGAAATAGAACTTCTATTCAAACAGATGAAACAGAACTTCCCTCTGAAATACTTTTACGGAGAAAGTGAAAACGCAATTAAGATTCAAATTTGGATAACTCTTATAGCTAATTTACTTTTAATGGTTATGCGAAAGAGATTAACACGATCATGGAGTTTTCCGGATTAGCTACAATGGTAAGAATAACACTTATGTACTATATAGATTTTTACAGTCTGTTCAATCATCCGGAAAAAGACTGGGAAGCTTACTTAAATGAAGTCAATGATGGTCCACAAGAACAACTACTTTTTTGACAGAGGGGGCTTGTCTTCAGAAAAAATAACCCGAAACACTATTTTACAGAGTCTCGGGAAATATTTATATGCTATCGCTGGTTTTATCGGACAGCTATAAA
>NZ_BAJR01000077.1 GCF_000613805.1 Phocaeicola paurosaccharolyticus JCM 15092 | reverse complement strand
TTAGGGTCTGCTTATTAAATCCCAATCAGGCACACAATTTCATTTGTGGCCCGAGTGGATAAATGTTTATATTTCTCACTTTCATCAGTTTCGATAGAAACGAGACAAAATAAGACAGGGGAATATCCCTCATATGTCGGATCAGGTTCATCACAAAAATGATAGCCCCTATCCAACTGTTTGATGTCGTGGCCAATCTGGCGCGGATATCATTTAAACCATATCCACGTTTCCCCTGACCAAACTTCCCTTCAACCTGATTGCGTTCCGCCGCTTCTCGTCGCTCTTTACGCTTTTGGTATCTGCTCTTTATCTCTTTTACCGGTTTTCGTCCCAGTGGCTCCCCGGTGTAGCGGATTCCTTTCTCTTTCAAAAACCGTCTGTTCTCCCGGGTAAGATATATCTTGTCCACCTGAACCAGCTCCGGGTATTTCCCTGTCAGTTCCCTAAAGCGTTCGACCTGTGCCTGAAGATCCTGCCCCTCGTTAAAGGCATCCCAGTCAAAATGATCCACCCTGGCATATCCATCCAGCAGGCTGATGTTGATCTTGGCGCCAAACTCCGTCTTGGCCTTGGCCTTGCCACGCACGATGGGACGTACATGCGGCTGATGAATGCTCACGATGCGATCTTCTACTTGATGGCTCTTCTTCTTGTACATGCTCTCCTGTTGTTCCAGCAGATGCTGGATAACAAAAAAATATTTCAGTTGCCGCCTGTCAAAAGGAACCGGTTCATCCTTTATGGTGTCCAGCATCTCATTGATAGTCCGTACATCCCGTTTCAGATAGTTGATTTGCTTGCGTATCGCCTTTCGTAAAACGTTGGCAGGTTTTCTCTTCATCTTCGATACATTCAAAAAATCCTTGCGTGCAACCTTCTGTATGTACGGGGTTTATCTTTAATACCCAGTTTTAAACACAACTCATCAATCAACTCCTCGGCCTTTTGACGACTCTCGTTCAGCAGATCCAGATCGGTGGGATACTTGATATCCGCATCACAGACCGTTGCATCCAATTGAAGCTTCCCCTTGTTCCCGGGATGTGGATCAGGGTCGTCATCATTATCATATTCTTCATCCTTCGTAACCGTGTCAGCCTTTTCTTGTTTTGTCCCGGCTTTCAGCTTCAACCCTTTTCTTATTAAATCGTCTGTCAATGATTCAAAGACATCCAGATCAATGCGTTTCCTGATGGAAACAGCAGCGAGGGCGTCATTACCTGTTCATAAGTGAAAGCTTCGAGTCCAAGAAAATACTGCATGTAGGGATTCTCCTGGATCATCTCTATCACACCGCGATCGTCCGTCTTCATGATGTGCTTGATGATGATCACTCCCAGCACAAGCCTGGCATCCTTGGTGGGGGCACCACGGTTGCTCTTGAAGTTCTTGTAGTAAAGCCGGGCGAACTCTTCCCAGGGAAC
>NZ_BAJR01000078.1 GCF_000613805.1 Phocaeicola paurosaccharolyticus JCM 15092 | reverse complement strand
GTAAGCCTTCGGTAAAGTACATATAATCACAAATAAGTCCAACTTTAATCAAGTTTATCCGAGTTGAACAAAGTTGATTCAAGTTGGTACTATTTTATTCGAGTTGGTTTTAATTTGAAGAATCAGTTTTGTTTTTCCAGTTCAAGGGTAATAGTTCCTTTATATCCATCTTTGATTCTTTGTATAAAGGTAATTTTCTTAAGATATCGGTCATCCATTTTCTTGGATCAACTTCGGCAGCCTTACAGGAACTTATTAAGGAATAAACTATTGCTGCACGTACTGCTGAGTCATCATTTCCACAAAACAGATAGTTTTTCCTACCTATAGCTAATGGACGTATGGCATTCTCTATGAGATTATTGTCTATATTTATCCTCCCATCATTTACATAACGTGCCAGACGTGGAAGTAGTGTATAGATATATTGTATGGCTTTTCCCATCCTGCTTCCAGGAAGTACCTTACACCATGTATCGCTGAGCCATTTTTCAAACTCACAGATTATAGGATATGCCTCTGATTTACGTTTATCCCTCCTCTGTTCTATTGTCAGTCCCATCTCATCGGCAAGACTCTCTATATGATATAGTTTATTGATATACACAAGACCTTGTGTGGCTTTTGGGTTATCTTCATCAAGCGCATCAACCAGTTTTCTTCGTGCATGGGCCCAACATCCATAAAGAGTTATGCCTTCTACCTTTTCAAAGTCATCATATACATTATAACCGTCAGTCTGTACATTACCATGATAGCCAAACAGGAGTTTGCGTGCTGTTGCCTTGCTTCTTGAGCCAAAGTCATAGCTGAAGCATACTGATCCGTGCAGTGCATCCCTGACACACCACATATAACCTTTGACCGTACGATGTTTTTCATTGTCTATAACAGGAACCGTGCTTTCATCGACCTGTATATAATCACTTGAGAGTATCTCTGATTTCAGGACATCATAAAGTGGCTTTATCCTTTCACATGTTGCGCTGAACCATCCATTCATTGTAGAGTCATTGAAGATGATTCCACTTTCACGGTACTTCTGGATTACTCTGTAAAAAGGAAGATGATACATGAACTTGTCAAGTATGATGTCTGTAAGTACAGATGCACCTGCAATACATTTATCGACAGGTGCTAATGGCATTGGAGCTATCTCAAAAGTTTTACGTTCTGTATCTTTTATCTGGATATCTGATTTGAGCACATATTTATGACGTATTATCCTTCTGATATATACCATTGCCGGTATCCTTTCAAGAGAATCACTTATTTCAGGAGCCAATTCACTATATTCCTCCAGATTTATTCCTTGCGGATAAATATGTTCTTCCCTGACCGGCAACTTGGATGTGTCAAGTGGTTTTCTGGAAGG
>NZ_BAJR01000079.1 GCF_000613805.1 Phocaeicola paurosaccharolyticus JCM 15092 | reverse complement strand
CATTAATGTCCCGTTAAAGTGGATAAATAGTTCTTTGAAATAATTGAAATACAGTCTTTTATAACAGGATTTATAGGGGCGACGATTTGATTTATAGTTTTGCAGTCGATTAACTCGATGGCAAATGAATCAAGATAAATATGTTTTCGCTCAATTAGTGGAATTTCTAAATAAAAACAAGTTCAGAAAACTTGTAGACAAGTATGATGGTAACCATTATGTGAAACATTTTACTTGTTGGAATCAACTTCTTGCAATGATGTTTGGTCAGTTCAGTAATCGAGAAAGTTTACGTGACTTAATAGTCGCTTTACAAGCGCACAAAAGCAAACGTTACCATCTTGGATTGGGACGTGAACCTATTGCAAAAACTACTCTTGCAACCGCTAATCAAAATCGTGATTACAGAATCTTTGAAGACTTTGCTTTCTATATGATGAAAGAAGCTTCTGAAAAACGCGCTACCAACATTCTGGATATACCAGGAAAGAAGTACGCTTTTGATTCTACGACCATTCCCCTATGTCTTGCAACGTTTCCTTGGGCTAAGTTTCGTAGAAAGAAAGGTGGCACCAAAACTCATGTCCTTTATGACATTGAAGCACAAGTACCAGCATTCTATACTGTAACAACAGCTTCCAAACATGATTCTACGGTAATGAATACAATTCCTTATGAACCAAATGCTTACTATATATTCGACAGGGCTTATGATTCATTCAGAGAACTTTATAGGATACATCTTACAGGTTCATATTATGTTATTAGAGCCAAGACAAATTTAAAGTACGAGGTTGTCAAATGGAAACGTAGGATGCCTAAGAATATCCTAACTGATGCAGAAGTAAAACTTACGGGATACCTCTCGGAGAAGAAATACCCAGAAACCTTCAGACTTATCAGATTCTATGACGAAGAAGATGATCGAGAATTCACTTTTCTTACAAATGCGAAGCATATCACTGCTAATGATGTTGCTAATCTTTATAAAAAAAGATGGTTGGTCGAGCTGTTCTTCAAATGGCTGAAGCAGCATCTCAAAATAAAGAGATTCTGGGGTACAACCGAGAATGCCGTCAGGATACAGATAAGTGTTGCAATAATCACGTATTGTTTGGTAGCTATTGTCCAACATGATATGAAACTGAATCGTTCGACTTATGAGGTCTTGCAGATTCTAAGCATATCTTTGACGGACAAAACTCACCTTAGTATTCTGTTCGATAAGACTAATTTCAATGATGTCAAAGAGCAACTTGATCCCCTTATTCCGGGGTTATATATTTAATTTTTAACTCGTCCCGATTTTAACGGGACACTAGTG
>NZ_BAJR01000080.1 GCF_000613805.1 Phocaeicola paurosaccharolyticus JCM 15092 | reverse complement strand
GATAGTGTTCTAAAAAGTGTGTAAATCCACAATTTTTATAGATTAGTATTGCAAACTAAAATCAGATAAAAATGGAATTTACACACGAACAAATGTCAGAAATAATTTCCTCAATAGCAAATGGGAAGGAAGGTTTTCATGAACTAGTACGTTTAGGTATCGAATCCCTAATGAAATCAGAACGCTCTGTTCATAATATTGAGAATAACGACGTCAGCAATGGTTTCCGTCCTCGTAGAATCTATCAAAATGGTCAAATGTTTGAAATACAGGTTCCCCGTAGTCGTGAGAACAACTTTTATCCTGTACTTCTTGGTGTCTTAAAAAATCAGGAAGCAGAACTCCAAAGACTCGCATGCAGTCTTTACGCAGAGGGTCTTACAACAAGACAGGTAGGACGTATATCAGAAGAATTCTATGGCAAACATTATAGTAAGAGTCAGGTAAGTCGTATTCTTGACATTGCAAGAAGTGATGTGAAGGCATGGATGAACCGCAGTTTGGACAGCCATTACCCAATAGTTTACATAGATGCTACCTATGTGTCAACCAGAAGAGTGGATAGTGTATCAAATGAAGCTTATTACGTGATATTAGGAGTGAAGGAGGATAGGACAAGGGAAGTTTTGTCTATTGTGAACTTCCCGACAGAAAGTGCTTCAAACTGGTTAGATATATTCAATGATATAAAAGCCAGAGGAGTGAGTGAGATAAATTTATTCGTTTGTGATGGATTAACGAGTATAGAAAATTCAATATCACAGGCCTTCCCTATGGCTGATATCCAACTTTGTACAGTACACTTAAAGAGAAATATAATCAATAAGATAAAACCAAGGGATAAAAGAACTATTGCTGCTGAATTGCAGACCATATTCAGACCGGATAAAGATAATACGACTTGTGAGTCTGCTTATCTTGATTTTGTTGATTTTATTAATAGATGGGCCCAGTTTTATCCCTCACTGAAAAGATACAGGCATGAGCGATACAGATACTACTTCACATATTTCAGTTATGAGAGGGAGATAAGAGGTATGATATATACAACAAATTGGATAGAAAGACTTAATAAGGATTTCAAGAGGGTTCTGAAAATGAGAGGCGTTATGCCTAATCAAGACGCTGTTATTTTGTTGATGGCTAATGTTTCTATGAACAAAGAGGTATTTAAATATCCAATATATAATTTTTTAGAATCAAGGCTTTTTGTTAATGAAAATAATTAATATTTTTGAAAATACTATCTATAAAGAAATACACACTTTTAGGGACACTATC
>NZ_BAJR01000081.1 GCF_000613805.1 Phocaeicola paurosaccharolyticus JCM 15092 | reverse complement strand
TTCTGCAGAGACCTCTGCCTCAAGTTTTGCCTTCTCATCATCGCTCATCTGTTCCGGGAACAGGTTAAGCTGAAGTTCATCAGGATTTAGTGGAAGATGTTTCTCACTCATACTGCCAAAGACCTTCTTACGAAGCCATGCAAGCTGACTTTCAAGGCTGCTTACCAAATTCCTGAGACGCTCATTTTCTTTCTGTAGAGCTATTACTTCCGCTTCCGTCATTATCGTGTTTATTATAGAACAAATATAATGATAATCAGCTAATTAGACAAATTTATGTAAATATAATTGCTACTATAACTGCATGTTTCTCAGATGTATGAGACGATTCTGACGACTATCTGCCTTTTCCATAATTCCTTCAACCAAGAGCACGAGATCACGCCATTGCATGACATATGATGAAGAGGTTGCAGAAGACAGGTCAGGAAGTGCAAAGGTTCCTCTTTCAAGCATTTTGCTATATATAACCATACCTCCCGGTTCCCAATGCAGAAGCTTTATACGGTTACGATGTCTGTTTATAAAAATAAAGACATCACCATTATGTGGATTTGAACCCATGATGTTGGTAACAAGCCCGCTTAAAGTATGGAAGCTCTTTCTCATATCTGTAGGTTCACTGAACAACAGATAACGGTTACTATCCCCAAGACTAAACATGACCGGTAGCTGACAGGATAATACTTTCTATCTGAGAACTACTTAATTCACCATGTATTCTCATTATTGTACCGTTAACTGATTGTAGCTCTATATTTATACTACTACACAATCTGTCTTCATGCTTATTCTTTGCACGTGAACACTTTCTGGTTAAATCAGGACACGGGATGAAATTACCTTTGTTACCTATTTCCAATAGTTCATTATTGTTGCTCTTTGCATATTTGCTTTTGGCATCATAAAAACGCCATGGCATTATTCCTAATTCTCTCAAACGGTTCTTAAAGCTTACATTATTATCTTTGCAATAAAGGACTATGGAAGCTATTTCTTCTTTTGTCATCATATTTTTTTGTTTTTTGCAAAAATAAAAGCAAAGCAATTAGGACAAAAGATGCATTTCACCGAAGGCTTAC
>NZ_BAJR01000082.1 GCF_000613805.1 Phocaeicola paurosaccharolyticus JCM 15092 | reverse complement strand
GGCTTCCATTGCAACTGTTGTTATCCTACAGGAAAGTAACCAATCTACTATATTGTTAAGGTCATCCGTGAAACATCCGAAGCGTCTATTATTATCTCCATCACGATTTTCCGGAACGCAGACTTGCATTTCTGTGTCTGCGATATCTATCCCTGCGGCATCAGGATTTACAATTGCTAGAGTGTTGCCATCTGAAGACTTTATAAGTTTAGCCTTTGCAGATTTTACTTTTGCCATACATTTTATTTTAAAAGATGAATAGAAATGCAAGCCTGTGGTCATACAAAATATTGTATTCTTCCATACGGCATCTAACGGCCATTTCTTATTTTACTGACCTACAGCATCATACTTTTAATTGGAATGCAAGTCCAATGGTAGTCTGACGTACTTGCTTGCAATAGCAAAAGTAATAGGATTGATAACATTATTTTACGCTCTTTTAGCAAAGCATAAACAGCGTAAAACTGTTCTTATGTTTTTTATTCGCGCTTGTGGGATAATACTTTTAAAAAAGACGCAAATTCAGAAGAGATTTGCGTGCCTTCAGCCATATGTTTCCAATTTCTGGAAACATATTTATTCTGTGTATGATTGAACCAGCGACGTTTCTTTATGTATAGGATACAACTGCGGCCTCTCATGGGGTAATCATACATGCGTACTTCCTCATAGAACCCTTTACTTTCCAGTTTGTCGTTTTTATATTCTTCAGGAGGATTATTTTTCTCTTCGAAATATATTTCAACTTTGTCGGTAAACTCTTTAAATTGGACCATCTCGAAGTAGTCAAACATGCCATCAGGAAAGATAAAGCGAAGAAAAGTATCGTAATTCATATATTTTTTGGCGCAAAGATAGCATATTAAGAATTAAGTCCCCTCAGAATTTCGGTATGAGCCCATTTAAGATCATAGGATCATACC
>NZ_BAJR01000083.1 GCF_000613805.1 Phocaeicola paurosaccharolyticus JCM 15092 | reverse complement strand
TTGATAATGTAATAAACAGCCATGAGCAATTCTTAAGTACTCTTATCGGAAGATATGGAAACAGAATCGAAAAAGGAAAGTTTGTACTTGAAGGTAAAGAATATTCTCTAGCTATAAATAACGGACCAAATGCCTTACATGGCGGACCTACCGGTTTCCACAGACAGGTTTGGGCAGCCAGCCAATCATCAGAGAATGAATTACACCTATATTATACAGCAAAAGATGGAGAAGAGGGCTTCCCTGGAAATGTAGAGATACAGGTCACTTACACACTTACAGATGATAATGAATTCAAGATTACTTATCAGGCAACTACTGACAAGGCTACAATAATAAATCTTACACATCACGCATTCTTCAGTCTATCAGGATTAGCTAATCCTACAGCTACAATAGACAATAATCTTCTTACAATCAATGCTGACTTCTATACTCCTATCGATGAGGTGTCAATCCCAACAGGAGAGATACTTAAAGTTGAGGGAACTCCTATGGACTTCCGTACTCCACATACAGTAGGCAGCAGAATAGACGACAACTTTGAACAGTTGGTATTTGGAGCTGGTTATGATCATTGCTATGTATTGAATAAACCGGAAGCCGGTGTTCTATCTTTCGCTGCAAAATGTATTGAGCCTGTAAGCGGAAGAAATATGGAGGTTTATACTACTGAACCTGGAGTTCAGCTATATTCATCAAATTGGCATAATGGCTTTACTGGAGCTCATGGTGCTACATTCCCTAGAAGAAGTGCTTTATGTTTCGAAGCACAGCACTTCCCTGACACACCAAACAAAGCTCATTTCCCTTCATGTGTTTTACACCCATGTGAAAAATACGAACAGACTACTATCTATAAATTTGGAGTAGAAAAATAAT
>NZ_BAJR01000084.1 GCF_000613805.1 Phocaeicola paurosaccharolyticus JCM 15092 | reverse complement strand
ATTTTTTTTCATCTTTGTCACATAAATCACTCCTCTTTGCGTCATTTGTTCCAGTTTCTGATAGTCAATATAAGCCCGATCCATAGCCATTATATCCCCCTTGCTCAAGGCTGTGGGTTGGAGCATAAAAGAATCATTGGTTGCTGCAGAGGTAAACTTTATATCCGAAGGCACACCTTCATTAGCATGTATGACGGTATGAACCTTTATACCTCCTTTCTTCTTTCCACTTTTTGGATGACGTCCTACACCTTTAAAAAGTAGGTTGGAGAACAACGATATGGTAGTGGAGTCGATAATCTGCAATCGTTTCATCCATTTAGCCTCTTTACATGCTCGGCTGTCCGAAGAAAGCCTGCTTCGATAAGTGGCGTATAAATCACGGTAAATAGATGCAAACACGGATTCGGGGCGTCGTTTATTAGCATCTGATAAAGTGCTGCGGGAAGTCATTATGGATAGACCAAGATGGCTCAGTTTGCGAGCTTCTGCTTGTAAGGAAGCGGTAATCTCACGCAATGAGTCAAAGCGCATAATCACAGCATATAACATCACAACCATATGCGTCCAACAATCGAAGCGCTTAATATAGCGCTCACCACCACAATTGCGACTCATCTGAAGAACTTGGGACTTATCAAGCAATTTTATGATCTGACTATAGAGCGGCTGTCCGCTAAAATGTGTACTTTTACCCATGGTTATTTTATTTTGTATTGCAACAGCGAAATAACCACAAAGGGCTGACTCCTGAAAATGGAATCAGCCCTAATTTTATTATCGCAGAAATGTTTTATCGGACAGCAATAAA
>NZ_BAJR01000085.1 GCF_000613805.1 Phocaeicola paurosaccharolyticus JCM 15092 | reverse complement strand
GTACCCCAATATGACGAAGTACTTACCTTTTTATTATGATGAAAAAGGATTTTTTCAGAATGACAAATCATTTATGATTACAGGTAATTGCATGTCATATCTAACAGCATTTCTAAATTCTTCTCTATTTAAATTCTGTTTCAAAGAAAATTTTCCGGAATTACTAGGCGGAACAAGAGAATTAAGAAAAGTTTTTTTTGACAAGATTCCATTGTTGAAAGTTAATGATGAAATCAATGCAAAATGTAAAGTATTAGTGCAAGAATTGCAGTATGAGTATACAAAGTCAAAAGCCATAGATCTTGACTCTATGATTTTTGACTTATATAACCTTACAGATGAGGAGCGAAAATCTATTGGATTTATTGAAATTCAATAAATTCCATTTCTTTATTATCCAAGTTGTAAATTTCATATACCATACGGTTAATATCATTGCTTGGTTCTTCACTTTTGATCGCATTTTGTAATTCTGTGTTTAACCATAGTGGAATTGGTAGTTTTAATACGTATATTGAGAACATTCTGACTGCTTTCTCTCCAAGTTGTACAGATAGAGTCCTATAATACCAATCTATTAACTTAGAATTAAGTATGTGCAATAGATATTCTAAGTTTATGGCAGACATAAAATAAGCGGTATTACCTATAAAGTATCCATTTGCATCAATAGAGAAACTCAAATTTTGAGAGATGTCGGGAT
>NZ_BAJR01000086.1 GCF_000613805.1 Phocaeicola paurosaccharolyticus JCM 15092 | reverse complement strand
TTTTTAATTTTATTATTCTTTGTTACTATGACTAACCTTACAGTCTTCTCACAGGTAACATTTGGAGTGAAAGGTGGTTTAAATATGACCGATATTAATAGTTCTACTATTCATAATTATGAGAAAAACAATAACGGTTTCTTTTTTGGCCCAACTGCTAAGATAGCTTTGCCATTAGGATTTGGCATTGATGGTTCTCTCCTTTATGACCAACGCAGTGCAAAAGTAGAAACAGATATTATTCCAATACCATTATATTCCACAACAATAAAACAGCAACAGATCGTTATTCCTGTCAACTTGCGTTATGGTTTGGGATTATCAAAACTATTGGAAGTATACATTTTTGCCGGTCCTCAATTTGGCTTTAATGTCGGCGATAAAACCGTATCTACCAATTATGAAGATTGGGATTTCAAGGCAGCACAGCTAAGTGTTAATATCGGTGCCGGAGCAACCATATTAAATCATCTACAGGTTTCTGCCAATTATAATCTTGCATGCAGTGAATCGGCTGATCAGTCAATTAAGGACTCCGTCTATCCCAAGATCTTAGGTAATGGAAAAATGAATGCATGGCAAATTAGTTTGGGCTATTTTTTCTAAAGAATCAAGATGATGTTATTATAATAAAGA
>NZ_BAJR01000087.1 GCF_000613805.1 Phocaeicola paurosaccharolyticus JCM 15092 | reverse complement strand
ACCCGTTGGCGGAATTAAATAAGCGCATATTTAAGTCTGCCAATAGGTTTGTTGTTAATGTGGTTTATATATTGAAGGATTGTAAATGCACTTATTTTCCCTAGTATTCTGGTAAACAATCCTACTGTATCTTTAGCATAATTTCTCACTATCATGAACTGATCGCATAGTTGTGAGAAATCCGTTTCGATTCTTTTCCTGGCTTTAGCAAATGGGATGAATGTAGGACTCCAGTCCTTTTGGTTCAGTCTATATGGAACTTCAAGTCTTATATTTGCAGTCTCAAACAAATCCAGTTGCACATTCTTACTAATATATCCTCTATCTCCGAAAATGCTGCAGTCATGATATTCATATCTGATATTTTTAAGATAATTGATATCGTGAACACTTGCTTTTGTCAGGTCAAAGGAATGGATAACTCCACTTAAACCGCAAATAGCGTGTAATTTATATCCATAGTAATAATTCTTCTGAGAGGCACAATATCCGAATGATGGAGCTTTGCTATAATCGTTTCTGCCCATTTTACAACGTTTCCCTCTAGCTACCCGGCATACCTCTATAGGTTTTGAATCAATACAGAAATATTCTTCACCACCATCTATCTTCTCAGCTATTCTTTTAC
>NZ_BAJR01000088.1 GCF_000613805.1 Phocaeicola paurosaccharolyticus JCM 15092 | reverse complement strand
ATTGCTGTCCGATAAAACTCTATAATGAGAGTACTCCATAGCTCGACTATCCTTTTTTAGGTAGTCGAGTTCCTTTTTTTATAAATCCAAGTCCCCCTTAATCAAATAGTGATGGTTCGGGTGTTCTATCTGATGTCGCTTGCAAGCGGGCTTCCCAATCTTTTTCCGGGTGATTGAACAGGCTATAAAAATCCACATAGTACATAAGCGTTATTCTAACCATTGTTGCAAGTCCGGAAAAGCTCCAGGATCGGGTAAGTCCTTTTTTCATGACCATTAAGAGCAGATTTGCGATTAATGTCACCCATATTTGTATCTTAATAGCATTCGCACTTTCTCCATAGAAGTATTTCAGAGGAAAGTTCTGTTTGATTTGTTTGAATAGAAGTTCTATCTCCCAACGTTTGCGATAAATGGCAATTACTTCAGATGGATCCATATCCATATCATTGGTGAGCAGAGATATGAGTTTTCTCTTTCTTTGATCAGCATAGGTTATAATGCGTGCTTTATGAGTGAGAGTTTCTCCATTTTTAATCTGTTTAGTGAAGCTTACGTACTGTACACGCACTTCCATAAGACCATCAGGAGTTTGATACATAGTATCGTTATCAATATTGTATTTGAG
>NZ_BAJR01000089.1 GCF_000613805.1 Phocaeicola paurosaccharolyticus JCM 15092 | reverse complement strand
CCCGTTGGCGGAATTAAATTAGTGCATATTTAATTTGTCCAATGGGTTTGTTATTAATCTTGTTTATATATTGAAGGATTGTAAGTGCACTAATTTTCCCCGTAATTCTGGTAAACAATCCTTCTGTTTGTTTTGCGTAATTTCTGATTATCATAAATTGATCGCATAATTGTGCAAAAAGCGTTTCAACCCTTTTCCTTGCTTTAGCAAATGGACTAAATACAGGTTTCCAATCTTTTTGATTTGACCGATATGGAACTTCCAACTTGATATTAGCTTTTTCAAATAAATCAAGTTGTATGGCTGCTCCAATATATCCACGATCACCGATGATGGTGCAATTCTGAAAGTTACACTTTACGTCTTTCAAATAATGAATGTCGTGAACACTCGCCTTTGTCAGGTCAAAAGAGTGTATGACACCGCTCAACCCACAGAGAGAATGTAATTTATATCCGTAATAATGTTTACCCTGTGAAGCACAATAGCCATAATTGGGAGCTTTATCATAATTATTCTTTCCCATTTTACAACGTTTTGACCTTATGGGACGAC